>JAFYLS010000083.1 GCA_017550035.1 Clostridia bacterium
CAATGCCCTGGAAGAAACCGATCAATTGCCCAAAACCATCCTCTATTCCCTGAACGATGCGGACAACGCCATGCTGGTGACCATCGCCCAGAGCTTCCAGAGCACCCAGTGCCGCAGCAAGGTGCAGCACGGCTCCGCCTGGTGGCACAATGACACCTTTGAAGGCATGGTGGCGCAGCTGAAATCTCTGGCAGAACGCGGATTGCTTGGCAACTTTATTGGTATGCTGACGGACTCCCGTTCCTTCCTGTCCTACACCCGTCACGAATATTTCCGCCGCATCGTTTGCCGCCTCATCGGTCAGTGGGTGGAAGAAGGCATGTATCCTGCCGACATGGAAACCCTGGGCAAGATCGTGGAAGACATTTCCTACAGCAACGCCAAAGCCTATTTCAACCTGTAACATGCGCGATAAAGAGCCCGGCTTTTGACGGGCATTTGCAAAATAAAACCCTCCCTGCATTGGTCAGTCGCAGGGAGGGTTTCTATATTTCCACGCAGAGATGCGCACTTTCAAGCCGCTTGGTCAATTGGAATTCATGAAACAAATTGAATACACCCGATAACCAAAAGATGCAGCGGATAGTATATATAAAACATCCATTTCATCACTTTATTTACTGTTTGATTTTTACCCCTTTGTCCGTTATACATCATCAAAACAGGAACAGATAAAACAACAGCCATCTGAATAAGTCCGTAAAGTTTGTCTATCGCAAAGAAGTAAACCGTTGCATAAATTGAAACAAAGAAAACCATCCAGGGTGTATTTTGTAAAGGAAGGTTTTACCCCTTCACAAAATACACATGACTGCGGCTCATTTGTGGCAAAGTGAAAAGCGGTTATGGGAAAGGAGTAAAAATTCCGTAAGTAACCGCAAACGAAGCTACGAAAGGAGCCTGTATGCAATCTTTATACGAAGAATTGGGCGGCACATACCGACAAGTCGGAGATTATTTTATCCCGGATAAGCTTCATATTCTTCCCCCTGTCCCTTCGCCTTATAATCCTATTTTACCATTGAAATATCGGATTGCAATACGGCTATGGGCAAGTGACACTTTTTTAGGGCCCAAAAGCACTTATATCTCCATTGCTGCCTCTTCCCTTGGGCAAAGGAGCTGTCGTCCTGAAAAAGAATGCAGCATTGCAGGTGCATCCCCTCGCAATGCTGCATGGACTGGCATTACTGTTTTGCTTCAAGTGTTCTGCGGATCTTTTCACAGCATTCCCCGGAATGCTTCAGGAGAAATTCGCCGTGGCCAAATCCGTCCATGATCTCTTCGTGATAATGCTTTAGGTACCGTTTCAGTTCTTTGTGGGATTTGATGGCATACGGTTCTTTGCTGCCGCACCACAGATAGACCATCGTTTCGTTTTTCACAAGCTCGGGACGGGTTTTGTAGGTATAGTTTTCGGTGAAATTTCTGTTTACAGTTTCATCACTCGCATTCATGTAAAGCCCGTTTGTAAGTACGTCTGCCATTTCCTCAAGGGTAGTACCCATCAATGCCATCATTACATTGATAATTGCTGGAAACCGACCGGTATTCTTGTACCTCTTAAACATCCAGGCGGTTACTTTTCCCGACAGCTTGCCCTGGTGTGCAACATAGCATCCGTCCATAATGACAGTGCCGAGATCCACTTTGTTACGGGTGAGCAGCTCCGTCAGCATCAAACCGCCCTGGGAAGCACCATAGGCGCCGTAGATCTGGCCGTTGTAATGTTCTTTTATATACTCCTCGACCTGCCGTGCCTGATCGGCAAAGGATGTGAAATCGCCGCTCCCGTCATAAAAGCCGTCCTGTGCTGGGATGATCAGACGGTAATGGTTTTCCAAAGGTTTCAGCAGTTCGTATTCGCTGCGCCAGTCCTGCATCATTCCGTGCAAAAGCAGTACGGGCGGGTTTTCTTTGTGACCAAATTCATTAAACAACATATATTTACCTCCTTAAATTCTGATTTACGAATATTTAGATATTATTTGTCTGTTCGTAAGAATCGGAAATCACATTTACACCCACCTGTTCCCAATGTTTCTGTTCTCTGAAACGCGATCCCTGGCAAATTTCCATATGTTGCAAAGTCGCTTTCACAAAAAAGAGGTGCCAGTTCCGGAGCATTAAGTAAGTTTGCATACTTTAGATATGGACACATTGTCATATCCATTTGCAAACAGTTCGCATCTGCACAAAAATTAGTATAGTCAAATCCGCATTCTCTGCCAAACATCCTCGTTGCCATTTTGGATAACAGCTTCATAAAAGCTGCTTTCATACCCGGAAGTTTTAGAACAATATTTAATGCTTTTCCGCATTTTTTACATAAACCTATCAGTATGGCGGTTGTATTCTTCAGCGCATTTTCACTGTCAATCTCCAGCAGAGCCTTATAGAAAGAAACTGTCGGAAGAATGGTGTTTTCCAAATGCATATATTCTCCCTTAGAGACTCCTTGGCACAAAAGCAAGCACTCCTGATAATGCTTTTCTCCTAATTCGATGATTGTTTTCGTTTGTTTCTTTCCATATAGTTTTATTAGTTCTCTTTTTATGTATCCTAAATTTCGCATAATGGCACCTCAACATATTCCATTTTTTAATATGGCTAAAGTACTTGTGTCTTATCATTCGTGCTGCTCCCCAACAAGAAACCCGGTTTATTCCGTTTTGATGTGCGTATTCCTGATTTCTTCCAGCAATCGCTCAGGCTGTGTCAGAAGTGTACCGTGACCGCAGCCGGGAAACACCCGCAGTTTAACAGTGGGACAAGCCTGTTTTATCTCCTTCGCGGTTTTCAGGCAGACTTTCTCTTCCCCGCCGCTCCATATATGGACATTTTCGCCGTCAAACCTGGTGTAGTCAAAATTATACACCGCCATATGATAAATTGTATTAAACAAGGTTGTTTTGGATGTGTCCGTATACATCATCTGTCGCAGTTCATCCACTCCACTTAATCCAAGCGCTTTTACGATCAGGTTCTGATGTTTTGTCATCATGCTGTGAATCAAACTTGCCTCAAGCTTTGCTGTCACTTTTCTCAGTTTTCCTGTCAACATCTTGGGAAGCTTTGTCACAGAAAGACCATCAACAATAATGGTATCAAAGGACAAACGCTTATCCCCAAGGAGATTCAGGGTATAAACTCCGCCCATTGAAGCGCCATAGAGGATATCAATTTTTCCGCCAAAGTGTTCTACAAGGTATTCTGCGATCTGTTCTGATTCATGCTCAGTTGTGGTTGCGTGAATCTCTTTATGCTCGGGGTCGTAACCGTCAGTGGCCACCGCAATAATGTGAAATTCCTTTTGAGCCAGTTCAATAAGCGGTTTAAAGCTCATTTCCCAAGTGGAACACATCCCATGCAACAGAAGCAGTGTTGTCTTATTATTCTGGCCAAATTCATTGAATTTCATTTTTCTCTTCCTTTCGGTACATAAAAATAACCCAAGTATAGCTTTTAAACTATACTTGGGTTCATAAATGATAAAATATGGACTGCATGTATAGTTTGTTCTATACATGAGTCTCGCAATTTAAAACAAGCCAGACCCAAAGGGTCAGTATGTTGACTTGCTACGATATACGCTTGCTACTCCCTCACGAGTTAATTATATGGTACAGCAAGATGTAGGATTTGTCAATAGTTACAAAATATGTCATCCCGCCTTGGATTGTTGTTTATCCGCCATGATTCTTTGCTAACATAAGCACGATTCCCCTGCGACTCTGAATAGAACACTCAATACTGATTCTTTACCGGTGCAGTTAGAATCATGGAATATAAACACAAACAGAATAAAAAGAGAGTGCTTCTATTGACGCAGAATAGTCAGACATTTACAGTCGACCAAACCCTAATATTAGTTTTTATTAGTCTTGGTGAAAATTATCCTTGACAAATCGCCTGCCATAGCATTTGCTTCTTGAACTCACCTTTGTTTGTGCCGAATGCCACAATACAAAGGCTTGCAATACAGCTCCAATCGCTCGGAAAGCTAACCAAACAAAGCAGTATTACAAAGAATACTTTCATACCGTTACTTGTGATTTTTTCGCTGCATACTACTCGCAGCATAACCAGTCCCCATGCAAGAGACCACATTACACTGGTTTGATTCAAAAGGTTTCCGTAATAAAAGGTGATAAATGATTTCCAGTCCGCAAAATCCATAGATGCAAACACATAAGCAAAATGTGAAATGAAGGCAAAAATAAACAGACGCTTTGTATATTGCTTTATATCCTTTGTGTAATGGTATCCTTCCGCTATGAAGTAGCACATAATCGGGCAGGTGATCCTGCCTGTCACATGTAAAATAATGGGAATTATCTCTTTGGGGTATCCGGGATAAAGCATCCATGCAATATGGTCTATCGTCATTGCGACAATCGCAATGAGTTTTACTGTATTTGAATCCAATATTTTTTTCATATCCGCTCCGCCAAATTCAAGTTTGTCTGCCAGTTCATTGTATCATACAGTTGTAAAACACACAACAATCCCTGCAGCCAACACTGCCGGAACTGAAAATGATTTCCGGATTATTTCCATCATCCGGGTATTGCGGAAGTCCTTTCCTGCAGCAACGCCAACACCTGTGATATACGCCATAAAATCCCGGTTTTTGATGGGCAATTGCAAAGCAAAAAACCCTCTCCGCGACGGTCAGTCACAGGGAGGGATGTTTTATTTCCACGCATCACAGATGTGTACTTCCAAGCCGTTCGATCAATTGGAGTTTTGCTGTTTCTTTTTCAAAGAATGAAGCCGGACAATATGCAGTATTGCCAACGGCAGAATAACCAACAGTAACATCGGAGAATCCATTAAAATCAATGCAATGGCGACAGCAAGAATAACAATAAGACTTATAATGGAAACCCAAAGTTCCTTTTTCTCATTCATAATCGTCATCTCCGTATTCGAGTTTGTCAGTCTGTTTACTATATCATGCAGTGATATAAAACACAAAATCAGTATCGGCGCACAGTACTGCCGGAACTGAAAATGATTTCCGGATTATTTCCATCATCCGGGTATTTATTAGTTTCCTGATCCGCGCACCATGTCCCGGGTGATCTCCCCGATGGTGTGGGCACCGGTCATCATCATAGCGTCTTCCAGTTCGCTCTGCAGCTGGCTCACATACGCTTCCACGCCGTCTTTGCCAGCGCCGTACACCATATTCACCACCGGACGGCCAATGAGCACGCCATGAGCGCCCAGCGCCAGCGCTTTGAACACATCGTGACCCGAGCGGATACCGCCGTCCACCAGCACGGTCATTTTGCCGCCCACCGCATCGGCAATTTCGGGCAGCACATCGGCAGTGGCGGGGCAATGGTCCAGCACGCGGCCGCCGTGATTGCTGACCACAATGCCCTTTGCACCTGCCTCCAGCGCCTTCATGGCGCCCTTCACCGTCATAATGCCCTTGATGATAAAGGGCACGTCTGTCATCTGCGCAATTTCACGCAGTTCTTCCGTCGTTTTGCGGCCTGCGGGCGGCGTCATATTTTTGAGGAAGGGCAGCCCTGCCGCATCAATATCCATGGCAATAGCAAAGGGGTTTCCTGCCTTCACCAGCTCCATGCGCTCACGCACATTTTCCATGTTCCAGGGTTTAATGGTGGGCACGCCCACGCCGTCATTTTGCTTCAGCGCTTCCCCGGCAGAACGCATGATCTCAATATTCAAGCCATCGCCCGTAAAAGCAGCAATGCCCGCTTCCCTGCAGGCAGAAACCAGCAGATCGTTATATTCCAGATCGCCGTATTTTTCGCCGTAATGGGATTTCATGGCGCCGATGGGGGCGGCAAACACCGGCAGACGGAAGGTACGTCCAAAGAGTTGGGCAGAGGTGTCCACGGGCGTATTTTCGCAGATGGTGTCCAGATTCAAATGGATCTTCTGCCAGCCTTCAAAATTGCGAATGGCCACCGTGCCCGTACCTTTTGCGCCGGGACCGGGAATCTGGTTTTTACAGCCGCGGCCGTCGCACACCGGACAGGCTTTGCAGTAAGGGCCCACATTTCCGCGGGCAGCGTTCAAAACTTCCTTGACGTTCATTTTTTGCCTCCGAAGTATAAAATCACATGCTTGGTTCTTCCATTATAGCGTTGATAAGCAAAAAGCACAAGATACGTATGCTTTCCTCTTGTCAATTCCGTTCTCATCAGGTATCATCAGAGTATCGGAACAACAATTCATCGAAAGGGGTTTTCTTCCCATGACCCGTATCGACTATACCCGGTATGTGAACACCAACATCGGCACCATCGGCCACCTTTTGCAGGCCACCGCACCAAACGTGCTGTCGCCCCACGGCGCAGCGCTCATCGCGCCCGTGTTCCGCGCAGGCATGAAGGATAAGTACCTGTCGGACAAAATTTTCGGCTTCACCGCCGGCAGCGCCGTTCTCATGCCCACCTGCCGGAAGGGCAAACCGGACTACATGAAAACGGCGTCTTCCTTCGATCACGACCTGGAAGTAGCCCGTCCCGACCATTACGAAGTGCTGCTGGAAGACTTTGAAATTCAGGAAAAGCACACCGCCTGCCGTCACTACGGCGTGTTTGAATTTACCTATCCCGATGCAGAGAATGCCCGCCTTGCACTGTATGTTCCCGACTGCACCGAGCTGTACGCCGAAAACGGCTTTGTGTACGCCACCGGCGTGGAAGAGTTTTCCATTCCCGTCACCACCGTGTTGTATGTGGACGATGCGGATGTGCAGCCTTTTGACGTGCTGCTGCCCAACCCCCACACCCCCGAAAAGCAGGAAGCAGCCAAGGCGCTTATGATCACCTTCCATACGGACAAGGTGACCGTTCCCTTTGCCCTGTCTTCCATCGGCAAGGAAAGCGCAAAGCAGGCCTTTGACAGGGATGTGCAGCATAAAACCTATGAAGACGTGCTGGCAGAATGCAAAGATGCATGGAACAGCGTGCTTTCCAAGGTCCGCGTGACAGGCGGCACCGACGCCGAAAAGCGGGTGTTCTATACCGCGCTCTACCGCGCCACTACCCGCATGCGCAATTACAGCGTAGACGGCAAATACGTGGGCTTTGACGGTCAGGTGCACGATGACGGCGGCTTTGGCTACCATGTGGACGACGGCATCTGGGATACCTACCGCGGCATGCATCCCCTGCAGCTGATTCTGGACCCCAAAGCCCACCGCGATACGCTGGAAAGCTACCTGCGCATGTACAAGGAAAGCGGCTGGCTGCCCCGTTTCCCCCGCCTTGGCGGAAATGCCCCCTGCATGATCGGCCATCACACGGTGTCCATTCTGGCAGAAAGTGCTAAAAAGGGTGTGGAATTCGACTGGGAGCTGGCCTATGAAGCTGCAAAGAAAAACGCCACCGAGCGCACCATGCTTCCCTGGCGGGACGGCGAAGCGGACGAACTGACCCGCTGCTACCATGAAAACGGCTTCTTCCCCGGTCTGGAAGAAGATGAACAAGAAACCTGCGCCCGGGTGCACGAATTTGAAAACCGCCAGAGCGTGGCCGTGACCATCGAGCAGGCTTATGACGACTGGTGCGTGGCGCAATTGGCACAGATGCTGGGCAAAACGAAGGATGCGGAATACTTCCTCGCCCGTTCCCTCAAATACCGCCAGCTGTACGATGAAAAAATCGGCTTTATCCATCCCAAAAAGATCGACGGCACCTTTACCAAAGTATACAATCCCAAGTACTGCGGCGGTCAGGGCGGACGCATGTACTTTGCCGAAAACAACGCCTACATCTACAATTTCGCTGCCCAGCACGATGTGGAGGGCATGATTGCCTTCCACGGCGGCAAGGAAGCGTTTGCAAAGAAGCTGGATAACCTGTATGTGGAACAGTATGACGGCATGCTGAAAAGCACCTTCCTCATGCAGTACCCGGACGCCACCGGCCTGATGGGCCAGTTCTGCATGGGCAACGAACCCAGCTTCCACGTTCCCTACCTGTACAACCACTGCGGACAGGCATGGAAAACCCAGCGCAAAATTCACGAGCTGATTGCACTCTGGTTCACCGATTCGCCCCTTGGCATCTGCGGCGATGAGGACGGCGGCGCTATGAGCGCTTTCCTGGCCTTCTCCGCCATGGGCTTCTATCCCGTGAACCCCGCCTCCGCAGAATACGATATTGGCAGCCCCATCTTTGACAAGGTGGAAATTGATCTCCCCAACGGAAAGACCTTTACCGTGAATGCCGAAGGCGCATCCCAGAAGAAAAAGTACATCCAGTCCGCCACTTTGAACGGCGAAATGCTGCCCAGTGCCAAATTTACCCATGAACAATTGATGCAGGGCGGCGAAATGACCTTCCAAATGGGCGACCGCCCCAACAAGGAGCTGTGGGCTTAAACCCTTCATACACATCAATCAGGGCAGGTTTCCCGCAAGGAAACCTGCCCTTTGGATCGCGGAAGGAACATGTACCCGGCTATCCGCCGGGCCGCCTTACCTGCGGAATGCGCAGCGGCGGTAAATCAGCAGTGCAATGATGGCTGCCAGCATGGCAATGGCAAACACAATAATGGCTGCCAGCGCGGGCAAAAGCGTTTCTGCAAACACGGCGCCCAGAATGATGCCGATGGCAAGGGCCAATAAACCGGCAAACAGCGCGATGGCGCCATCGATACAGGTGCAAAAACGGCGTACGGTCTGATAAGGATTATTCTGACATTGCTGACTCATAGTGTTTCCTCCTTCCGTTACCCATTCCATCCTATGCCCCCGCTTCCAAAAGGTGCGCAAGAACGGAAATGCAGTCCGCTTTTTTTCATGGTATCATGGCAGCGAAAAGTTGCAGAAAGGAGAAACAGCATGTGCCGTTTTCAGCAGATACAGGAAATACTGGATTACATCGAAGCGCATCTGTGGGAAGATGTAACGCCGGAAACGTTATGCAGGGAAAGCCACTATTCTCTGTTCCACTTCTGCCGCCTGTTTGAGTACGCGGTGGGACTGCCCGTCAAGCAGTACGTCCTGCGAAGAAAGCTTTTGTGGTCTGCATGGCTGCTGGCCCAGGGCGAAAGCGTCACTTTCTGCGCCGTGCAATGCGGGTTTGATACGCCTGCCGGGTTCTACAAGGCCTTCCGCCGGGAAATGGGCATGCCGCCCTCCCGCTTCAAGGCACGCTTTTCCATCCGCAAACCTTACCCCATCCGGTTGAAGGAGGTTTCTTCCGTCATGATCTCCATGCAGAAAATCCGCAGCATATTGCAAAAATTCGGCCTGCAAGCTGCACCTGTTACACCGGTGATCTTTGAAAAAAGCGGCGCAGTCAGCGAAAATGCCTGGTGGGTGGGCGATCGGCACGTGCTCAAAGCCTATCCCACGTTGGGCGCTGTGCAGATGAACGCCCGCATTGCAAACAGGCTTTCCCAAAGCGGCTTTGACGCCCCCGTGCACATTCCCGCCTCCGATGGAAGCCCTTGCATCTGCGAAGGGGAAGTGTACTTTTCCCTGACATACCGCGTACCCGGTCACCGTTTGGAAACCCTTGATATGACCTGCGCAGATGCCCGGGAAACAGGCCGCGCCATTGCCCGTCTCCACCTGTGCCTCAAAGAAGAAGACCCCGCCATTTGCCGGGAAAAGGATGTATTTGAGGAAGTGCTTTCCCAGTGGCTTCTCCCTGCGTCCCGGGCACTGCAGCTTCCGGACAGTTTCGTACAATCCTATCGGGACACCGTTTCCCATATCGCACCGCACCTTCCCCGGCAGATCATCCACCGGGACCCCAATCCGGACAACCTGATCTGGCGGGAAAACAGCGTCGTCGGCTTTGTGGATTTTGACCTGAGCCAGCTAAGCGCCCGCATTTTTGACCCCTGCTACGCCGCCACCGCCATCCTCAGCGAATGGATGCCCCGAATGGACGAATGTGAAATCCGAAAGCGCTGGCCCGCAATCTTCCGCGCTCTTATGGAAGGATACGACAGCATTTCGCCCTTGTCCGCTCCCGAAAAGGAAGCGCTCCCCCTGATGGTGCTTTCCAACCAGCTGCTCTGCGTAGGATATTTCAGCACCATGGGAAAATTTAGGGAGCTGTTTGAAACCAACAAACGCATGACGAAATTCATTCTTTCCTGCATGGACGAATTAAGTTTTTCGTAAAGGTTTTGCAGCAGGAATTGCCCCATAAAGCACGAATATAGTCAGCAATCCTTCTGGAAAGGAATGCTCCGATGAAAAAACTGCTTTTGATCGCACTGCTGTTCATGCTTCCTCTGGCATGCGCCGAAAACATTCCCGCCGTAACGCTGGACTTTACTGCCGGCGCCAACGCGGGCGAAACGGTCTTTTCAGCCGTCCTGGCACAAAACGATACCGCACTGCTCATTGCTCAGGAAGGCACGCTGACGCTCACCATGAGCGATCTGGACGGCAATGAGAAATTCGCCTATCTGCCTGCCGCGCTGCCCGAACATCCGGAACAGCTGGAAACCATCCACGCCGGCGATATTCTGCTCTTTGGCAACAAGTGCCTGGTCATTTTCTATCAGGACGCCGTATCGCCTTATAATTACACCCGCATCGGCCATGTGGAGCAGCCGGAGCGTTTGTCCGCCGCCCTGGGCAGCGGCGATGTGACGGTGCAGCTTGTGTTCGCGCCCGTGCAGGAATGAGGCATTGCTTATGACCATTAACGAATATCAGAAGCTGGCCATGACCACATTGAATCCTGACCTTTCTCCCAAGGATGTGTTGATCAACGGCGTGATGGGCCTTTGCGGCGAATCCGGCGAAGTGATCGACCTGGTGAAAAAGCACCTGCATCAGGGACATGCGCTGGACAGAGAAAAGCTCATCAAGGAGCTGGGCGACGTATGCTGGTATGTGGCGGAGATCGCCTCCGCGCTGGATACCGATCTGGATACCGTCATGCAGAAGAACATCGATAAGCTCCGCGCCCGCTATCCCGAAGGCTTTGACACCCTGCGTTCCCAAAACCGCAGCGAGGATTGCGAGTAACTGTATTCCCACTGTCATTTCCAACCTTTCCATTCAAACGGGCTTAAAGCCCGTTTTTTTGTACACTTGCATTGTATACATTCCGTTTTGGCATATATTTTGTAGACAAAAATATTCTTATCCAATATAATGGAAGCGGATTTTCCTGACAGGAATATCCAAAAAATGCAGTGCGGCCTTCACTGCATTCATCACGAGGGGAGCTTTCAGCAATGAAAAAAACCTTTACTCTGATTCTGATGACCGTGCTGCTCGTATCCGTGTGCATGATGGCGCAGGCTGCCACCAGCACCGAAACGGGCACCGGCGTGACCGTTATCACCGCCAACGAATGGGCTGAAACCTATGCCGACGTGTATGCATCCTACATGCAGAATGCGGAAAACGACGCAGTGATCGACCATGTGGAAGAATATCCCATGATCGCCACGGTGTATGAAGGCATGGCTTTCAACAAGTTCTACAACAGCGCCCGCGGTCACTACTACACCGTGCAGGATGTGACCAACACCGGCCGTCCTCACGCTCTGGCGAACTGCTTCACCTGCAAGACGCCGGACTTCACCGCCCGCGTGAACAACGAAGGCGTGAGTGCCTACACCATTCCCTTTGAGGATATGCTGGCCACCGTGAACGAAAGCGTGAGCTGCTACAACTGCCATGCCAACACCCCCGGCGAACTGGTGGTGACCCACACCTACCTGACCGACGCCATGGGCGATGATTTTGCCGCACTGAACGGCGAAACCGCTGCCTGCGCTCAGTGTCATGTGGAATACTATTTCGCCCCCGAAACCAAGGCAGTTACCCTGCCCTATTCCAACATGGAAACCATGCATCCCGATTCCATTCTGGCCTTCTTTGAGGAAACCGAATTCGCCGACTACACCAATCCCCGCACCGGCGTGCGTCAGATCAAGGTGCAGCATCCCGAATTTGAAACCTACATGGGTAAGGGCAGCGTTCACGCCGCTCAGTTCACCTGTGCAGACTGCCACATGGAAAAGGCTGCCAATGAAAACGGCGAAGCCTACACCAGCCACTACTGGGTAAGCCCTGTTGACAGCGCTGCCATTCAGCAGAACTGCTCCGGCTGCCATACTGACCTTGCCGCTTTCGTCAAGGGCATTCAGGATAAGGCCGAAGAACGCACCATCGCCATCGGCACCAAGCTGGAAACGCTGACCAACCAGCTGGCTGACGCCGTTGCAAGCGAAAACTACACCGAGGATGAGCTGAACGCCATCCGCGAACTGAACCGCAAGGGCCAGTTCTACTGGGATTTCGTTTTCGTGGAAAACAGCGAAAGCGCCCATAACTCCCGCCTGACCACCGAGTGCCTGGACAAGGCTGAAAAGCTGATCGACGAAGCCCTCGGTCTGATCAAGCAGTAACCCTAAAAACTGCCGGTGCGTGAATCATCACAAGGCTGCACCGGCAGCCCATTCCAATGAAACCATCAAAGGGGCTATTCCATTTGAAGAAGATATTTCGTTTTCTCCGTTCCATGCAGTTTGGCATGGCGCTTCTGCTGATCGTCATTTTGTGCTCCGTTGCAGGCTCCCTGATCGTGCAGCAGCGAAGTGCCATGGAATACGTGACCCGATACGGCGAAAAGCAGGCAGATCTTATCCTGTCCCTGGGGCTGGACCATGTGTTTTCCACGCCCTGGTTTATTGCCGTCATGATTTTGCTGTGCCTGAATCTGACGTTTTGCTCCATTGTTCGTCTGCCTAAAACGGTCCGTCAGGCAAAAGCGCTGCTGCACCGCGCTGGTCATGCTGCTGCCGACCACTCCCTTACAGACAAACAGCATGAAAAGCTGACCGCCTTTTTGCAGCAGCGCGGGTTCAGCACCCGCCAAAGCGGCGAAAGCACTGTTTATTACAAGCATCTTTTCGGTTTTTACGGTTCTTTCCTCACTCACCTTTCCTTCCTGCTGCTGCTCATCGTCGGCGCGCTGGTGATGGTCACGGCCACGGTCACCGACACAACCGTCATGCCCGGCGATACCATCACGCTGGAAGACGGCACGCTGCTGACCGTTAACGCCTTCCGCATCGAAGACGAAACGGGATCGCTGGACTATACCAGCCTTCTTACCCTGACAAACCCCAACACCCAGCGTACCTTAAGCCGGGAAATCCGCGTCAATGAACCCATGAATTTTGGTCCCTACAAGGTCTATCAGCAAACCTACGGCACAGCCGGCAAGGTGCTGATCGAAAATCTGGAAAACGGCGCAGCCGAAGAGATTTACCTGACGGAAAGCTGTTTCCTGACGCTGAACGGCGTGGACGGCTTATTCTATCAGGCGCTGTATCCGGGTTATGTTCAGGAAGAAGACGGCACCGTGACGCTGATCACCAGTTCTTCCTACGCCTATCACGACCCGGTATATGACGTGCTTTCGGTGGCCGAAGGAACCATGACCCCCGTGCTGGCTTTCCCTGAGGACGAAATGACCCTGGGGAATGTGCGCTTCACGTTCATGGAGCCTGCAGCGTACCCCGGGCTGCGCATCAAAACCATTCACAGCGAACTGCTTTACGCCCTGTATGCCGTCTTTGCGCTGATGGTGATTGGCCTTGCGCTTTGCTTCTTTGCCGTGCCTACTGCCATCACCGTGACCCGGGAAGGCTATGCCCTGCACAGCTCCAAACCCCAAACCGGCCTGATGATCGATATTGAAGCCTGCCTTACACAGGAGGAAAATTGATGGACATTTTGTTTTTTGCCGCATTGATCGTTTACTTTGCCGCTGCCGTCATTCAGCTTTGCGGTATCGCACTGGGAAAAAACGCCTGGTGCCGCATCGCCCGGTGGGCGCTGCTGGGCGGGTTTGTGCTGCATACCGCCTTCACTGCATGGCGCGGCGTGGTAGCCCAGCGTATTCCGCTGGCCAATCAGTTTGAATTCGCATCCGGCTTTGCATGGTCCGCTGCGCTGCTGGGTTTGCTGCTCCACCGCCGTCTCCGTCAGGAATGGGTGCTGGCAGCCAGCATCCCCGTGGCCTTTCTGGTGCTTTCCTACGCTGCTTTCCAGCCCATGGAGATCAAGGAACTGATGCCCGCGCTGCGCTCCACCTGGTTTGCTTTGCACATTGGCTCTGCCACCTTCTCTTATGCTGCCTTTGCCATTTCCGGCGGTCTGGGCGTATACTACCTGATGCAGTTGAAAAAAGGCCGTGCCGAAACCGACGTACGCCTTTTGCAGACCGACCATATGATCTACCGCCTGATCTGCCTTGGGTTCCTTTTGCTGACCGTGGTCATTCTTTCCGGCGCCATCTGGGCAGAGCAGGCCTGGAGCCGCTGGTGGAGCTGGGACCCCAAGGAAACCTGGGCACTGATCACCTGGATCCTGTACGCCATTTTCCTGCACCAGCGTATCCGCAAAAAGTGGCAGGGCAAGCGCATGGCATGGTTTGCCATCATCGCCGTGATCTGCGTACTGTTCACCTTTGCCGGCGTCAATAAGCTGCTGCCCGGTCTTCACTCCTACGCAGTGTAACAACACTAAAAACCCCGGCCGACACATTCGTCAGCCGGGGTTTTTGGTATTCATTTTTTCCAATCAGTCTTTGATTTTCATGCCCACCTTGCGGAGGAACGCATCCAGACCGCGCTTGCCCTGTTCATCCTGCTTGTACACGCCGCAGTCGGAAAGCACGCGGTAGCAGGTTTTGCCAACCGCCTTGCGGATCACCTGTTCGGCGGCGTCATCGTCCTGCTGCACACCGTTTTCCTGCAGGATCTTTTCCGCCCATTCGCGGTGGGGCGTATTCTCAGGCAGTTCGCCCTTGCCGGTGAGGTAGGGCTTGAGTGCAGCCAACTCGATTTTCAGCCGTCCGGGCAGAATAAACAGGCCCATCACTTCGATCAGACCGATATTTTCCTTCTTGATATGGTGAAGATCTCCGTGCGGATGGAAAATACCCAGCGGATGTTCCTCGCTGGTGCGGTTGTTGCGCAGCACCAGATACAGGGTATAAATATCGCCCTTCTTGCGCACCACGGGGGTGATTGCGTTATGCATTTCATCGCCGCTGCGGGCCAGAATGCCGCATTCTTCATCGGTATGCTCACGCCATGCCTCCAGCATATTCCAGCCGATCGTAATCAGCGCCTTGTAATCCCAGGAGGTAAAGCGCAGACAGGTCATAGGCCAGTTAATCACTTCGGCCTTGACGGGCGCATCTACTTCATAGAGCGTCTTCACCTTTTCCATGGGAAATTCGTATTTGCCGCCCTGGAAATGATCATGGCTGAGAATGGAGCCGCCCACGATGGGCAAATCCGCATTGGCGCCGATGAAATAGTGAGGGAAGCGGAATGCAAAATCAAAAAGCCGTTCAAAGGTCTTTTCAGTCATGTGCATGGGCACATGCTCGCCGTTGAACACAATGCAGTGCTCGTTGTAATACAGATAGGGCGAATACTGCAGGTACCACTTTTCACCCGCCAGCTGCACAGGCAAAATGCGGTGGTTCTGCCTTGCGGGGAAATTGACCCGCCCGGCATAGCCGGGATTTTCCCGGCACAGCATGCACTTGGGATAGCCGCTCTGCCTGGCCGTGCGGGCCTTGGCAATATCCCGGGGGTCCTTTTCCGGCTTGGACAGATTGTAGGTGATCTCCAGTTCACCGGCGGGAGAATCTGCCATGTACTGAATATTCTGATTGATGCGGTGCACCTTGATATAGTCCACATCCCGGCACATCTGGTAAAACCACTGGGTGGCCGCAGCGGGCCCCACATTCTTTTCCAGCGCAGCAAACATATCCCGCACGCGGGACGGATGGGGCGTCACGCAGCCTGCCAGCCGCGCGGTAAAGCGGTCCCGGGCATCCAAAGTATCTTCACACACGCCACGCACCACGGCGATCTCCGCCATCTTTTCAAAACAGATGGCCAGGTCTTCCCCCATTACCCTTTCGTCTTCCGGGGCATCCATCCCCATGGCGTCCAGAAACAAATTCCGGGTATAATCCACATCCTCCATGGCAACCAGGCCCTTTTGCACAGCCAGCTTCAGCACATGTTCCAGCATGTATTTTTCTTTCCTCCGTCAACGTCCGATTTCTTCTACCGTATAACCCAGCTTTTCCAATTGATCTGCCATGCCGTCTGTGCCGGCCACATGAGCAGCGCCTACGGCAAAAAACACTTTCTCACCCTGAGAAAGAAATGTTTCTGCTTCCGCAACAAAGGCATCATCCCTGTCCCCATACATTTTCTGGTTGAATTCCTCAAATTCCTGCTTCAATGCATCGGGAAGGGACAGCATTCCATCCTCGCTTTCCAGCATATGCGTGAGCGCCGCCCGGTCGCCCGTTTTCCAGGCGTTCAGCAGCATCAGGGTACTGAATGCCATCTCCTGAGGATAAGCGGCGTACAGCTCGATCTGGTACGCTGACAGTTCATCTGTCATGCTGCGCAGCAGCGTGAACTGCTCTTCCAGCGTTTCCAGCGCCCGCACTTCCATCCCCTCTTCCCGGGCGAGACGAATCAGATACCGATCCACCCCCAGTTCGCTGGAAAGCAGGGCATCTGCAACGGATTTTTCCTCCAGCAGAGACAAAATGCCATAGGGCTTCATGGCGTTGATCAGGCGTTCATCCATGCCCAGTGCATCCGCCGCCCGGCTGACCAGTTCCTTCCCCAGTGCATCTTCCGCTTTGCTCCCATCGGTATAGTAAATATCCATAGAATATTTGAGCAGTTCTTCGGGATGCTCCATTTCCCATACCAGATCTACTTCCACGGCCAGCGTATCACACTGGTCCATGGCTCTGAGCACCTGTTCAGACAGGGGATACAAAGCATCGTTCCCCACATGGATGGTGCCAAAGAGGTAAATTTCGTGTCCCTGTTCATCCGTCACCCGGTACAAAAGGGGCTGACTGTCAGCGCTGCAGCTGACAGGAATCAGGAAAGATACAGCCAGCAGTACTGCAAGCAGCGCAGCAATTCTCTTTTTCATGCCTTTTTCCCTCACTTGATTTCATACACCCGCATGGCGTTTTCCGTGGTGATGCGCGCCATGTCGGCAGCAGGCAGTTCCCTGAGTTCCGCCAGTTTTTCCAGCACAAACCGGGTGTGTCCCGGCTCATTGCGGCGGCCGCGTTTAGGTTCAGGGGAGAGGTAGGGGCTGTCCGTTTCCACCAACAATCTGTCCAGAGGCACCGCTTTGGCCGCTTCCCACAGATTGGTGGATTTCTTGAAGGTCAGGGGCCCTGCAAAAGAAATATAGAACCCCATGCGTACATATTCCTTCACCACTTCAGCACTGCCCGAAGAACAGTGAATAATGCCCTTGGGACGCACGGGCAGTGCACGCAGGTAATCCAGCATATCGCCATGCGCATCCCGGATATGGAAGATAACCGGTTTATTCATGCGAATCGCCAGCTGCACCTGCTCGTCCATCACCTTTTTCTGCACGTCCCGGGGAGAAAGATCGTAATAGTAATCCAGACCAATCTCGCCCAGCGCCTGCACTTTGGGCATCTTCAGCATTTCTTCCAGCTGCAGAAGATAATCTTCCGGCACATCCTTGGCCTCGTGAGGATGCACGCCTGCCGCTGCATACAAAAAGGAGTACTGCTGCGCCAGCTTCACAGCGCTGCGGGAAGAAAAAAGATCGCTGCCCGGGCAAAGGGCGTACTTTACCTCATATTCTGCCATGCATACCAAAACATCCTGAAAATCTTCAGCGAATTTTTCATCATCCAGATGGCAGTGGGTATCGAAAATTTCCATAAATTACCTCAAGACAAAAGGCGCAGCCTATGCTGCGCCTTTTGGGTTTTGCATGTACATCAGAACTTACGGCGCAAAAGTTCGTCCATCATATCGTCCAACTGATCCTGCTTCTTCTCGATATCTCTGAGCAGCGCCATCTGCGCGCGGGCACGGATCAGGTTATGCTGGGGCGACTTGACGCGGAAGTACAGATCGCCGTCAATATAGTCGGTCAGGAAGCGCATGGCCAGTTCGCAGGTGATCACCTTGATGCCCAGGGGCAGCCGGCGCAGTTCCTGCTCGGTGAGGAAGCCGTTGGTTTCTTCCACGAAGCCTTCGGTGAAGGCACGGGTCTTTTCCAGGTCCAGGGCGATCTTGCTGGTATCCGGCTCGTCTTCCGCGGCAGTGGAGGCGCCAAAGCGCACCGCATCGCCGTAATCGTACAAGCTGGAACCGGGCATAACGGTATCCAGGTCGATCACGCAGACCGCCTTGCCGGTGGTCTTATCCATCATCACATTATTGGACTTGGTATCGTTATGGGTCACGCGCAGGGGCAATGTGCCGTTATCCAGCAAAGTGACGATCTGGTTCATCATGCGGCGGTGTTCAAAGAAGAACTCGATTTCATCCTCCACCTTCTTCACACGGCCGGCCTGGTCTTCATCCACGGCACGCACAAAGGTGTAGAAACGCTTGGTGGTGTTGTGGAAGTTGGGAATGGGCACGTACAGCTCTTTGGCAGGAAAATCCACCAACAGACGCTGGAAATGGCCAAAACCGCGGCCCACTTCCCGCATCATGTCCAGGCTTTCCACGGTATCGGGCGCAACGGCATTGGGAATATACACATAGGCGCGCCAGTAGCCGCCGAACTGATCCACATAGAAACTCTTGCCGTCCACCGTTTCAATAATGTCCAGTACACGGCCGTCAGCGCATTCGCCCTGACTTTCCATGCTGCTGCGCAGGTGACGAGTCACCTGCACGATATTGCGCATCACGTTTTCGGGTTCCTTGAACACGTAGTTGTTGATACGCTGCAAGATATACTGACGGGGCGTTCCGTTATCATCGTAAAACAGATGGTAGGTCTGGTTTACGTTGCCGCTGGACAGTTCCTCCACATCCTGATACTCGCCCTCAAAGCAGAACTTTCTCAGCAAGTTTTTGATGCGGTTATAAATCACTTATTCTCATCTCCGTGATACCCAAAGGGGTTTTGTTTCTGCCAGTTCCAGGCATCGCGGCACATGTCAGTGAGGGTGCGCGTTGCCTGCCACTTGAGCTTTTCATTTGCCTTCTTGGGATCGGCATAACAGATGGCAATGTCGCCGGGGCGGCGGGGATCCACCACATAGGGAATTTCGATACCGTTGGCTTCTTCAAAGGCATGCACCAGCTGCATCACGCTGTAGCCTTCGCCGGTACCCAGGTTCACCACTTCCACACCCTTGTGTTCCACGGCATATTCCAGGGCCTTGAGGTGGCCGTTTGCCAGATCGCACACATGGATATAGTCGCGCACGCCGGTGCCGTCCACGGTATCGTAGTCGTTGCCGAACACGTGCAGTTTCTGCAGCTTGCCGGAAGCCACCTGACACACATAGGGCATCAGGTTGTTGGGAATACCGCTGGGATCTTCGCCGATGCGGCCGCTCTGATGGGCGCCGATGGGATTGAAGTAGCGCAGCAGCACCACGCTCACATCCTTTTCCGCATGGCTCCAGTCGGTCAGAATCTGCTCATTCATCCACTTGGTCCAGCCGTAGGGGTTGGTGCAGCCCGTGGGCAGATCTTCGTGGAGGGGCACCTGGGTGTTGGTGCCGTATACGGTAGCAGAAGAAGAGAACACCAGGTTCAGGCAGCCATGCTTCTTCATCACGTTACACAGAACCAGGGTAGAATTCAGGTTATTGCGGTAATATTCCAGCGGAATGGATACGCTTTCACCCACAGCCTTATGGCCGGCAAAATGCACCACGGCGTCAAAGGGGCCGTATTCGGTGAACACCTTTTCCACATCCGCTTCCACGGTGCAGTCGCCCACCACCAGCGTCGCCTGTTTGCCCGTCAGTTCGCTCACGCGCTTCAGTGCTTCGGGAGAGGAATTATTCAGGTTATCCAGTGCCACGATCTCGTGGCCTGCTTCCAGAAGGCAAAGAGCAGTATGGGAACCAATAAAGCCGGCGCCGCCGGTCAACAAAACGCGCATATTCATTTCCCCTTTCAAATATATGTCCGCAGGGACATATCTATACATTGTTATTATAAAAATAAAGCTTCATTATGTCAATCTTTGAAATCTGACAGGGAAGGTTTTCATCCTGTGCATCGTTCCATATACAGCGGCTTGCCTCTGAGACATAACCGTGTTATGATGAACGTACCAACCGGGAAGGGAGAAATACCATGTCGCTTTTTTCAAGACGCCAGGATACGCAAAGCTTTGAAACACTGGCGGAGCAGGCAGAAAAAAAGGTGTATTTGACCTGCCTGCGCATGATGCGCAGCCATGAGGAAGCCCAGGACGCCCTGCAGGAAACCATGCTGCGCGCATACAAAGCCTTTTCCTCTTTCCGGGGCGATGCCCGATTCACCACATGGATCGACCGCATTGCCGTTCATACCTGTCTGGACCTGCTGAAAAAGAAAAAGGCCGTCCTTTCTCTGGACATGCTCCGGGATGACGGCTTTGATGCGCCGGATCAGCAGGAAAGCGTATACGCCAGATTGGACAGCAAGGAACGTTTGCGCCTGCTGAAGGAGGGCATTTCCCTTTTGCCGGACGATATGCGCACGGTGCTGGTTCTTCGCGAACTGGATATGCGCAGTATGGAAGAAATTGCCGCGCTGCTTTCTCTTCCCGAAGGAACGGTCAAAAGCCGTCTGAACCGCGCCCGTAAAAAATTATGCCAATATCTTTCCCAGCATGCGGAACTTTTTGACAATTTTTCCGTCTGAATAGAAGAGAGGAGGACATATAGTAATGATATCCTGTGAACAATTCCTCAGCCTTCTCGATATATATCCGGACGGAACACTTCCGCCCGAACAAATACGAGAAATGGAAGAACACCTTGCCCACTGCAGCCAATGCGCTACCCTGATGCAGATGAAAAAGGATCTGCATGCGCTTCGTGCCGAAACCGAGCATATGCCGGTACCGGAAAATCTTTCTCAAGCCTGGCATGCACGTATTCAGAAAGAAAACCGCCGCGTCATTTCCCTGAAGCACACCCTTCCCGGCATATTGACCGCTGCCGCCGCACTGGCGTTCACTGTGATCGGCACCTTCCACAACAGAAACATTCCCGCTGCCGAAAGCGCACCCATGGTCATGACGGCGCGGCTGGGTCCTGCGCCCGTTCCCACCTTCTGGGAGAAAGTCACCGCTTACCTTGGCGATATAGGCGCCTTCCTGCTGGAATATTGGCCTGTGTATGTGTGCATTGCCGTCTTTGGACTGCTGCTCCCCAAAATGTTTCGGAAAAAATGTCTCTGCAAACGCAAGAAAGGATGATCTGCCATGAAAAAGAAACTGAACAAAGCGCTGATCCTTTGCCTGTCCGTTGCCCTGCTCCTGTCCCTTGCCCTGCCCGCCTCCGCGGACAATGACGACCGCACCATCACCGTGCAGGGCAGCGCCGTCGTTTCCCTGAAAGCGGATATGGCCACCATTGAGATCGGCGTGGAAAGCAAGCATACCGACGTGATCAAGGCGCAGGAAGAAAACACAAAGCAGATGAACGTCGTCATTGACGCACTGAAAAATGCCGGCGTGGCCGAAGAAGACCTGATCACCAGCAATTTCAACGTATACACATCCTACGATTACAATTACTCTTCCCTGGGTGCTGAAGAACGCATTCAGAACTACACCGTCAGCAACATGCTGTCCGTCACCGTGCGGGACCTTGAAAAGATCGGCACCATTCTGGACGTGGCAGTGAACGCCGGCGCCAACCAGATTTACGGCCTGAACTTTTCCTCCACCCAGAACAATGCCGCCTACGAAAAAGCCCTGACCCGCGCTGTGGAAGACGCCCGGGAAAAGGCGCAGGTGCTGTGCACCGCTGCCAATGTGCATTTGGGCGAGCTCATCGAAATCACCGCTCAGGATAACGGCTATGTGTACGGCGCCCGCAACACATTGACCATGGACGCCGCATCCGTCAAGGGCGCTGCCATCGTGTCCGGCGATGTGCAGGTATCCGCATCCGTGACGCTGGTGTTTGAAATCAGATAAGATCCCTTCAAAGCAAATAAAACACCCCGTATCAGGGGTGTTTTTTGTATGATTGATCAGCTTGTCAAATGCGCGTCCAGAAATCCTCCGGCAGGATGGGACCGCCCAATACCGCATCGTTGCAGCGCATACAGGCAGTCTTTTCGCAATGGGTGATCATGGGATCCTGACAGATCGCATCCGCAGCGCATTTTGACATCTGGCGGGCAGGATAGATACGCCAGATGCTGTTTCCCACCATGATGCGTTTTTCCAGATGCTCAAGAGAAGCCGCCAATTGTTCAAAGCCGTTGGAGCAGCCGCCCTCACTGAAGCAGCGCACCTGCCCATGACCGTCCTTTGCCCAGCGTACGAAGGGCGTTCTTCCGGACAGCTGCTCGGCGTAATGCAGAATCGTCGCGCTGGTCAGGTCCGTGCCCATCATGAGCACAAAGCCGTCCATGCCGCACAGCTGTCTAAAAGGCGCATACACATCCTGCCAAGTCTGGGATGCCAAGAGCGCGCCGGCTTTCTCCCCCACCGCCGCAAAGGAATTGAGGGGATGATTCCCGCGCATAGAATTTTCATGCATCAATACGGTGCGGGCAAAAACGCCCATATCTTCCAGCGAAAGTTCTTTGCTGTTTATATCGTAAATGCCGGGTGTCAGCGTATGCTCCCGGTACCAGGCATAGTTTCCCGCGGCGTTCCGGCGGGGCATCTGCGCATCCGTTACCGGATTGCAAAGATAATGATAGGAAAAAGCAGGCGTCATGACCGTGCACTTCTGCATCAGAAATGCATCCAGCAGCCCCTGTGCGCCGCCATCCACCCGATCACCAAAGGAGCGCATGGAGGCATGGACGCACACGCACGTTCCACCAAGCCCCGCCTGTTTCAGCGCCTGTTCCAGTTCATTTCGGGCAATCATCCTTACAGCCCCTTCAACCCGTCGTACAATTCGTTAAAGCCTTTCATGGTTTCGGTGCGGCCAAAGCTCAGTTCCCTGTCTTCGCCAAACTCCAGCAGGAAACACTTGGTCAATTCTTCCACTGTCTGTTCCAGCGTGGTGAAAAACTGGCTGTAGGCAAACTTGCCCGCCGGGCTGTCTTCTTCAAACTGCGACAGAATAAGTCCTTCGGTCACCTGATCCATGGGGTACATTTTCAGGTGCATCAGTTCATGGACAATGACTTCCTCCAGGTTCTGATGCCGGGGATTATGGGCATTCAAAAGCAAAATGGCCTTGCGGTCATCGCAGTCGATTTTGAAATCCCCGGTTTTGCGCCAGGATGCATCCTCCACAAACTGCAGTTGCACATCCCACGGCGGCGTGATGCGCAGCTTTTTTACCCATTTTTCATACAGAAGCTGTGCCTTCTCCCGATCAAAAGGCTGCTGAAAATCCATAGGTTCATCTCCCCGGCAGACAATATACTGCCTGCATTATAGCACACAGCAAAATGTTCCCGCAACAAAATACCTGTATGACCCTTCCGCCCTTTTCCCCGGGCGGCTGTTTTATTTCCGTGTCACATACAGCCGGGTCGTTTTATATTCCCCCATCTGGGTTTCATACCTCACATCCCGCACATAGGTGAAACCGCATTTTTCAATCACCCTGCGGCTGCGGTCGTTTTCTACAAAGTGGGCGCAGATGATCCAGTCCATGTGCAATTCCTGCAGACAGAAGCGAATGGCTTCTTTCACAGCTTCAGTCATCAGACCTTTTCCCCAATGAGCTTTACCCAGCACATAGCCAATCTCGCAGCCAAAGGTTTCCCTGTCTTCTTCCCGGGCAAAGTGGGAGGTCGTATCCAGACCAAGAGACCCCATCACATGTCCATCTGCCCGGTCTACCAACGCAAAGGTGTGCTTGCCTTCCATGAACATCTGCAGAATCATCCGGCTGGTCTCTATGTTCTCATGATGATGCCAGCCCGCACACTCGCCCACGCCGGGCACGGATGCATATTCATAGAGATCCTCAAGATCCTTTTCCTCAAAAGGCCGGAGGATCATTCTTTCAGTATACAGTACACAGCCGGTAACGTCGATTTTCTTTTGCACAAAAATCCTTCTTTCTTAATCGCGGCGGCGCGCCAGCGTCAGCAGACGCAGCAATTGCAGCGCCGCGCTGACAAAGGAAGCCACATACGTCAGCGCCGCGGCAGACAGTACCTGTCTGGCACCGCCAAGTTCACTTTGGGTCAGATAACCGCCGGAAGACAGCATCTTCAGCGCCCGGCGGCTGGCGTCAAACTCCACAGGCAGGGTAATCAACGTAAAAAGCACCACGGCGGCAAAAAGCAAAATACCCAGCATCATCAAAGGTTCCCAGGAAAACAGCAGCCCCATAAAGAAAATGGGCCAACTGAGGGAAGAACCGATATTCACCACCGGCACCACTGCCGTGCGCAGTTTCAGGAAAGGATAGTGTTCCGCCTGCTGAATGGCATGGCCTGCTTCATGGGCGGCAATACCCAGTGCAGCAATGCTGTTTGAATGGCACACTCCGGACGAAAGACGCAGCACATTGCTGCGGGGGTCATAGTGGTCGGTCAGATTTCCGCCCGTCTGTTCAATCATCACATCCCCGGCGCCGTTTTGCGCAAGCATGCGCTGTGCCGCCTGAGACGCCGTAATCCCGCTTTGGGTGTTTACCCGGGAAAACTTCCGGTAAGCGTTGTTTACCCTGCTTTGCGCCCAGATGCCCAGCAGCAGCCCGGGCAGCATCAAAATCACAGTCCAGTCAAAATAAAACATAAAATCCTCCTTTTTGCAGTCATATCACAAAAATCCATCCCAGAAGCAACCATCGCCGCTTCCCATATTATTATACCACATTCTTTCCCTTTCAACAGTAAAAAATCCGGTACCAAAGCATGGCGGCATTATGTCAGCGGCCTCTTCAACAAACAAAAACCGCCGGTATTTCTCCGGCGGTTCAAAAGGTCTAATTCAATCAATAGCCCATCTTTTCGGGATAGCTCTTCACATCCGCTTCGCTGATCCACTGAGCCAGCACGTCGGCATAGTGAGCCTCCTGCTTGGCGGCCAGCAGTTCAGCGGTGAGGGGTTCGCGCACATCTTCCAGAGAAGCAGCGCCTTCGGGGATTTCTGCTTCATAGCGCACGATGTAGTAGCCATAGCTGCCTTCCGTGGGAGCAGACACATCGCCCACATTTTCCAGCGCCATGGCGGCGTTCACAAAGGCATCTTCAAAGTAGATGAAATCGGCGCACACGGCATAGCCATGGGTCTTGCCGGGTTCATTCTGCATGCCGGGATCTTCGTTATAAGCTTCGATCAGGGCGTCAAAGTCTTCGCCGGCCATAGCCTGTTCGTACACTTTGTTGGCGCGGATCAGCAGCTTGTCATAAGCTGCCTTGCGGGTATCGTCATAATCCTTCTGAGCATGGTCCACAACGGCCTGAGCGGCATCCAGATCAGCCTGCAGCTGCACGGTGTCGGCGCCTTCTTCGGCGTTATCCAGCGCATTCTGAGCGGCGGTCAAACCAGCCTTGGCGGTGGAAAGCGCAGTGCTCTTTTCGCTGATCAGCTGAGATTCGGCATCGTCATGCTTGATGAGCACCTGCTTCACATAGCGGTAGCCGGCGGGAGCATAGTAAGCGGTGGTGCCGTTGTTTACATCATAACCGAAATCGGAGGGAGTCTGGGTGTAGGCGGTCAGATCGGCAGAAGCTTTGACTTCCAGTTCGGCAGCCAGCTCTTCTTCAGTGACGGCAACATCCTTCACAGCGTCAGCCTTCAGCTTTTCGCGGATCTTTTCTTCGGTCAGGGACTCCACCATATCTTCCATAGAAGCGTAGCCGTTGGCGGCAGCGTATTCGATGACTTCTTCGCGCAGAGCGTCGCCGGTGTTTTCGCTGGTGGTCAGATAAGCAGACTGGATGGAAGCCAGCAGGCTTTCATATTCCGTTTCCGCATTGACCTGCACCTGGGCAGTTTCTTCTTCGGTCAGGATGTCCAGACCCAGTTCCTGAGCCTTCTGGTTCTGCACGATCACTTCGGTATACTGATCCAGCACGGTGTTCAGCACAGTGGCAGGATCAGTGGAATAACCGGCGCTCTGGCCCAGCATCTGATAATAGAGGTTATTGTAGTAGTTGTTCTGCTCGATGGTGTAGTCCACCACATAGGCGATAGAACCCTTGTTCATAGTTTCGCCGTTTACATCCAGCACAATGCGGGCATTATCCTTTTCCACATCCGTGACGATCAGGGAGCAGCCGCTGAGCAGCATCACTGCTGCCATCAGAAGGGCCAACAAAGCTTTTTTCTGCATAAACAGGACATCTCCAATCAAATTTTACTTGAACGGAAAATATTATACCGTTTTTTTCACCTGAAGGCAAGTTTTATTTTCATCCGGTACCGTTATTGCCACTTTTCCCGGCAAACAGCAGCGGTGCGGATACATCAGTTCCTGGTTTGGCTTTCCTTTTTTTCCAGCTTCTTGTAGCTGCCGTCTTCCTGTTCCAGGTATACCTGGTCCAGCGTGCCGCGCAGGCTTTCGCGGAATTCGCGGATGTACTGCTGCCGCAGTGCATCTCTTTCCTTCAGCTCTTCTTCGCTAAGACCCACGGTTTTCAGCTTGCGGGCCAGTTCGTTGATCCGGTCGATCTGTGCTTTTTCCATAATATTACTTCCTTTCCGCCAGACTGCGCATTTTCAGCCCCATCACGCAGGGCACACACACGACGGCAATATATACGCCATACAAAACAAGGCGGCTGATGGAGGAACGGTCAATAAGGAACTCCAGCAGCACCACTGCGCCCGCCATGAAAACCAGATACGCAATGGAAGCAATCAGCCATTTTCTGCCTTTTTTACCGGCAGCAATGCCAAGATACACCACAACCGCAATGACCAGCACCACGGCAAGCACCTGCTGCACCCCCACAAAGGAGAACTTCATGTGCTGATCAAAACGCAGGCTTTCCAGCACCGTCTGAGAACAGCCGAACACCAGCATGCCTTTGAGGGCAGTAAACCCATGGCGGTGTTTTCCGCGCAGATCCCACAAACACAAAAGGAAGCAAGCAAGCGCGCAAAGCACTTCGATGCGGTAGGTCGAAATATAGCGGTCATATTCCCCTTGGGTGATAAAGAAGGAGGCGCCGCCTTCACTGCCCACCAGCGGACGGCTGATGCCGATATCCGTATACCCTTCGCCGATACGGGAAAGGGCAACAAAGAGAAACAGCGCCGTTACAGCCGCATCCAGCACCTTGGCAACGGGTGCCTTCACACATTTTGCGGCAGCATATGCGCCCAGCAGCGCGCCTGCCAGCGCACCGAACATGCTGTAGCCGCCGCCCTGAAAATACAGGGCGTTTTTCAGCGTGATGCCGTTTCGCATGGAGCCGTCAAACAGCACGAACAGCATTCGGGAAAGCACAAAGCCGCAAAGCAGCATGCAAAAAACCGTCAGCGGCACGCAGCCTTTGGGGCACCTGGCTTTGTGAAGGCAAAGCGCCAGAAACGTCATGCACAGCACCACGCCCAGCATAACAAACAGCCCGTAAGCGTATACCGGGACGCCCAGTACCGTGATGATGGAAGCATCTTCAATGAGCATCGTCATGAGCCTCCCCGCCATCATTCCTGCCCTGCAGCGGCATCCGCCGCCGAAGCAAAGTAGATAATATCGCTCTGGGTGCGTTCCGTTTTGGGATCCTTATCCATGTACAGTTCGCCGTTAAACACCATGGTGGCGCTGTTGCCGCCGTCCAGATTGTAGGCCTCCACGCAGCCCAGCTCGAACATAAAGTCCGCCAGTTCCTGCTGGGTCACGCCTTCGCTTTCCTCGGTGCGGCCTTCGGCTATCACCAGCACATAGGACAGAGGACCTGTCTGCCCGATGGCGGTGCGGGGTTCGTTTCCGGTGGGGTTGTATCCGTATTCCTCGCTCACCTGAACAAGCTCGCCCTTCTGCACCAGCACGGGGCCAAACATGAAGGCATTGACGATCTGAATATCGGACGCCATCAGCGCTTCATAGGTCTCCTTGGGGAAGGTGATAAAGGTGTGGAAATCACCGTTTGCGTCGATCACCAGCACGTCCTTGATGTTGTTGGTGTATTTACCGCCCCGGTTTTTGGTAATCTGCTCGCCCTGACGGAATTCAAAGCGGGTCTTTTCCGGGTCGTTGCTGAAATAGTCCGCATTGATGGCCACCACGGCGTTCTTGGCCTTGGCCATGGAGGAGGGCAGCGCCGTCTTGGAGGATTTTACGCCGCCGGCAGTCGCCGTGCGCAGCTGGGAAGGATGCTTCACCTGCACCCGGGCAATGCGCCATTTAACGCCGTCCCTTTCCACCGTTTCCATTCCCACAGTGATGGAATCATCCTGATAGCCGTTTTCGGTATATCCGTCAGGATTCAGCGGCATACCGGCAGAAAAGTCCACGGGCAACGCATAGTTTTCATCAGGCAGAACGGGCTGGGTTTCTTCTGCACAGGCAGAGGGAAGCAGCCAGCTCAAAGCACCTTCGTCCCATTCCACGGGCGCCTCGGCAATCTGGTTGGGCGCGGAAACCACAAAGGGCATGCCAGCAACCATCACGGCGCAGAGTACCCAAAGCAGAATACGTACTGAACCTTTCACTTATTTTTCCTCCTGGATACGGTTTTTGAACACCCAGTCCTGCTGGATGCGGTAGTTGCACATAAACAGAATGGTATCTACCACAGCTTTGAACACCGTGGCGTTGACCTGAGGCACCAGCGTGCTGAGTATACCCACAGCAAGACCGCTGGCCACAGCCACGGCAATGCACAAAAGCACATACCGCCATGCTGCGCCCTTACTGCGCTTCAGGTTGAACACAAAGCCTTCGTTTATTTTAAAATTCGCCACCGCGCTGATAACGCGGGCGATCAGCGTGGCAAGAAGCACCCGCACATCGCAGTGCAGCGCATGCAGATACACCGGTTGCATCAAGAGGGGTAAAAGCCACAAATTCAGCGCCGTAAACAAGCTCAGGTCCAGCACGGTGGACAAAAGGCTGGAGGACATGAATTTCACAAAGCCTGCCAGAAGCAACTTGTAAATGCGCCAGGAGTCCCGGATAGGATGGAAATGGGTGCCCTTGTTTTCATCATGATACACGGTATCAATGGGCACGGGCTTCATGGGCAGTTTCACCACAGCGCTGCGGATGAGCACGTTCATTTCGTACTCAAAGCGGTCGCCGGAAATCTCCTGCATGAAGGGAAGCAGACTGCGCACAAAAGCACGCAGACCCGTCTGGGTATCGGGCAGATTGGGCCCGTAGAACAGGCGGAACACCACAGAAGTGATGCGGTTGCCCATACGGGATTTAGGCGGCACCTGTACGCTGCCGCGGGAAAAATCGCGGCTGCCCAGAAGCAGCACCTGCTCATCCTCCTTGAGCAACGAGCACAGGTTCAGTGTATCTTTCACCGTGTGCTGCCCGTCGCTGTCGGCCGTAACGATGCCGGTAAAATCCGTCTGCTCCTGAATATAGGCATAGCCCAATTTCAGCGCGGCGCCCTTGCCGCGGTTTACCTCATGGTGCAGCACATGGCACTTATCCCAGGACGCAATGCGGTTGAAAATCTCCTGATAGCTTTCCGCAGAGCCGTCATCCACCACTACAATGCCGCCAAAGCCGCCGTCCAGCAGCTGGAGAACATATTCGGGCAGTCTCTCATCAGGAGACAGAGAAGGAATAAGTACACAGCATTTGTTTGCGTTCACGTGAATCTCTCCTATGTAAAGGATTTGCGGTATATAGACTTATTGCATCCGCGTATCCAGATAATCCGTGATCAAAGGTAAACTGTCCTTGCCTGAAAAGTCAGAAACAGCCTCCTCAAAATCCTTGCGGGTATAAAGCCCAAAGGGTTCAGCATGGCAGTAAGCCTTCAGGCATTCATCCATGCTGCCCATCAGAAAGGCATCCAGCGCATAGAACAGGGCGCAGCCCCGTCCGTACACCACGCTGTCGTAGGCCATGTAGTCCCCAAAATAGCTGACAGGACTGCCAGGCGTGAAGATATCCAGCCCGTTTTCCTGCATGGGGGCGTCCACATAGTAATACTTCAGGTTTTCTTCGCTGTCTTTCCCATAACGCGCACCCACATACCTCAGCGCCGCCCACTGGGATGCAGCTTCATCCTGCCAGGGGTGGTTGAACCCATCCGACCCGGCCAGTGCATAGAACCACTGATGGGCAATTTCGTGGGCCAGCAAAAGTTCCAGCGTATCTCCCTCCGCCGTGAAATAGCTTCTGTCCACCATCACCAGCGCAGGGTATTCCATGCCGCCAAAGGGAAAATCAATTTCCGCCACCGTCAGGGTGTCATACGGATATTTCCCGTACAGCCCGCACAGCGTTTCCAGAATCTTTTCCGAAAGTTTCAAGGCCTGCCTGCCCTGTTCCGAGGTACTCAGCACGCGGATTAGCACATCCCCCGCCTGTTTTTCCAACAGAGTGTAATGACGGCTGAAAGTCAGCGCCATATCCCGGGCGCAGAGCACTTCGCCCTGCCAAATGCCGTCCCCGTCCTTTTCAAGGGAGGCAGAGGCAGCGGGCGTCATGCCCTCGGGCAACTGAATGCGAAGGGACCAGTTGGCGCTTTCGGAAATGAATGGATCGCCAATGGGGTCATAAGGGTCTTTGCGCCATGCCCCTTCCTGCCATACAGATACAACCGGAATGGCATTGCCGATCTGCCATGCGGTATCCGTGCGTCCAAAACGGTAGGCGCATTCCGGCACAGAAAGCACATACATCATTTTCAATGTGCCGCTATCGCCCGGCTGCATATCACCCGTTTCGATACGGAGCACGGTCTGCGCTTCATCCTCATACCTATGGAAAGCCGCTTCACCCTGCCACCACACCCCCTGCAGGTGCAGCCCGCCGGTTGAAAACCCTGCGCGGTAGGCACTGTCGTACACTTCGTCAATAGCAGCGGGGCTGGTTTCTTCACTCAAAAAGGCATTGGCATAAGTGCGCAGCACCAGATGCGGAAGGGGATCCTGCGTGCGGTTCACAAAATCCACTTCGTGGATCACCGCCAGGGTGCCGTCTTCCTCATGAAGCACCATGGATACTCGGTGGGTATTCATGCCTTGGGAAAACTTCGCCCGCTCTTCCCGGGTGTATGCCTGCACATCTTTGGGACAGAGCACCAGCCACCCAAGCAGCAGCCCGGAAAGCAAAAGGACGAAAACACAAATAAGCGCCCGTTTGCCAACAGGCAATGTCATTATACACCGTTTTTGCTTCATTTTCCAGTCCTTTCGGGATGCACAGGCCTTCCAGAGTGTTAAAAGGCTGTAAACAATCCTGCTCCCATCATCCAACGAAGAAAAAAGCGCCCTTCATCCATGCAGAGCCAAACAAAGGGCGGCAAAGCGCCGCCCTGATATCCTTTTTTACAGGCAGACCTCTCTGCCCAGTTTCCAAAGGTCCCGTTCAAAATCCACGCCTTCCCGGGCGGGCACACCGTTTTCCAGACTGCAGCGCACACAGCAGGCCGTGTAATCCGCCGCCAATTGGACAGAAGACGGCAAATCCCGGTCGCTTAAAAGCGCACCCAGCAGCACGGATGCAAACACATCCCCCGTGCCGCAATAGCTGGCAGGCACGCGCCGAGCGGAACGCATGTAAAAGCCGCTGTCATCCAGACAGGCTGCGCCGATCATGTCATCCACCGTGCTGGCGCCTGTGATGACCACACGCCGGGCACCCAGTCCCTTCAATCCCCTGCACAGGGAAAACAGGTACTGCTCGGTCTGCCCATGCTCGCGGTAGGTTTCTCCCAGCAGAATGCAGGCTTCGGTGAGATTGGGCACAATCACGTCCGCGCCGGCACAAAGCTTCTTCATCCCCTCCGCCATTTCAGAGGTGTACAGCGCATACAGTTTGCCGTCATCCCCCATCACGGGATCCACAAAGATCAGATTATCCTGCCGGCCAAAGACGCGGAAATATTCCCGGACGATCTCAATCTGCTCAAAGCTTCCCAGATATCCGGACATGAGCGCATCAAACTGCAGCTTTTCCTTTTGCCAGTGGTTGAGAAACAAACCCATATCCCCCGTCAAATCCCGGAAGGAATAGCCGGTAAAATCACCGGTGTGGGTGCTGAGCACTGCCGTAGGCACCGAGGCGGTATGCACGCCCATCACAGAAAGAATGGGCAGCGTCACACCGATGGAGCAGCGCCCGAAGCCGGACAGATCATTGATCACCGCCGCCCGTTTTTCACGCTGCGGCGCAGACATTTGTTCAAACATTTTCTGAATCCTTTTTGAAAGAAGGAATTACCGGACGGAAACCAGCTTCACCAGCACTTCCACCATTTTGCGCATCTGCGTGACGGATACATATTCATGCACGCCGTGATAGTTTCCGCCGCCCGTGCCCAGATTGGGACAGGGCAGACCCATGAAGGAAAGGCGGGCGCCGTCCGTACCGCCGCGGATGGCCACAGGATGGGCGTGAATGCCGCATGCTTCCAGCGCTGCGTAAGCGCGGTCCAGCACCCACGGCACTTCCTCGATCTTTTCCTTCATGTTGAAGTAGCTGTCCCGCAGGGTAACCGTTACCGTGCCTTCGCCGATGAGCTCGTTGAGGTAAGCGGCGATCTTTTCAAAACGCGCTTTGCGGGCAAGGAATTTTTCCATGTCATGGTCACGAATGATGTATTTCAGCACGCAGTGATCGGTTTCGCCCTCGATGGACACCAGATGGGCAAAGCCTTCATAATTTTCGGTATTTTCGGGCGTTTCGCGCACAGGCAGCATGCCGTGGAACTGCATGCCCACGGTGGCAGCGTTCACCAGCATGTTCTTGGCGCTGCCGGGATGGATGCTGTTGCCCTTGATGTGCACCACAGCAGAAGCGGCGTTGAAGTTTTCATACTCCATTTCAGTGATATCCGCGCCGTCCAGAGTATAAGCGTATTCCGCACCGAAACCCTGTACGTCAAACAGGTCTGCACCCGCGCCGATTTCTTCATCGGGGGTGAAGCCCACCATCACCTTGCCATGAGGAATTTCGGGATGGGCAAGCAGATATTCGCAGGCAGCGAGAATCTCGGCAATGCCCGCCTTATCGTCGGCCCCCAGCAGCGTCAGACCGTCGGTGACGATCAGTTCCTGTCCCTTGAGCCGGTGAAGGCCAAATTCCTTTTCGCCCATGACGATATGCTTTTCTTCGTTCAGAACAATATCGCCGCCCTCATAGAGGAACATGCGGGCGTTCACGGGACCGCCAGGCACGGCATTGCTGGTATCCATATGGGCAATAAGGCCCACGACCTTTTCATTTTCGTAACCGGGCGCAGCGGGCAGACAGCCGTACACATAGCCGTGTTCGTCCCGGCGTACATCCGAAAGACCTACGGCCTTCATTTCTTCCGCCAGCATATCCGCCAGCACCAGCTGGTTGGGAGAGGAAGGGCACGTGCCCGTATCTTCCACACTGGTGGTATCAATTTTCACATAGCGCAAAAAGCGTTCTTCCACACGTTCCATCCTGTTTCTCCCTCGTCTTTCTTACAGTTTGTTGCTGTCAATATAGCCGTTCACTGCAATCACATCATCGCCGTACAGTTCATTTTCGGTAACGGTGCCGTTCCGCAGCGCTTCCATTTTCAGTTCTTCATAGATACCGCCGAAAGTCAGTTCACGGTAGGGGCCCACGAAAATCACTTCCAGAATGCCGAAAGTGAACAGAGACAGCAGTTCCCAACCCAGGAAGGACAGAGATGCCACAAACAGGTCCATCTTGTAGCCGCGGGTCATTTTGCGGGAGATTCTCACCGCATCCATGGCCTTCACATTGGGGCAATCGTGAAGAATATAGGGCGTCATGGAATAGGCAATGCCCATTACGATGCCGGGGATGACAAACAGGCAGCTCCACAGACCGATCAAAAGGCTCATCCACAGATAGCCGCCCGTTTTGGTCAGGAAGCGGTTGTCAAACAGGTTTCTGCCCGCATCTTCCAGACGCATGGCTTTGCCCGTATACATCGCATGGAAAAAGCCCTTCATGGTGACCATCAGCACGGGCATCACCAGAAAAGAACCAAAGCCTGCCGTGAAGCCGGAAACAATCATGGAAATCACCAGAGCAATCAGGTAGGCGCCAATGATCTGACCCTGATTGGCGCGCAGAATCATACGGGCATGTTCTTTCATTTCCTGACGGGTTTTCATGGTGTTCATTTTGTTTCATCCTCCATCAAAATTTTTCTCAATTCCGCAAGGGTGTCAAACCGGTAGAGTGTTTCATAAGCATCATATTGATGATCGGGGTCGCACAATGCCCCCTGCATGCCGGCATTTTTGCCTGCATCCAGATCAATATCCCGGTCCCCCACCATCACGCAAAGCGTTTTATCCAGTCCGTGCTTTTCACACAGAAAGTTCAGCGCATCCGGCGCGGGTTTTGCGGGAAAGCCGCGCTGGCTGGTGACAAAATCCGTAAAGTACCGGTCCAGTCCGTCCCGCTTCAGCGCATCGATGCCGCTTTGTCCGCGATGGGTGTACAGGTAGTTTTTTCCGCCCTTTTCCACTACGGCTTTCAAGGCTTCCTCGCAGCCGGGATAGGGCTGAATGGTGCTCAGATCCTCCTCTTCGGAGTGGCAGCGGTAATACCCGATCACTTCCTCGGGCGTCATATGAATGGCAGGATTTTCTTTCAGATACATTTCGGCAGCTTCACGGAGCGACCGTTTGACCCGTAGAAAAGCGGTATCAAAATCCGTTTCAATGCCCACATCATAAAGACCCTTCACAAGCGCCCGGGTGATGCGGCCGTAGGTATCGTACAGCGTACCGTCAAAATCCCAGAAAAAATGGGTGAATTTCATAAATGCGCCTTTCTTACAAAAGGGTAGTCTGCTCGGAATCCGCTTCCTCCGCAGCACGAAGGAACTGGGCGTTCTGGGGCACCGTTTTGCCCAGATGTTCGAAGGCGGCAGGCGTCAGGATACGTCCGCGGGGCGTGCGCATGATAAAGCCCAGCTGCATCAGATAGGGTTCATACACATCTTCAATGGTCACGGCATCTTCGCCCGTGGTGGCAGCCAGTGTATCCAGACCCACAGGGCCGCCGCCAAACTTATCCGCCATGGTGGAAAGCACCGCTCTGTCCACCCGGTCCAGTCCAAGATCGTCCACATCCAGCATGTTCAGCGCCTGACGAGCCACATCGTAGGTGATGCGGCCGTCCGCCTTCACCTGGGCAAAATCGCGGACGCGCTTGAGCATGCGGTTGGCAATACGGGGCGTACCGCGGCTGCGGCGGGCAATTTCCATCAATCCGTCTTCGTCATAGGTCATGCCCAGAATGCCGGCGGAACGGCCCACAATGCGGCTCAGTTCTTCAGGCGTATACATTTCCAGACGGTAGATGATGCCGAAACGGTCGCGCAAAGGCGCAGACAGGCGGCCTGCACGGGTGGTGGCGCCCACCAGCGTGAATTTCGGCAGATCCAGACGGATGGAACGGGCCGTGGGACCCTTGCCGATCATGATATCCAGCGCATAGTCTTCCATGGCGGGATAGAGCACTTCTTCCACAGCACGGGACAGGCGGTGGATTTCGTCGATAAACAGCACGTCGCCCTGATTGAGGTTGGTCAGAATAGACGCAAGGTCGCCGGGACGCTCGATGGCGGGACCGGAGGTGATGCGGATATTCTGCCCCATTTCAGAGGCCACGATGGATGCAAGAGTGGTTTTGCCAAGGCCGGGAGGGCCGTAAAGCAAAATATGGTCCAGGGCGTCATGGCGCTTGAGGGCAGCGGAAATATACACTTCCAAACTTTCCCGCACCTTTTCCTGACCCACATAATCACGCAGCGTATGGGGACGCAGGGAGGTTTCGATGTCTTCATCTTCTCTGCGCTGGGCAGTTTGCAGCAGTCTGTCTTCCATTTGTCAATCACATCCCCGCCATATTTTTAAGGGCCAGACGCACCAGTTCATCGGCATGTGTTCCCTGATGCTTGATCTTCGCCACAGCGCCGGTGGCTTCGGACGCCGTATAGCCCAGCGCCTGCAGCGCGGCAATGGCCTCGTTCACCGCATCGGTGGCAATGGTTTCCACCGGCAGCGTAATGCCGCCGGGAATGCCGGACGGAATATCTTCCTTGCTCAGCGCTTCCTTCAACTCCAGCGAAATGCGCTGAGCCGTTTTCTTGCCCACACCGGGTGCCCGGGAAAGCGCCGTGGTATCGCCTGTGACAATGGCCAGCGTCAGATCCCTGAGCGGCATGGAGCCCAGAATGGCCAGTGCGGACTTGGGACCGATGCCGCTGACGCCGGTCAGGCGCTGGAACATGCGCTTTTCTTCCTTGGTGGCAAAGCCAAACAGGTCCACCGCATCTTCCTTCACGGAAAGAAAGGTGTACACCTTCATTTTTTCACCCTTTACGGGTGCGGCAGCCAGCGTGGTGGCGCTGCAGTTCAAGCTGTAGCCCACGCCGTGCACATCCAGCACCAGTTCGTTCAATCCTTTTTCGGCCACAATGCCGTCCAGATAAGCAAACATTTTTATAACCTCATTTCATCAGGAACTGATGGCGCATCTGCCCGGAATGGATATGGGTCAGCGCGCAGGCCACGGCGTCCGCCGCGTCGTCGGGTTTCAAAATATCGTCTAGATGCAGCAGCATTTTCACCATCTGCTGCACCTGATGTTTGTCCGCCCGTCCGTACCCCACCACCGCCTGCTTGATCTGCATGGGGGTGTATTCGTAAATGGGCCTGCCGTATTCCGAGCAGGCGCACAGCGCGCTTCCGCGGGCGGCGCCTACGTTGAGGGCGGTGGTCACGTTGCGGGCAAAGAACAGTTCTTCAAACGCAATCTCGTCCGGTTTGTACAGCGCAAGCAAATCCCGGGTGCCGGTAAAAATGGCATGCAGACGCTCGGGCATACGCATATCCGGCGTAGTCAGCACCACACCACCCTTGACCAATGTACTTTTCCGCCCGTCCGTATCAATAATCCCGTAACCCATAATTGCCAGACCGGGGTCAATTACCATTACACGCATGCTTGCAGCCTCCTATAACAGTTTATTATACCTTTTTGAGGGCGCTATTGTCAACAAAACCCGGTCATTTGTTCCCATATATCCGACAAAAAAGTCCATAAAAAGACGCCCCTTGAAAGGGGCGTCCTGCAGGCAATGCGGAATCAATCGCCTTCATGGAAAGGCACATAGTAGTAAGGTGCAACAGCCACAATTTCATCCTCAATATAGATGATGGCATACACCTGATCCTTCTGGTAATTGTTCATGAACTGATAGATATCATCGGCATGACGGACTTCCGCCCTAATGAAATCATTCTCATCTCCCACATTGTAGAAGAAGTCGCAGTGTTCATCCACCACATACTTGTACAGGTAGGAAGAATCATTGGTGATATAGGCACTGGCCATGTTGCCGTTATAGACGGTTTCCCATTCCCAGCCTTCATAGAAGTTCATGGTCACCAGATCAGCGCTGATATAGAATTCCTTGTTCTTCTGGTAAATATCCTTGATGAAGCCGTAGGACACACGGGTGCGGGCTTCGGAAGGACGGCGCTGCAGGAATACGGTGTAGGTGGTCGCAGAGCCGTTCACGCCCTGCACGCGGATATCCACCTGCCTGGGATCATTGGTCATTTCGATCACCTGGCTCTTCTGTCCGTTCTTTACCGGCTGTCCGTTGACCGTAATGAAAGCATTGCTGTCATAGGCAGTGGGGGTAAAGGTAACGCGGGATACCCAGGAAGCCACGGTAAGCACATAGCTCTGCTGAGTGGGAGAAAAGCTTTCCGGCAGCATGATGCCCGTGTTGGGGCAGTTATGCACCAGAGAGGAAAGCAGGCTTTCCCGTCCGGTATGGGGATACTGGGTCGCCGCAGGCGCCTGAGTGGGCAGGGGAACAACGGTCGATGCGGGAGCCTGCGTCACGGGCGCCTGGGTAACAGGAGCCTGGGTGGGCGCGGGCTTTTCCGTCTGAGGCACGCTGTGCAGATCGTCGCGGCCGGAATTCAGATAGTAGTCCATCACCCAGCCGCGCACAGGCGTACCGGTGCTCATTTTGGTTTCCACATAAGCCCAGGAACCCATGTAGCCCAGAATGGTAACGGGCGTGCCGCCGGACAGGCTGACGAATTTGGGGTTATCCAATACAGGATCGTCCGTCAACCCGCAGCCGCGTTCAAACACATGGTCCTGAACATTCAGGAAGGTCAATTCTTCCACGGTGCCGCTCAGATCATCGCAGTGATTGAGGGCATCCTTGGGAATGTAGCCGATGTGGTACAGACCGCTGTGGCCAAAGCCTACCAGCAGCCAGTCGCCCACAGTACCGTAAATGCGGCACTTGGCGGAGCCGTAGCGGGTATCATTCACCCGGTAATACCATTCGCCGGGACCGGAGTACACATCATAGCCCTGATTGAAGGTGCCGGTGACGTACGAATTCAAATCGCCGGGCGCCTTGGCGGCAAAAGCCACGGGCAGCATGGACAGAACCAGCACAGCGGCCAGCAAAAGGCTGATCAACTTCTTCATCACGTATCTCTCCCTCTTTGGGGAAGTGCGCCGGCTTCTGCCGCGCATGCTCTCCCCTCTTCACTTATGATACGAACATGCGAAGGGTTTTCTTGCATCTTTTGTAAATTTTTTTCAGCAGGAAAACAGATTATGCTTCGGTGTTGCGGGGCGCAATTTCACTGAGCACCAAACCCTTGTTCTTTTCTTCCGCCAGACGAATGGACCAGTCGTTGCCGAAGAACAAAACGGGGTTATCATGGCTGTCAAAACCGCGTGCAGAGGTGGAAGTCAGCTGCAGATCGCTTACATCCCTGGGCGTTTCCACCACCCAGCGCACAAAGCGGTAATCCATGCGGTCCATCAAAAGGTCCACGCCGTATTCGCTCTTGAGGCGGTAGGTCAGCACGTCAAACTGCAGTTCGCCTACCACGCCCACGATGAATTCTTCAAGGCCCGTTTCGTTGCGCTTGAAGGTCTGAATGGCGCCTTCTTCACTGAGCTGGGAGATGCCCTTGGCAAACTGCTTGCGCTTCATGGAGTCCAGAGGACGCACACGGGCAAAGCGTTCGGGGGCGAATACGGGAATCTTTTCAAACTTGAACTTGCGGCCTTCAGACAAAGTATCGCCCAGACGGTACACACCGGGATCGAAAAGACCGATGATATCGCCGGGATAGGCGTTTTCCACGCCCTCGCGTTCATCCGCCATGAACTGCTGGGGCTGCTTGACCTGCAGATCCTTGTTGGTGCCGGAATGCCACACGGTCATGCCCTTCTTAAAGGTACCGCTGACCACGCGCAAAAACGCCAGACGGTCGCGGTGGGCAGGGTTCATGTTGGCCTGAATTTTGAAGATAAAGCCGGAGAACTTTTCATCATAGGGGTCGATCATGCCGGCATCCGCTTCACGGGCCATGGGCGGCGTGGTGTACTTGAGGAAACGCTCCAAAAAGGGTTCCACGCCGAAGTTGGTGACGGCGCTGCCAAAGAACATGGGAGTCAGTTCGCCCCGGCGCACGGCGTCCAGGTCAAAGGAATCGCCGGCTTCATCCAGCAGCATGATTTCGTCGTCCAGACGGGTGCGGTAATGCTCCGCAAGCGCCGTCTCAAAGGCGGGATCGTCCCGGGAAATCACCGTCTTCTGGGCACGGGTGGCGCCGTGGTCGCCGCTGAAATACAGTTCCACTTCCCTTTCATCGCGGTGGTACACGCCCTGGAAATCGCCGTCCACGCCGATGGGCCAGTTGATGGGACAGGCACGGATACCCAGCACCCGCTCCAGTTCTTCCATCAGTTCAAAGGGATCCTTGGCGGCGCGGTCCATCTTGTTCACAAAGGTGAAGATGGGAATGTTGCGCATGCGGCACACCTTGAACAGCTTGATGGTCTGCTCTTCCACGCCTTTTGCGGCGTCAATGAGCATGACGGCGCTGTCCGCCGCTACCAGCACGCGGTAGGTATCTTCGGAGAAGTCCTGGTGACCGGGGGTATCCAGAATGTTGATGTGGTACCCGTCGAAGGAAAACTGCATAGCAGAAGAGGTAACAGAAATACCGCGCTGCTTTTCAATTTCCATCCAGTCGGAGGTGGCGTGGCGTTCGGCACGGCGGGCCTTTACGCTGCCCGCCTGACGGATGGCTCCGCCGTAGAGCAGCAGTTTTTCAGTGAGGGTGGTTTTACCCGCGTCAGGATGGCTGATGATGGCAAATGTCCTGCGGCGGGATACTTCTTCCTGCAAAGGCATAAACAAAAACTCCTTACTTCATCAATATCTATGTTCTGGAAAAATAGGGTTGATTTTATATCAGGCGGGCGTACGCATCTTCAAGTCCCTCCGTCAAGCATTGGAGCGGTAGGCTTCAATGATGTCGCTCCTGCGGTGCAGTTTGCGCAGTGCGTTGTCCAGCTGCTCACGGCTGGTAACATTCACCGTCATGGTAATGGTGACGGTTTTGTTCTTGTTCACCCTGACGGACATGGCGGTAATGGGCAGATTCACATCATCAAAGAATGCCACCAGTTCGCCAAGCAGCGAGGGATGGTCGTAGCAGATGATCTGGATGTTGGAAGAGAAGGTACCCACATCGCTGTCTGCCCAGGATACGTTCACCGCGCGTTCGGGTTCGGTATGCAAAGCGTTCACGCAGTCCGCCTTATGCACCGTTACGCCGCGGCCGCGGGTGATGTAGCCCACAATGTCGTCGCCGGGCACGGGGTTGCAGCATTTGGCAAAGCGCACCAGCATATCCGCGCTGCCTGCCACATACACGCCGTGGCTGGCTTTGCCCCGGTTGTTGTTCTGAGCGGATGCAGCCGAAACTTCCTGCACCACAGGGGGCATTTTGGGTTCCTGCTTTTCTTCCTTCTTGCGCTTTTCGTCCATGAGGCGGGTAAGCACGTATACCGCAGCCACGCCGCCGTAACCCACCGCGCCGTACAAATCGTCCAGTTCCTGGAACATGTACTTTTTCAAAAGCGGCTCGTAGTACTCGGACTTGGTATAGTCCCCCAGCTTCACGCCGCGGCGCTTGGCTTCATGTTCCAGCATATCCTTGCCGCGCTGGATATTATCGCCCCGCACTTCCTTTTTGAAGTACAGGCGAATTTTGGCCTTGGCCTGCTGGGTTTTGACAATTTTCAGCCAGTCCATGCTGGGGCCCTTGGAGGAGGAAGAGGTCATGACCTCCACCCGGTCGCCCGTTTTCAGTTCGGTATCCAGCGGCACCATTTTGCCGTTTACCTTGGCGCCCACACAGGAATTGCCTACATGGGAATGGATGCGGTAGGCAAAGTCCAGAGGCGTTGCGCCGCGCTGCATGGAAATCACGTCGCCCTTGGGGGTGAACAGGAACACTTCTTCGGCAAACAGGTCGGTTTTAAGTCCGTCGATGAATTCCTGAGAATCGCGGGTATCGCTCTGCCAGTCCAGAATCTGCCGGAGCCAGTAAAGTTTCTGGTCCAGGTCATCATTGGCAGATTTGCCTTCTTTATAGCTCCAGTGGGCGGCAATGCCGTATTCCGCCACCCGGTGCATATCCCAGGTGCGGATCTGAATTTCAAAGGGGAAGGGAATGGAGCGGCCGCCGATCACCGTGGTATGCAGCGACTGGTACATATTGGCCTTGGGCACCGAAATATAATCCTTGAAGCGCCCGGGCACCTGATTCCAAAGTGTGTGGATGATGCCCAGCACGCTGTAACAGTCCGGCACGCTGTCCACGATCACGCGGATGGCGATCAGGTCGTAGATCTGGTCAAAAGGTTTGTTCTGCAATACCATCTTGCGGTAGATGGAATACAGATGCTTGGGACGGCCGTCCACATCGTACTTGATGCCGGCGTCCGTCAGTTTCTGCGAAAGCTCGGTGATCACCATGCGGATGTTGTTTTCACGTTCGGCCCGCTTCATGCCCACCTTGCGAGCCACTTCCTGATAGCCCACGGGGTCAATGTAGCGCAGCGCCAGGTCTTCCAGTTCCTGCTTGATGGCGTACACACCCAGGCGGTGTGCCAGCGGTGCGTAAATATCCAGCGTTTCGCGGGCAATGGCCGCCTGCCGCTGAGGGGACTGGAAGCGAAGGGTCAGCATGTTGTGCAGCCGGTCCGCCAGCTTGATGAGCACCACGCGGATGTCCTTGCTCATGGCCAGAATCATTTTGCGAAGAGATTCCGCCTGCTGTTCTTCCCGGTTGGCAAAATCCAGCTTTTTCAGTTTTGTCACGCCGTCTACCAAGCGGGCCACGTCTTCGCCAAACTCCTGCGCCACCGTCTGCAGGGTAATGCTTTCGCAGTCCTCCACCGTATCGTGCAGAAAAGCCGCCGTAATGGTGGGCGGGTCAATCATCAGCTTGGTGAGGATGCTGGCCACAAAAAGCGGATGAATAATATAGGGTTCGCCGCTTTTGCGCACCTGGCCTTCGTGGGCCTTCAAGGCAAAATGATAGGCCTTTTCCACCAGCTGCCCCGCACCCGGGTACGCTTTATCAACGCGGGCCACAATCTGCTCTATAGGCAGACTTTCATACGCTGAATACGCCATGCAAGGAGAGCCTCCTCTTTAACTCCGTACAACCTGCTCTGCAGGAAAAATGGCTTGAGTACAAACAAAAAATCAACAACTATTCCGCATACCGGTTAAGCAGCCGGTAAAGCAGACTGGCTTCGGCTTCCGTTTTCCGGGCAGGCAGCAGCCTGATGCCCCGGGGAAACTCCGTTTTTTCGGCCAAATGCATATCACACAAAATATCAAACGCACACTGCGCACGGCTGACAGGCATCTGCATGCGCTCTGCAAAGCACACCGTTTCATCCCCGCCCATATCCCGGAGCATGCGGTATATGCCGCGCAGTTCCTCAAGGGAAACATGAAGCTTTTTCATCATGTTCCGCCCGCTGTCCGACGAAAGATACACAAACTCCGTGCCGGGATACCGCTGTAACAGGGATTGCCTTTCCTCATCGCACAAAAGCCCGTCGCACAGCACCACGCGTTGGTACAGCGCGGAAAAGCCTTCCGGGCACAGACTGATGCCCGTATACGCCCGGGGATCCCTTTTTGCATCCTCCAGATACGGAAGGAAGGGATATTTTTCAGCCATGCGGCGCACCGTTTCGCCCCGGCGGCACCATAAAAGGGTGCCCTGCGTTTCTTTCAGCCATGCCTCAGGAATTTCCCGCACAGCAGAAAAAGCCGCTACTTCGGCGAATTCGTATATATTCTCCGCCAGATACCTTAATTCCTGCAAAACCGCGCTCAGTTCTCTTTCTTCATCATCCGGAAAGGTATCGGCGCGCAGTTGTATGGCCTGCACCTGGCATTCCGCTGTCACACGGCCCATATAGCGGTTCAGTGTGGGCACCGCAGCCATATCCACGGGACCTGTCAGCATTTTCTGCCGTTTTCCCATGCCAAAGGCAATGCCGTCCCGCATCTGCCCCGCCTGACGGAAGCTGCATTTAAGATGCGCCCCCTGATTGCCCACCGCACGCAGGATGGGCAGTTCCACCCGTTCAAACAGAAACATGGGCGCAGGATTCCCCATACCAAAGGGTTCCAGCCGTTCCATGGTTTCCACCGTATCCTGCGTCACATCGGCAAGCGTCATCTTGGCATCATACAAAATCCGCTTGCGGGGCGCTGCGCCATGAAGCTGCGCATACACATTGCAGGAAAGTCTCTCCCGAAGCAGCGGCACATCTTCCTTCCTAAGCGTCATGCCGGCAGCGGCGGCATGGCCGCCAAAGCGCACGAAAAGATCTCCGCATTCCTTCAGCGCCCGGTGAATATCCACTTGACCGGCGCTGCGGGCAGAGCCTACGCACAAATCCGTGCCTTCCACGCAGGTCAGCACCACAGTGGGATAGGCATATTTTTCGGCCAGCTTGCCGGCAGACAGGCCCACCACGCCGCTGTCCCAGTTTTCACCCAATACCACAATGGCGCTGCATTGGGTCAGGTTCATACAGCGCACCTGCTCTTCTGCTTCGGCAAGAACCAGTTCCTGCTTTTCCCGGCGCTGCAAATTCAGATTTTCCAGTTTCACAGAAAGACTTTCTGCTTCCGCCGCATCCTGCGTTCTGAGCAGATTCACGGCGTCCATGGCGCTTTCCAGACGGCCTGCGGCATTGAGCCGGGGCGCTAATTGGAAGGAGACCGTTTCGCTGCGGATATCCTCCGGATGGGCAGATGCACGGCGGCACAGCGCCGCAAGCCCGGGGCGCTTTGTCCTGCCAACCAAGTCCAGACCAAAGTGGACCAGAACGCGGTTTTCTTCCGTCAGAAGCACCATATCCGCCACGGTAGCCAGCGCACAAAGGTCCAGCCTGCCCATGGCAAACCGGCGACCCATCAGCAGATCGCACAATTTCCAGGCAACGCCTGCGCCGCACAGCATGGGATAAGGATAGCCGTCAAGAAGGGGACAAACCACTGCATCGGCTGCGGGCAGCGTATCGCCGGGGCGGTGATGGTCCGTCACGATGACCGTCAGCCCCAGTTCCCGGGCCTTTTGCACCTCACCGTGGCTGACGATGCCGCAGTCCACCGTCAGAATTGCGCCGCAGCGCTGCGCAAGGCTTTCCACCGCATTCATATTCAGGCCATAGCCTTCTTCGTGACGGTCAGGTACATAAATAAAACAGTCCAGACCAAATGCACGAAGCGTTTCTTCCATGATCACAGAGGCGCATACGCCGTCCACATCGTAATCGCCGTATACCGCCACGGTTTTTCCTTCATCCCGAAGGCGGGAAAGAACCTGAGATGCCTGAAGGGCGCCGGGCAGAAGGGCAGCATCGGACAGAGTATCCATATCCGGATAGAGAAAGCGCTGCCGCTTTTCTTCCGTATCCAGCCCGCGGGCCAAAAACAGTTCCTCAAGCCAGGACACTTTCCCCTGACCCGGGTGCGCGGCTTGTGCATTGCCGCTCCGTTTTTCAAACATCAGCACTTTCTCACCTCCTCCATGCATCAAAATGCGGATAGAAAAAGGGTGTCGGCACAATAACCGACACCCTGTAAACAGCTTACTTATCGGAAGACTTGCCGGAAATCAGGCTGGCTTTGCCGCCAAAGGCAGAAACCACCACGGGCACCAGCATACGGACCAGCACCAGCGCAACAGCAGCACCGGAAGCCACGACCGTGGACAGAACATAGCCGTAGGGACGGGTGAAGGCAAACACCATCAGCACCAGCGCAACAGCCAGCACA
>JAFYLS010000084.1 GCA_017550035.1 Clostridia bacterium
AGATTCCACACTTCTTCTGCCGTTTCGCCGTTCAAGACGCCATGGTAGTCAAAGAAGCGCTGCAGTTCCAGATGGGTCCAGTGATAGATGGGGTTGCCGATGGCGCGGGGCAGCATTTCGGCAAACTGCTGGAACTTTTCGCGGTCGGAAGCGCTGCCGGTGACCTTTTCTTCTTCCACAGCATTGGCGCGGATGAGACGCCACTTGTAGTGGTCGCCGCCCAGCCACAGCTGGGTGATGTTGTCAAACTTGCGGTCATCCGCGATTTCCTGAGGCGGAATATGGCAGTGATAGTCGATGATGGGCATCTTTTTGGCGTGCTGGTGATAAAGTACCCGGGCCGTTTCGGTGTTGAGCAGGAAGTTTTCATCCATGAAAGGCTGCATTGCACGATTCTCCTTTATGTAAAAGCATTGTAAACATGTGGCTGTTTTTATTATAGCCCGGCCGGGAAAAAATGCAAGACTTAATGGGGGAAGAAAAAGGAGCCCCGAAAGGCTCCTTGAGAAGATTGGTTTACTTGGCGGCGGGGCGTTCCTTGGCTTTGTCCGCTTCGGCGGCATTGCGTCGGGCGGCTTCGGCGTCCTGGGCCATTTCTTCCACCGTTTTGGTGTGCAATCGTGCAGCGCCTTCGGTCACGATGGGGGGAATGAGCGTGCCGTTCTTTTCGGCTTCGGCCCAGCGTGCCTTTGCGCGTTCGATTTCTTCTGCATACTGAGGCAGCCATTCGGCCTGCGCGATGAGCATTTCATCCACCATCTGCCAGATTTCGTCTGTATTGCACACGGCGCCCACGAGGGGATCCATCATCATGGCCTGACGCAACAGGTTGATGTCCGCATGGGCGGCGGCTTCCACGGCCAGACGCTGTACGGTAATGTTGCTCTGGCAGCAGGCGGCGCAGCCCAGGGGCAGATCGCCCAGCACGGGAATGTTGATGCCGAAGGTGTCCACAAAGCCGGGCACTTCCACCACGCAGTCGTCGGGCAAATTGGTGATGCAGCCGTTGTTGATCACGTTGAAGTGACCGCGGTACACCCGGCCCGTTTCAATGGCTTCGATGATGTAGGAGCCGTGCTCCTCGCTGCGCCATTTGGCGCTGATCTCATAGGGAGGCTCCTTGAGCCAGTTGGGGAAATCGGTTTCAAACCAGTTGCGGCCTTCGGTGCAAACGCGGAGATAACCGCCCGTTTCGCCGTTGATCCAGGTTCCCAGGTCGATCCAGTCCATGATCTCGCCGGTGCGCTTGCGGTACCACGGCACATATTCGGAAAGGTGGCCGTTGCTTTCGGTGGAGAAGTAACCAAAGCGCTTCATCATGTCGATGCGCACTTTTTCGGTCTTGGCGATCTCGGGATCGCTCATCAGGGCATCCAGCAGTTTGCCGTTGAGTTCTTCGCCGTTGTGCTTGACAGACAAATACCACGTCATGTGGTTGATACCGGCACAGACGATATCGATATCCTTCTTTTCATAGCCCAGCGCCTTGGCGATCAAATGATGGCCGCCCTGCACGCCGTGGCACAGACCCACGGTTGGCACCTTGCCGTACTTGTTGCAGTACCAGGTGACCATGGCGTTGGGGTTTGTGTAATTCAGCAGCATGCAGCCGGGCGCGGCAACTTCGTGAATATCCCGGCACATGCCTTCCAGCATGGCAATATCGCGCTGGGCGTACATGATGCCGCCGGCGCACAGCGTATCGCCCACGCACTGGTCTACGCCGTACTTGAGGGGAATGTTCACGTCCAGTTCAAAGGCGTCCAACAGGCCAATGCGGGCGCAGTCCACCACGTATTTGGCGTCCTTCAGCGCTTCGCGGCGGTCCAGCGTGGTGTGGATCTTGATATCGATGCCGTTGGCTTCAAGGTCCCGCTGGCACAGCTGGTACACCATGTCAAGGTTGCGGGGGTTGATATCCATGAAGGAAATGTCGATCTGGCGGAATTCCGGCACGTTCATCAAATCGCACAGCAACTGGCGGGTAAAACCGATGGAGCCTGCGCCGATGAAGGCGATCTTGAATTTTTTCATCTGCATAAATCGTTTACCGTTCCTGTTCTGTTAAATTGTTCAGGCGTTTTTACGGTTCTTGTTCACGAAATGGCCGATGACCATGATCACGGCGAACGCGATCAGGTACCACACGCAGCCCATCTTATGGCTCATGATGCAGGCAAACACCATAAAGGCGCTGCCGCACAGGGCCAGAATGGGCATAACGAAACGGCGGAAGATATTCTGATCCTTTTCCTTGCGCATCCACTGGATGAGGATGGGCAGGTACATCAGATAAATGGTGATGATGGGCAGTTCGCTTGAGTCAAATACGAAGGGACCGGACCAGGTGCCGGCCAGGTTGCTCAGGTAGAAGTACAGGAACCAGGCGGCGGTGACAACGAGCGCAAAGATGGCGCTGTTGTTGGGCATATTGGTTTTGGGGTCTACCTGCACGTACTTTTCGGGGTCGGGACCCTTGCCGCGGGCAGCCAGGGAATACATGCAGCGGGTGCAGCCCAGCATCAGGCCGTTGGTGGTGCCCAGGCAGGAAATGGCGATGAACAGGTTCAGTACGTTGCCCAGGAAATTGCCGAAAATGTTGGTGAAAGCAACGGTAGCGCCCTGGTCGATGAGCTGCTGGTTGCTGGCGCCGCCGGCCACACCGATATAGTAGAGCAGGTACGTGGCTACGATGATGAGACCGCCGATGATCAGCGCCTTGGGCAAGTTTTTCTTGGAATCCTTGATTTCGGCGTTGATGGAGGTGGCGATGATCCAGCCTTCATAGGCAAAGGCAGTGGCGCACACGGAAGCCAAGAGGGGGCTGGAGCTGACGCTGGCTACCTGCGCGGTGGTCACAAAATTTTCCTGCATGGTGCCGCTGATCAGGCCGTAAATCAGACCCACTACGGCCATCAGGCCCAGGGGGATCATTTTGATCACAGTGGTGCTGGTCTGGAACTTACCTGCCAGCTTGGGGGAGATCGCGTTCAGTGCGTACATCAGGCACATATAGAACAGCGTCAGCGCCATGCATTCCGGGCCGATGATGCAGCCGCCCTGAGCAGCAGGAATGGTCATGGGGAAATTGGGGTTGGCGGTGGTGATAAACACCAGCGTGTAGCGGGCAGATACCCAGCACAGAACGCTGGTCATGGCGGGGAAATAGATGGCGGCGGAGAACCAGCCCATCATGTAACCGTAACGGGGGCCTACGGTGGCTTCCGCATAGTCTACAAGACCGTTGACGCGTTCATACTTCTGGCCCATGAAGGAAAAAGTCAAAAGGCACACCAGCATGATGGCGCCGCCGATGAGCCAGGCAATAATGCCTAGGGGCATGTCGCCGCCCGTTTTTTCCAAAATGGCCTGAGCTTTAAAGAAAACGCCTGAGCCGATGACGATGCCTACCACCATGCAAATGGCGGTAAAAAGACCGTATTTGCGTTCCAGCTTGTTGTCCAAAAAAATCCCTCTTTCTTCAATTATTATGTGCTTCCATGATACATGAAACCCTTGGTTCTGTCAATGAAAAGACAAAAGGGATACAACCGTCTGACAGCTGCCTTTGCGCCGGAAAGTGCTGTTGATTCAGCACCTGTTTTACGGGTATAATGGAAGTAATGAATGGAGGAAATTCGGTCATGGATTTGCAGAAACTGTTTGAAGTGTACCGGGAACAGGGCGTTCCCCATGACCAGCAGATGCTCATTGCCCTGCTGAGGGAAATGCAGGATATGGCAGGCGGTACCCTGACGGAGGACGTGCTGTTTCAGGCGGCGTCCTTTTACGGTATGAAGGCAACTCTGCTGCAGGCGCTCATCAAGCGAGTACCGGACCTGAGGATGGCGAACGCCGCCCACCGGCTGGAGATGTGCGCGAGTTGCAAGGCGGGATATGGCCTCAGGGCATGGCTGGAGGATACCTACGGCGTAAAAAGCGGCGGCAGCAGTGAAAGTGGCGGCTTTACCTACCGCACCACGCCCTGCATGAAGAACTGCAAAAACGGCCCCTCCATCCGCTGGGATGGGGATGTGTATTCCCATGCGGATCGAAGCCTGCTGATCAAACTGATCGAAGGGAAAGCATAAAAGGACCACTGATAAAGTGGTTCTTTTGTAGCGTGTAGCGGTTTACATTTCATGCAATTAACTACCTGAATATTTTGCATCTTCTAGCGGGTTCTTTATATAGGGATACTGTGGGAATATTAAGCTGAACCTGCTGTTGGCAATAAACTGTTCACGGAGAATTACATAAGCTTTGAAGCTTTTCATTACAGGTGCGCTGATTCTTTTATTTCTTCTGCATGTGTTCTAAAGTATTCTGTTAGCTTTTGACCACATTCTTTAGTTCTGCGATCACGATTGAAATAGTATTCTAGATAATCGATTATGTCTGAAGCATATGGATCTATCTGTGAACGATGATGATTTAGAAAAGTAAACAGAACTTCGTTTTCACGACGTTTACTTTTAAGTTTATATGTAACGAAAATGTCGTGAATATCCGAAATAAAGAAATCTGAAAATAATGCATTATTTTCCAAACACAGTTGATGAAAGAAACGCCGGGCTGTACGATAATGTAATCAGCCCGGCGTTGTTTACTTTGGCTGTTCTTTCCGCACCCGATCCCGATATTGCCCTGGGGAAAGCCCGAAGTGCTTACGGAAGGCCCGGCTGAAATAGCTCACGTTGCGGAAGCCGGAATCCAGTGCGATGCTGATGACGCTCGCGTCGCTGCTCAGCAGCAGTTGCTCGGCGTGGTGGAGCCGCCGTCGGATGATGTACTCCGACACAGGGCAGCCCATCATCTGGGAGAAAATGGTGGAGAAGTAATTGCGGTTCATGTGGATGGAATCCGCCAGCTGCTCCAGCGTCAGGTTTTCGCGGAACTGGCTGTCGATCATGGTCAGCGCCGGCGACAGACGCACATAGCCGCTCTGGAAGCGGCGGATGTGTTCGCCGTAGCCCTCGGTGCGCTCAAAGCTGCGGTACAAAAGAGCCAGCAGTCGGATCAGCTGTCCGCGCAGCACAAGCCGGCAGCCGATTTCCTGCGTTTTCCACTCCCTGTCCATCTCCAGCAGGATGGGTGCAATGTCCGCCACGATGGGAGAATCTGCAGCAATGCGGTGCTTGAAGCCGGTCTTCCACTCGTAAAAGGTGCGGATGAGGGCGTAATCATCGCCACCGGAAAGCACCAGATCGGCGTCAAAGACAATCACCAGCAGCTGGGTATCCCCGGAAACGTTGATGGCCTGATGGTACTCCAGGTCGTTGATAATGAACAGGTCGCCCGCTTCGATGGGATAGACCTGATCGCCGATCATGTACCGGCCCTGTCCCTGCAGGCAGTAGTTGATCTCCAGGCTGTGATGCCGGTGCATGTAGGATGCGCCGCCTTCATATTCTGCCACGGAGAAGCCGCTGCCCCACATCACCGCAAAGGGAAACTGCGGGTCGATGTGCAGAATCTCGGTTATGTACTCCATATTCTCACCGCCTGCTTTCATGGTAAACCAATCCTGAAAATAAGTCAATTACGAAATCAACTTTTTCAAAGGAGGCACACACATGCTCTACAACGACCACTGGGATGACCTGAAACAGCGCATGATGGGCTACTGGGAGCGCGAGGCTATGGACCGCGCGTGCGCTGCCATCATGGTGAAGAAGCCCGGCTACGAAGACTTCGGAGAGCACAATTTCTACTTTGATGTGGAGACCGCCGACCGCATGCACCGCGAACGCTTCGCCAATCATCACTACATCGGCGAGGCACTTCCCTGCCTGTTCCCCTACTTCGGCACGGCGGGCATTGCCGAATACACCGGCTGCAAGCCCAACCGCGTGCCCCGCACCACCTGGTTCGACCACTGGATGGCCGATGAGGACGAGCCTGACGCCTCCCGGATCACCTACAAGTGTCCGGAGGCCTTTGAGGCCCAAAAGGACGCCATCAAAAAGCTGGTAGAGCTTTCCAAGGGGGATTACCTCGTCTCCGTTTCCGACAATGCCGGTATTCTGGACGCGCTGGCGGAAATCCGCGGCACGGACAACCTGATGATGGACATGCTGGCCGATCCGGAGTTCGTAGAGGAGGGCATCCGCAACCTGCTGCCCATCTACAAGAAGACCCAGGAGCAGTTGTTCGACGTCGTGAAGGACAACAACGACGGCTCCGTACTCAGCTGGATGCACCTGTGGGCGCCCAAACGCATGGCGCAGCTGCAGTGCGACCTGAGCGTGATGATCTCCCCGGAAATGTTCAACCGCTTCGTCATGCCGGAACTGGAGGAGCTGTGCGACTTCCTGGATTACCCTGTCTACCACTTCGACGGCCAGGAGCAGATCCGCCATCTGGATTCCCTGCTGTCCGTCAAAAACCTCAAGGCCATCCAGTGGACGCCCGTGGTGGGCCAGCCCCGCACGTCGAACTTCATCCCCCAGCTGCAGAAGATCCAGAAGGCGGGCAAGAATCTGGTGCTCTTCCCCCACATGGATGAGGTCGTGCCGCTGCTGGATAACCTTTCCTGCCGCGGTCTGCAGATGATCATCTGGGGCCCCCAGTCCGAAGAAGAAGCCCGGGATCTGCTGAAGCTGATTGAAAAGCACTCCAAGGACCGTCAACTGTAAACAAACTTCAAAATACAGGAGGATATGAATATGTTGAATGCAATAAAAAATTAATAAAAGAGATTGCTTGACGAGCAATCTCTTTTAAACCTAAGGAAAATGTTTTTTATACGATGCCGCTGATGCGGACTACTTCGATGCCGGCCTTTTCCCAGGCGTCCAGAATCTGGTTGAAGCCCAGGCTGTCGCTGGCCATGTGACCGGCCACGATCAGGTTGCTCTTGTTGTGCTCGCGCATGCCCTTGATGATTTCGGGGGTGGCGTGCATGGTCACGAAGGTGCCCACGCCGGCATTGGAGCAGGCGATGTATTCATCCAGAGAGGGAGCGCCCACGCCGTACATTTCCACGTAGATGCGGCCGGCGAAGGAATTTTTGCTGCCCACCCACACTTCGGGCTGCTGGCCTTCCAGCGCGTCCTGATATTCGCGGATGGTCATCAGTTCGTCGATCACGTCCTGCACGGTGCAGCGGGGGTTGCGTTCCATGAGGGCGTCCATCTTGGCTTGGGTGGTGCGTTCTGCCAGCATATCGGCAGGGGTGTGGAAGGCTACGTCGGAAATATCCAGCAGCTTGGCCACGTCGCGCATCTGGGTGCGGTTGCGGGAATGCACGCCCTGGCGGCGCTTGGTGTCGGTGGCATAGGCCAGCTTCTGCGCTTCGTTGATGGGCACGCCGCATTCCATCAGCTTTTTCATGTGGTCGCGGCCGAAAAGGTCGGCGCCGTTGGGATGGATGATGCCGGCGGGATGGTGCTGGGCGACGCAGTCAAACCCCAGTTGCTTTGCCAGCATGAGCATGGTGGTATCCATATCGATGCCTGCCAGCACGCGCTTTACTTCCTTGCCGTTATCGTATACGATGCCGCTGTCCTCGGGCATCTGTTCCAGACCCACCAGGTCCATGACCATCTGATACATATCCTGTACTTTCATGAAAAAATCCTCCTGTAAAGCAATGAATCCATTATATCAAAACGAAATTATATGCAGCTATCATAATATGGAAGCATGCAAATAGCAAGGCGGCATGGGCGGAAATGCAAAAGAAGAACAGAAGCGTTTGGAAAACAAAACACAGCTCTCCTGTACAGGAAAGCCGCGTGTAAGAACGGTTGTCGGGCAAAATCAGAATTTGGCGCGGAACTGGGTGGGCAGGTTTTCGTGGTAAAGGTGGGCGTCGTTGGAAAGGGTGACCACTGTGGGAATGGCAATGCCGTTGCGGTCCTTGAATTCCACCAGCGTCAAACTGGAATGGCTCATGTCGAAGGTCTGGCTGTACTGGGGATAGGGAATGCCCAGCACATGGCTGAGGAAGGCCACGCCGAAGCCGGCATGGGCGAAAATAGCAATGCGGTCGTTGTTGGGGCGTACGGCCTTGTAGAATCCTTCCCGGTCCATGCGCTCATAGCCGTGGGAAGCAAAGAAGGCGTCGCTTTCCCGGGCAATGCGTTCCATGCCCTGCTTGTAGGTCTGCCCTTCAAAGGCGGGATGGTCGTACCAGCGCATGCCCATATCACGCACATCAGGTGTCATGAACAGATCCATCGTGGCGGGATGGCTGCAGGCCCAGGTGCGGTTGCCCTTTTCGTTGATGAGGGTCAGTTCATCCCAGGCATGCTGTTCGCTGGCAAAGTCCAATACGTTGATTTCTTGGGTCAGCAATTCGGATGCGGGTTTGGCCGTCTGCATGGCGCGCACCATGGGGGAGGAATAGATTTTGTCAATGCCGTGCACGGACAGGCGGCGGCCAATGGCTTCTGCCTGACGGTGCCCAAGGGGCGTCAGGGAATCCGGGTTGTAGCAGGGGTCTCCGTGGCGGATAAAGTAAAGCAGCATATGCGTGTCCTCCTGTGGATGCGGTTGTACTCGATTTTTTCTATTTTATAGTATACACATAAGCCGGGCGGGATTCAAGGGGGACTTGCGATGGGGAGCGCCGTCATATCGTGCAAACTGAATTCATCTTCCGGGCAATAAACAAAAAACCGGTATCCCTGAATCGGGAACCGGTTTTGTGGTGCCGAAAACGGGACTCGAACCCGTACGGTCAGAGACCGGGGGATTTTAAGTCCCCTGCGTCTGCCATTCCGCCACTTCGGCAACGGAAACATTATACAGGATAACGCTTTTCTTGGCAAGTGTGCAGGGGGATAAAAGCAAAACAAGACGTAAAAAGGCAAAAACCGCAGGAGATTTATGTGGGAAATATACGCGGGGGACTTTTGCAGTTTTGCCTTTGGCAGCATTACTGTTCGTCCGGGAAGCCGTTCCACACGGGTCTGCCCGGGTAAGTGAGCGCTTCTTCCTGTCCGGTCAGCACGCGCAGTGCGCCGCTTGCCAGGGCCTCCTGCTCGAATTCGCCGGGATAACTTTTGATGGGTGCGATCCAGCCGCAGCGCTTACGGACACTTTCTTCCACGTCCGGAAAGCGCAAGAGACCGCCGGTTAAAACAATGCCGTCCACCTTGCCTTCCAGCACGGCCGCCATACTGCCGATGTACTTGCACAGCTGGTAGAGCATGGCGTTCCAGACCCGGACGGCACGGGGATCCTTTTCTTCCACCATGCGGTGCACGGCGTTGGAACTGGAGGTGCCAAAGTGGCTGCTAAAGCCGCCGGCCTGGCTGCACAGCGCCTTGAGCTGCGATTGAGAAACGTCCTTCATGGCGCCGATGATGTCGGTCACGGCCATGGAGCCCATGCGGGTGGGGGAGAAGGGGCCTTCGCCGCCGCCGGCGTCGTTGCCGTCGATCATGCGGCCCTTTTGATGGGCGGTGATGGAAATGCCGCCGTCAATGTGACAGACGATCAGGTTGCACTCTTCGTACTTTTTTCCAAGGGACTGCGCGTGCCGGCGCGCCGTTTCCTTCAGGTTCAGGGCGTGGCAGGCGGTCTTGCGGTATACGCCCTTTACGCCGGTCACCCGGGCCAGGTCGCACAGTTCATCCACCACCGGCGGATCCTGCATCAGCAGTATGCCGCCAAAGTCCTTTTGCAGCCTGGCAGCCATCTGTACGCCCAGCATGGAGGCGTGATACAGACCGCCCCGGTAGTGGCGGGTGTCGTCAATGAGCGCATCGTCGATTTTGTATATGCCGCCGGGAATGGCATAGCATCCGCCGCCGCGGCCTACGATGGCGTCCACCTGCTTCAGAGCCGGAACATGAGTGCCAAGATAATTCCGCACCACGTCCAGACGGAAATCCAGTTGATCGTTGATGGTGGGGAAGCGCAGCAATTCCCCGGAATCGTGAAAAATATCTTCGGTGAACAGACACCGCTCGTTTTCAAACAGCGAAAACTTGGTGGACGTGGAGCCGGGATTGATCACCAGAATGCGGAACGTCTTCAAAAACTCATCTCCGGAAACAGTTTGGGCACAGCGACCGCTGAGAAACAGTATACCATCTGTGGGGAAGAAGCGCAAACGGAAGATATGCAAAAAACGCACTGCAAAGGCAATGCGTTTGATATGCGACAGGGGAGGAAAGGACCTTGCACGTTGCTTTACCAGGGGCAGGCACCCTCGAGCGCCACCTGATCGGCGATCTTTTGAAGCGTGCGCGCGTCATCGGGCGTCAGACCGTTGGGATCCAGCACGGCGGAAGAAGTGCCAAAGAGCGTTGCAAAGAACACGCATACGGCCAGATAGGCGCCGTGGTCACCGGTGTGGGCGTGGTCTTCGCCCCACAGGTCAAAGGCCGTATCCCTTATGGCAAAAGCAAAGGCACGGTTCACATGGGCATAGATGGGATGCAGCGTATCCCTGAGGCTGCAAAAGTGGACGTCAAAGGCACGGCACTGTTCAAAGGGGGTCAGATTCCAGCTTTCGTAACCGTAGGGCGGGCGGACGTACAGCGCAATGCGGGAAGAGGCATCCCGGGCGGCCTGCGCCAGCTTTTCACAGGCATTCAGCGACGCCTGACGGAATTCATTGCAGGAAATACAGTTGCCGTTATCCTGCAGAAAAACCACGTCAAAACCCTGACGGATTGCGGACAGCACATGCATGCCGTGCTCCGATGCGGCATAGGCATGGAAGCTGAGCGTAGCGCCGCCTGCCACAACGCTTTCTGCGGTGATCTCATACCCGGCTTTTTGGGCCAGACGGCAGAGCGTTTCGGGAAGCTCGTGTACGTATGTGGCGCTGTTGCCGATAAACAGCACCTTCAGCGGTTGGCGGCTTTTGGAATATTCTGAACAGTTCTGCATGGAATCAGCCTCCTTGTTGCTTTCATTGTAGCTTCCGACCTGCCCTGTGTCAAGGCGCGGGGACATGGCCGGAATGTGTGCAAAATAAAAAACGCACTGCCTTTGCAATGCGCTTATCGAAAACGTTTTCCCAAGCCGAAAAGGGATTTTTGGGCAAAAAAATGGAGCGGTAGACGAGGCTCGGACTCGCGACCTCCACCTTGGCAAGGTGGCGCTCTACCAACTGAGCTACTACCGCATCATCAATCGGGTTATTCCCGGTGCAGATGAAAACCGGAACGCTTTCACCGCAAAACCACATCCGGGCATTGACCGCTTCGACAACGGAATCATTATACAGGATATGCACGGAATTTGCAAGAGCGAAAGCGGGGGAAACGCATTGTTTTTTTCTCTGCCCGGGATGAATGAAAAAGCCGGCACCATGTCGGCGCCGGCAGGTGTGTGTATAAGCGGCTTAGTCTGCGGTTTTGAAGAACGCTTCCAGAAATTGATCCAGCGGCCCGTCATACACTGCTTCGCACAGGAACGAATAGGTCATCTGATCGCCGCTTGCGTAGTAAATATGCGTTTTCCCCTTAAATTCAAACAGATCCACGTCGCTGTTGTTGATGTTGAGCCCGTTTTCCAGAATATCCAGTTCTTCCGGCGTAAAGGATGCGCTGGCATGCGGGATACGGTCTTCGTCGCTGTACATCATGATCGGGTTGTGAAAACCCACTTCCCAGTCTATAAAATTCTGCGTGCGGTAGATGTAGGGTGCGTAGCGCACACAGGGCAGTGCTTCCAGACAGATCATGTAGTAATAGCCGTTCGCATATCGGAGTGCAGGGCAGGCGTTATAGCGTTTGGGGGTATAGGAGCAGTCGTAGGGCAGCATGGTCCAGTTTTCCAGATCGGTGGATTCTGCGAAAAACACGGTAAAATCCTGTCCGACCTGAGGGACAGAATACCCGTCGTTCTCGCGCACCTCGATGGCCATGACGTACCGGTCGGAACCCTTGCACACGGAAGTATTCCACAATTGCAAATCGGGACAGTGCAGGATGTTCCTTTGTTCCCAATGGATCAAATCGGCCGTTTTGAACATGCGCACATACGAACCGCCGCGGGGGTCGTGCCAGCCGGAAGCATCCTCCGTCTGGTATATGGTCAAGGGTTTGTCATCCCGCGCAGATGTGGCAAAGGCATACAGATTTTCGCCTTCCGCAAAGGCAGAAACAAAATAATAACCCTTGCAAATGTCCTTGGAAACTTCTCCTGTTTTCAGGTTCCGTACACGGATGGTATCGCCCACATGGCCTACGCTTTCTACGATCACAGGCTCGCCCTTGAACATCACGGGCGTCTGCTCCATGCCCATTTTGATGGCGCCCAGCTTGCGGATCTTCGGCGCACGTGCCGTTCTCTGACCCAGTTTATAGGTAAACTCACCCATTTTCCGTACCACCTTCCGTATTGTTTAGGCGATCAGTTCATTTTTATAAAGCCAGAATCACGCCTTCATAGGCTGCGATATGATCAATTTCGAAATACTGATAGGTGCTGCCGCACAGTTCTTTTTCCTGATATGCAACAATGGTTTTCGTACCGTTGTACATGGTGTAAAGCTGCGCCGTGTTTTTTGAGGTGCGCACGGCAAGGCGCAGCGTATGGATATCGTCGTTGGAGCGGTTGAAGAGGGTCACGCACATTCGATTATCCCCCGTGAGGGTGATGTTGCGCACCCGGTGGTAGCTTTCCACAAAGGATGGAAGCGTGCCGCCGGACAGCCACACAAACAGACGTTTTAGCTGAACCGTTTTCTGAAAATCGGAAATCCAGGTGTGCGGATAGTAGCCTGCCGCGCAGATGCGTCCTCCGGCGGTGTTTTCATAAATGCCGCAGGTGCATTCTGCCCAAAGATGCATATGGTAGTCTGCCAGCGAACAGAGGCTTTCGCATGCCGGAGACTGCATGGTGAGTGCAAAACTGTCGCCGGGATTGAATGCCTGCCTGCAGTTTCGGATACCGCCCGCGATTCCCTGATTCATGGGATGTTCGGTGTAACATTCCCGGGCGTCAAAGGGGATTTCACGGTCAACCGAGAAACCCAGCAAGGGACCAAAGCTGCGCTGATGGAGATGGTTGAGTGCGCCGGCATCCAGATAAACACCGCCCGAAAGCAGCGCAAGGATCTCTGCATCTTCCATGACGGCTGCCGCATCGCCGTGCAGCGTTGTAACGCACGCTTTGTCCGCACGGTAACACTCCGGCAGGCCGAAGGTAAACAGTTCCCGGTTATAGCAAGCATACATGCCGCCGTAGGCTTCGGTGAAGTTTCCTGCCGGCACGGCAGCCTGAGAATGGATACGCCAGCCGGTGTGAATGCCCTCAGGGGTGAGATTGGACAGTAACTGCCGGGCAGTACGGTAAAATGCCGTCAGGCTGTTGATTGCACGCAGGTGCGGGAGGACGGTATCCAGCGGCTCGCCGGTTTCCGAAGGCAGAATATTGAACGCCGCACCTGTGCAGCCGACGGTCATGCTCATGGCTGCTTCCATGGCTGTGGATTTAGGCGTTTTTTTGAGCAGCTGATACGGAAAATTTTCGATTTCCGATTGAACTGTGGTCACATAAGCGGGCAGATAAGCATTCTGACGGCCGATCTGTTCCTGTTTTTCGAGAATCTCCTCATAATTGCTGTCTGTGTAGGCACCCCCGCCTGGACGCCACATGATTTCGTATTTGCCGCCCTCGGAAAGGGCGTCGGCATAGGCTGCAAATTGATATCCTTCATAATAGCGTTCTCCCGTCATAAAACCCAGACGGATGGAAGGATCAACACTGCGCACGGTTCGCCCGATCACACGGAAAAGGTTTGTGATCGCTTCACTGTTGTGGCTGAGCCATGCCTTGCGCAGGGAAACATCCTGACGGTTCAGGGCATGATGCAGCGTTTCCCGGTTGAAGCTGCCGCCGGATGTCTGATTGAAGCTTTCGATACAGCCATCGCAGAAGCAGCCGTTGCCAATGGGCATATGACCGTAACGCACGTCATCGTCGATCCAGATAAAGTCGGGGTGTGCCTTGGCAAGAGCGGTATAGCAAGGTGCTACGTATTCCCTGAGAAATGCCGGATCCCGCATACAGTAACTTCCCCGACAGATTTCCCCGTGGATATTGGTCATATACGTGTACTCGCCGCCAAGGGCCGTATTCATATCCTCAAAATGGTGTCCGATGGTAGTCAAAAGGTTGATGCCTGCGGAAAGCCCCATGGCTTTTACCGTGCGAATACGATCTGCGATCATATCCGTACGGCGAAAGAGTTCCTCAAGCGTTAGGGGAGCGTGCGTGGATGAAGTGAAAAAGGCAACCTGCGTAATGCCGCAGGGATACTGACGAAGAATGCGGAGCAGATCGGCAAATCGCTTCTCATCATGCCAGTTTTCGTAAGCGACGCGAAGGGAA
>JAFYLS010000085.1 GCA_017550035.1 Clostridia bacterium
CGTATCTGCCACTGCCAGAACAGTATGTCTCGATTTCGTCGCCTTTGACAACGGCAAGGGAGATGCCGTAACCTCGTTTTCCTTTTATTTTCAATAGACGTTCCACATCGATAGCGTGAAAAAATCGCATGAATTATTCCCACCTACAAATTCAAGTTTATTGCTTTCATTCTATCACAGCAATACAAAAAACTGCAAGCCGGCCAGGACTTGCAGTTTTGTTATTAGCTTGATCTGTTATGAAGGATAAGTCCGTCTTTTTCATTACCCTTCCTGCCAAAGCGCTGTTTTACATTATTCTTCGTCCCCGAAAAGGGCGTTGGTAAACTGTTTTGCGTCAAAGGCCTGCAGATCGTCGATCCCCTCGCCCACGCCGATATACCACACCGGCACGTTCAGTTCGCGGCGAATGGCAATGGCTACGCCGCCCTTGGCGGTACCATCCAGCTTGGTCAGCACAATGCCGCCGATCTCTACAGCTTCCTTGAACTGCTTGGCCTGCTGAATACCGTTCTGACCGGTGGTAGCGTCCAGTACCAGCATGCAGCGCACGTTGGCTTCGGGATATTCCCGATCAATAATGCGGCGCATTTTGGAAAGCTCGTCCATCAGATTCTTTTTGTTATGCAGGCGGCCAGCAGTGTCCACGATGAGCAGATCGCTTTTGCGGGCCTTGGCAGCCTGTACGGCATCATACACCACAGCAGCAGGATCCGCACCTTCGCCATGGCGGATAAGCGGCACTTTGGCGCGCTCTGCCCAGACAGCCAGCTGTTCATCCGCAGCAGCACGGAACGTATCCGCAGCCGCCAGCATCACACTGCGGCCAATTTCCTGGAAGCGCAGCGCCATTTTGCCGATAGTGGTGGTTTTGCCCACACCGTTCACGCCCACCACAAACATGACCATGGGCCACTTGAGCGGAGGACGGGGAATGTTCATTTCATCCGCCACAATGCTCTTGAGAATCTCTCTTGCCTTGTTGGCGTCCTTGATTTTTTCCTGCTCCACACGCCGGCGCAGTTTGTCAATCATATCCATGGTGGCATCCATGCCAACGTCGGCCAGAATCAGGATATCCGTCAATTCATCATAAAAATCGTCATCGATTTCCCGGGTATTTTCCACCAGTTCATCCACACGGTCCGTAAGGCCGCCGCGGGTTTTGGTGAGCCCCTGCTTCAAGCGCTGAAAAAAGCCCATGCTTTTTCCTCCTTATTCGTAGTCCTGCAAGTTGACGGACACCATACCGGAAATGCCTCTTTCCTGCATGGCCACGCCATAAAGTGCATCGCACCGTTCCATGGTACCCTTGCGGTGGGTAACCACCACAAACTGGGTTCCCTGCTTGTATTCTGCCAGATAATCTGCGAAATAACCGATATTTGCTTCGTCCAGAGCCGCTTCAATTTCGTCCAGAATACAGAAGGGCGTAGGTTTCAGCTTCAGCATGGCAAAGAGAATGGCGATAGCCGTCAATGCACGTTCACCGCCGGAAAGCAACGACAGAAGCTGCAGTTTCTTTCCCGGAGGCTGCGCAATGATCTCGATGGCGCAATTCAGCGGATCGTCGGGATCGGTCAGGCGCAGTTCGGCATGACCGCCGCCAAAGAGACGGGCAAAAGTAACCCGGAAGAAGGCATCCAGTTTTTCGAATTCCGCCACAAACTGTTTTTCCATCTGACCCAGCAGTCGGGTAATCAGACTGTTCAGATCATCTTCCGCCTTGTTCAGGTCGTCCCGCTGTGTAATCAAAGCGTCATAGCGCTCTTTGGTGTTGGCGTAATCTTCAATCGATGCCACATTGACCGTGCCCATTTCGCGGATGCGTCCACGCAGGGAGGCGGCTTCCCGTTCGCCCGCGGAAAGGTCAAAGGGTTCTGCGCTGCGCAGTTCTTCAGCACCGCCATAGGTCAGTTCATAGGTGTTGAAGATATGATCGATCATATTCTTGAGCTCGCTCTCGGCTTTGCTCAAATTCAGCTCAACGCGGTGCAGCTTCTGACTGTCCTGATCATATGCCGCATGCAGTTCATCACTCTGGCGGGCATTGAGGCGCTGCATTTCGCTCTTTTCACGGCGGGCAGCTTCCAGTTTTTCCGCCACACCATGCTTATACTGCACGCGCTGCTCGCATTCCTGCATTTCTTTCTGCATCAGGCACAGTTTCTGATCCAGCAGAAGGCACGCATTTTCCTTATCCTTTACCTGAACGCCAATGCGGTCAATGCTTTCGGTCAGTTTGCGCACTTCTTCTTCCCGGCGCAAACGGTCACGGCGCAAAGTGTCCAGACTGTAGGACAGGTCTGCATAATGCATCTGCGCTTTCTGTACACGCTCGCGCAGGTCATCCACCTTTTCGCGGGCAGTCAGGAGGGCTTGCTGGTACTCATCCGTCTTTTGGTCCATGGCCTCGCGGTCAATGGTACCCGTTTCGTTGAGGGATGCCACCATGCGCAGATCTTCATCAATTTCCGCAATGCCCTCCACCAGCTGATCAACAGCTGCACGAGTGCGGGCCAGACGGTCCTGATTGGCAGCCAGTTCTGCATACGCATTATTCACGCGTTCCTGTTCACGGGCGGCAGCAATTTCTTCCTGATGTACACGTTCCACCGCTTCGTTGCGCAGGCGCTTGAGTTCTTCCCGCTCTTCCTGACGGCCTTCCAACTGCTTGCGCAGTTCCTGCAAGCGCTGCTGCTCCATGCGGATATTCTCACGCATGTCCTTCATTTCACGTTCGCGGCCCAGCAGCGAAACGGCCGTTTTGTTGGTCGTACCGCCCGTCATGGAACCGCCGGAGTGCATCACATCGCCGTTCAAGGTTACCAGTCGGAAAGCATGGCGTCCAGCGCGCATGATGGCAATACCGCTGTCCAAATCACGGGCAATGACCGTTCTGCCTAGCAGATTTTCCATGATGCCGCGGAACTTGGGATCAAAAGAGATCAGTTCACTGGCCACCCCAAGGCACCCCGGCATGGACAGCAGTTTTCTTTCTTCGTTGGTCAGCACGCGGGAACGCACGCTGGTCATGGGCAGGAACGTGGCGCGGCCCAGACGGTTGTTGCGCAGATAGTCAATCAGACGCTTGGCAGCTTCTTCGTCACGGGTGACAATGTTCTGCAATGCACCGCCCAGCACCATATCAATGGCAGTTTCCAATTCTTCGGGCACCTGCATCAAACGCGCCACCACGCCATGCACACCGGCATCGTTCTGCCCGTACTGCAGCGCACGGCGCACCGACTGATTATAGCCTTCCATTTCCCGGGACATTTCGTCCATCAGGCGCAGACGGCTCATATCCGCCTGAATTTTCACGTTCAGCTGCTGGGCTTCTTCAGCTTCCTGCTGCATGCTGTCCGTAAGGGCCTGCAGCTTTCCTTCGCATGCGCTGGCCTCATTCTTCATATCCTGCAGCCCCTGCCCCACCAGCATCGCCTGGTTCCGGGCATATTCCAGCGCATCAGTCAGTTCGGCTTCCTTGCGGGCAAGTTCTTCCTCGCTGGCTTTTACTTCTTCCAGACGTTTTTTCATCTGCGCAGCCACAGCCTGCTGGCGTGCCTGACGATTTTTCACATCACTCAGGCGATTTACTGCTTCCAGAATCGCATTGCGGTGTTCGTCCAGAATCTTTTCTTTTTGGTCTGCATCCTCAATGGCGCAGTTCAGCTTTTCCTGTTCATCCCGAAGCGTCTTTTCGGCATTCATCAGCGCCGCGCTTTCGCTTTCGGTCTGTTCGTTTCCCCGTTCCTCCAGCAGGCTCAGTTCATCCCGGCGGAGAACGGATTCCCTAGCCCGTTCTTCCAGCTGCATGATCTGATCCTTTTCATTTTCGATCTGCTGCCGGATGCGCTGACATTCGGACTGAATGCTGTGCAGCGCTTCGTTTTCGTTCAGGTGGTCCTGACGGGCATCTTCCAGTTCATTATCCAGACGTGCAACCGCTTCTTCCAGCAGTTCACGCTGGGCGCTGTTTTCCTTCAGCGCCGCTTCATGGTTGAGCAGCACATCCTGCAGCCCTTCCAGCGTCTGCTTCAGGGTTTCAATGCGGTCCTTCACCTTGTCATGACGGATCAAGAAAATATTGATTTCCAGTTCCTTCAGACGGGATGCCAGTTCCAGATACTCCTTGGCAACCTCTGCCTGTGCAGCAAGCGGTTCCAGACGGTTTTCCAGTTCTTCGATGATATCGCCCACACGGTCCAGGTTTTCCCGGGTACGGGCAAGTTTGCGTTCAGCTTCTTCCTTACGCACACGGAAGGTCATCACGCCGGCGGCTTCTTCAAATACATGGCGGCGTTCTTCGCCCTTGGCGGAAAGAATTTCGTCAATACGGCCCTGACCGATCAAAGAATAGCCTTCGCGGCCGATACCCGTATCGCGGAACAATTCCAGAATGTCGCGCAGACGGCAGGAAGTTTTGTTCAGGTAATACTCGCTTTCGCCGTTTCGGTACACGCGGCGGGTGACCATTACCTCAGCAAAGCTGGATTTGAGTGCGCCGTCCTCATTATCGAACACCAAAGAGACCTCGCAATAGGAGGCCGCCTTGCGCTTTGCCGTACCGTTAAAAATGACGTCTTCCATCTTGGCGCCGCGCAGCACGCGTGCGCTCTGTTCACCCAGCACCCATCGGACCGCATCGCCGATATTGCTCTTACCCGAGCCGTTGGGACCCACGATGCCCGTGATGCCTTCGTTGAAGACGATCTCTGTCCGGTCGGCAAAAGATTTGAAGCCATAAATTTCAAGTTTTTTCAGCTTCATGCCTGTTTGTTCCCCGCGTTCTTTTGCAATATTTCAAGTGCAGCTGACGCTGCAGTCTGTTCTGCTTTTTTCTTGCTCATACCCTTTGCCCGGGCATATTCCCTGTCTTCCAGCAGCACCGCCACCAGAAATTCCTTCTGATGGGCAGGCCCGCTTTCTTCCAAGAGTTCATACCGGGGCGTGATGCACAAATGAGCCTGCGCCCATTCCTGCAATGCGGATTTGGGATCCAGCGTGCGCTTGACCGCCACCAGATCATCCGGCCAAAGCCGGTCAATCACCTGCCGTGCGGCCTCAAAACCGCCGTCCAGATAGACACCCGCCAAAACAGCTTCCATTGCATCGGAAAGGACACTGTTCTTTTCACGACCGCCGGAAAATTCGCACCCCTTGTCCATCAAAAGGCATTTCCCCAGTTCAATTTTTCGGGCAATCAGCGCCAGGGCATCTTCACACACCAGACGCTGCCTGAGCGTGGTCATTTCCCCTTCCTGCAATTTCTGCATACGGGAATAAATACGGTCGCTGATACACATTTCCAGCACAGCATCACCGAGAAACTCCATGCGCTGATTGTTGTCCGCTCCCATGGAAGGATGCCGCAGTGCGCGGACAAGCAAGTTCGGATCCCGGAATGTATACCCCAGGTTTTTCATCAATTGATCCAGCAAGCAAATGCCTCTTTTCGCAGGTTCTGTACAAAGGGCGGTGCGCCCGGATATGAACCGAACGCACCGCAGAAAAATCGTTTCAATAGATTACCGATGCTTTTCGATGTAGTCCACCACGTCACCCACGGTCTTGAGTTCGGTGATGGCGGTGTCTTCCACCATGATGCCGAAGTTATCTTCCAGGTCCATGATCATGACCATGACGTTGGCGCTGTCGGCGCGCAGATCTTCAATCAGGCGCTTTTCGGCGGTCACTTCACTCACATCCAGCTTCAGCTGCTTGGCAATCATGCCGGCCACATTATTGAACAGGTTCATATCCATAGGTATTATCCTCCTCTATGCTATTACACGGAATCAGTTCTCCGTGCCGGAAAGCAGTTTTTCAATGCCCTTTTCAATCATCTGGGGCAGTTTCTTTTCGTGCATGGTCACAGCCTGACGAATGGCGCAGGCAATGGCATGACCGTTGCTGGAGCCATGGGCCTTGACCACAACACCCTTCACACCCAGCAGCGGAGCGCCGCCCACTTCTTCATAGTTCATCGCCTTTTTCACACGGCGGAAAGCAGGCTTGGCCAGAAGTGCGCCGACTTTGGAACGGGTATCCGCCATCATTTCACGCTTGATCATACCAAGGAGCGTTCCGGATACGCCTTCCATAAACTTGAGGATCAGGTTTCCGGAAAAACCGTCGCACACCACTACATCCGCCACGTCAGCGGTAATATCGCGGCCTTCCACGTTGCCCACAAAATTGAAGGGCGCCTGCTGCATCAGCGGGAAGGCTTCTTTGGTGAGTGCATTGCCCTTTTCATTTTCCGCACCGATGTTCACCAGACCCACACGGGGGCTTTCAACGCCGCGCATCATCTGCATATAGGCAGAACCCATGACGCCGAACTGCGCCAAGTATGCAGGCAGGCAGTCAACATTGGCGCCGCAGTCGATCAGGCAGAAAAAGTCTTTACCGTTGGGCAGCAGCGGAGCCAGCGCAGGACGGTCCACACCATCCAGACGGCCCAAGCGGAACATACCGCCTGCCAGCACTGCACCGGTGGAACCGGCAGATACAAAACCGTCCACTGTGCCTTCCTTCAGCGCCAGCATACCCTGCACCACAGCGCTCTGCTTCTTCTGGCGCACCGCCATAACCGGAGCGTCATGATTGGTGATCACTTCGGGGGTATGCAAAACGGTGATGCGCTCCAGCACATCTGCCGCCTCAGAAAGAAGAGGACGGATCTCCTCTTCCACACCTGCCAGCGTAATTATCAGTTCTTTGTTTTCTCTGAGTGCTTCCAAAGCACCCGCAACTGTACTCTGAGGGGCGTTGTCGCCGCCCATCGCGTCCAGGAAAATATGGGCCATGGTACGCGCCTCCTTTGTTGCATCAATGACGTTTTATTGTAGCATAATCCGACAAAATTATCAAGCACAGGCTTTTTTGTGCACCAAAGCCGGGAAACATAAAAAAGCAGGCCGTATGCCTGCTTCATGTATACGCATATAGTTTGCCGCTATGCACAATTCCCTTACCAGCCAAACGCGCGTCCGGCAGCAAACCGTTTGTCATATGAATCGTTTGTTCTTTTTCACCAGAGCACCTTCACGGCCTCTGGCAATGAGCCTTTCATACCTTTCCTGTACCTGTTCCATGATCTTTTCCCATGAAACGGGAATGGTTTCCCGTGCCCGGTCGCCCATTCTTCGGCAGTCAGCAGGATGATCCAGCGCCTCCTTGATCGTCCGCGCCAGGTCTTGTGCATCATCTTGGCAAAGGTATCCGTTTTCCCGGTCCATGATCACCTCCGCAGCGCTGCTTCCCCGCACCATCAGGGAAGGGGTATGCATGGCAGCCGCCTCACGCACGACCATCGGCGCATTGTCATACAGCGACGGAAACACAAACAGCATGGCCCGCTGATACAACCCGTCCAGCACATTCAAGTCCGTCTGATGGCCGATGCGGCGCACGCTGTGCATAAGCTGCATTTCTTCAATTTTTGCGTCAATTTCCTTTTCATCCGGCCCGCGTCCGGCCAGCAGCAATGTAAAGCGTTCACCGGCTTTTTGCAGTATCTCTGCCCCTTCCAGTATGCGCAGAATATTCTTTTTCCAGTTCATCTGCCCCACAAAAAGCAGAATTTTTTCATCCGGACGAATGCCGAACTTTTCTTCCACCATAGAAACATTGCCGGAATTTGGCGTACGGATGTTCACGCCGTTTGGCATCACGCAAATATCGCCGGTATATCCATAAGACGCCAACACCTGCGCCGTATCATGGCCTACCGCCCACACTTCATCGCACCGGTTGTAAAAGTCCACAACGAACTTTACTCCCAGCTGCGCCATACGTTCGCTTCTGGTGGCTTTGAGAAAATCATCGTAATACTTGGAATGAAAGGTGCTGACCAGTGGTATATTCCGGCTGACCGAAATCCCGAGTGCATCCGACCCTGCCTTGAAAGGGCTGTGGGCATGTACAATGTCCAGCGGAATCTGCCTGATGCGCTGCCGGTAATGCAAATCCAGCTTGGATTCTCCCGTTTTATACTGCCGGTTTCCCGGCACCGCAGTACCTAAGTAGTCCAGTAATTCAAAGGGATACCCGCCGCGATAGCCCGTATCATTTTGTGGGGCAACCACGGTTACCTGATGTCCCATTTTGCAAAGTGTTTCTGCATATGCCAGCGATACACGCCCTACCCCGTCCACAACGGGGATGAATGTATCTGTAAACTGACCGATGCGCAGCATTTTTCTTCCTCCCGTGCCTGAATCATGGCATCATGCCACAGTTCAGATTATACGCTGCGACCGGCAAAAAACAAGCCCCTGCCCTTCGACAAAAGGCAGGGGAATAAGGCCCGAAAAAGGCATGAATATGTCATATACCTTTGTTACCGGCTAGATTTCTTCGCAATCTCTTCCAGGTCATCGCCGTCCAGTTGATTTTCCGCACCCAGCACATCTGCTTTTGTCAGCAGCATGAGCATTTCTTTGGTCAGTTTTTCCCCGGAAGAAGCAAGGCGGTTTGCCTGCTCGGCAATAGCTTTTTCAAACAGATTGCGTACGCCGCGGGCATTGCCAAAGCCCTTGATATCTTCCCGGCTTTTCTCTTCCAGAATCCGTTTGAGTTCTGCTTGCCCCTCTACATCCAGCGTATAGCCGCCCTGGCTGCAGCGCATATCAAAAATGGCCGTCATTTCATCCACAGAATAATCCGGGAAATGAATAAAGCGGTTGAAGCGTGACTCCAGACCCGGATTGGAATGCAAAAACTCCTGCATAGGTTCCATGTACCCCGCCACGATGACCACCAGATTTTCCCGATTGTCCTCCATGGCTTTGAGCAGGGTATCCACTGCTTCCTGCCCGTAATCGTTTTCGCCCCGGTTGGTCAGCGCATAGGCTTCATCAATAAACAGCACGCCGCCCAATGCCTTATCAATCACATTTTTGGTTTTCTCGGCCGTTTGTCCCACGTAGCCCGCCACAAGCCCTGCGCGGTCCACTTCCACCAGATGTCCCCGACTGAGCACGCCCAACACTTTATAGATGCGCGCCATCATGCGGGCAATCATGGTTTTACCCGTACCGGGATTGCCGGAAAACACCGTGTGCAGCGAAAGTTCCGGAGCGGGCAGTCCCTGCTCCTTGCGCATTTTGCACACTGTGACCCAGTTGATCAAACTTTCCACTTCCTGCTTGACACTGTCAAGCCCAATGCAATTCCCCAGTTCCTTGCGGATATCCTCCAGCGTTTCGCTTTTTTCTTCCGCAGCCGGCTGAACAGATGCCTGATTGGCTTTTTCCTTTTCTGTCTGTTCCCGTTTTTCTGCTTCCTTCATCATGCGGGCAGGCAATTCCGTCTGCCCCTGGTTTTCATCCCCAATACCCCACAAATCCTTGGTCAGAGCCCGCATCTGGGATTGAAGCAGGTCCTGCATCACTTCGTTTTGCAGTTGAATAATCTCGTCTTTCCGATCCATCCGGCTCAATCCTTCTTTTCCAATTCTTCTTTAACCTTTGTCTGTGATGCTTCACGGGCCTTCTTCATCGCCAGCACGCTTTCCCGGCTCAGCACACTGTCCGTCCCCAGACAGGCGCTGCACCGCCGCAGACAGCTGGGGCATACACAGGACGCATCGTTATCTGCATGAATCATAAAATCACCGCAGGCAGGACAGGCACACCGCATGATCATTTTCCTCCTTATTTTAGACATATCAAAAATCAGAACAATGTATCTACAAAAGTTATACCCGAAAGCATGGTTTCCAGTTCCGCCAATTGGCGGGCGCCTGTACCCAGCAGGCTTTGCGTTGAATAGGCATAGAACAGAAGCGTACACCCTTTCAGCATGGTATCGGCATAGTAGTAGCCGCCTTCTCCGTCATCCACATAAAAAATGAGGAACTGCGCCTTCCCGTCCCCGCTGGAAACGGCTTTGATGTATTCGCACTGAACGGTACCGTCCGTATTTTCCAGCATGGCCATCAGTTCGGACAGATAGCCGTAAAAGTTTGAATCCTGCCGGGTGGGCACTGTGAAATCCTCATAATATGCCCGATCATCCGAAATAGATACCTCAATCACGGATGTAAAGGTCTCGAAAGAGCCAAGAATACAGAATGTCTCCGTACCTTGCCCCTCACCGAACGTGCGGTCCAGTTCCCAGTCGTCCGGGCAGCGGATTTGAAAGGCGCCGTTAAAATCATGCTCCGCAGCCAACCCCTGCCCCACAGGCAGCAGCAGCAAAACCAGCAGCAGGCAAAACATTCTTTTCATTTCGCTCATCTCCCGGGGCATCTTTCGCCCTTTTTTTCAGTATACCACATCCTTCCTTGTATTTCCACACCCTTTCACCTTTTCAGGCATATTCCGCCGTGAATCATCCGTTCCTGCGTATTTCATGGCTGCATGCTGCATTGCCTTTTCGCGCAGCATCCGGTATAATAGAAGCATCCATTTTAGATCATTCCGGAGGTGCCTTATATGGGGGCCATTGTATACCTGTTTGCATTTTTATTTTCCGGCTGCATGATCATCCGTTTTCTGCTTCCCCGCGTAACTTTTACGGCCAGAATCTGGCTGGGGCTGTGTCTTGGTATTCTGCTCATGATGTGGCTGCCTTTTTTGATGGGCTTTGCCTTTACCTTTTCTCTGACCGCCCATCTGCTGGCACTGCTGCCGCTTGCTGCTTTGACAGGCGGATGCTATCTGCTCCGCGACAAACGCAGCGCAAAAGGCTGGGATGAAAACGAAAAACGCCTGTGCATCACGCTGCTTTGCATCGCGCTCCCGCTGACGGTGATCGGCGCTTACCTGCAGCACACCCATAACATCCGCCCGGCTGCGGATGGCAGCCTGCATGTAGGCCAAAGCACCTATGGGGATCTGAATCTGCACCTTGGCATCATCACCTCCATGCGTAATGCTGCCCTGCCTGCGGATTACAGCATTTTCCCGGGCGCACTGCTTTCCTACCCTTTCCTGATGGACTCTTTTTCTACATCTTTCATGCTGCTGGGTACTTCGCTCCGCTTTTCCGTAGTGTTCCCCGGCACGCTGATGATGGCGCTGACTTTCTCCGGCTACATCATTCTGGCACGCCGCATGGCAGATACCAAAGCAGGCGCCGTGCTGGCAGCGCTGTTGTTCTTCCTAAACGGCGGCCTTGGCTTCCTGTATGTATTTGATATGGTCGGCGTTTCCACCGGCATGTATGGCGATGGACAGCTGCAAAGCATGGCCGGGTTTGCCGGACGCATCCGGAACGTTTTGGAGGGCTGGTATCAGGCGCCCACCAATCATGCCGAATTCACCACCTACAACCTGCGCTGGAGCAACGTCATCTGCGATATGATGATTCCCCAGCGCACCATTCTGGGCGGCTGGTGCCAATTGCTTCCCTGCATGTACCTGATGTATGATCTGCTTTGTCCGGAAAACGGTCTGCCCTGCCAAAGGAGCAATGACCGCCGGTATGATCTGCGTATGCTGGTTCTTCTGGGCATCTGGGCAGGCGCCATGCCCCTGCTCCACACCCATTCTTTCCTGGCACTGGGCCTGATGAGCGCAGGTTTTATGCTCTATGACCTGTGCCACAGTGGAAAAGACTGGAAAATCGCGCTGTGCTCATGGATGATTTACAGCGTCATTGCCGTTTGTCTGGCAACGCCCCAATTGTTCACCTGGACTTTCCGCCAGGCCGCCGGCAGTGATTCCTTCCTCAGCCTCCACTTCAACTGGGTAAACAATTCCTACTCACAGGGCCTCCGGGACGGCTACCTCTGGTTCTATGTAAAGAATGTGGGGCTTCCCTTTATCCTGCTGCTTCTGGCACTGCTGGAAAAGAATGCCAAGCGCCGCTTCCTGGCATCCGGTGCATTCATGATTTTCCTTGCTGCAGAACTCATCCAGTTCCAGCCCAATGAATACGACAACAACAAGCTCTTCTATGTCTGGTATATGCTCTGCGCCGTGATTGCCGGCGACTACATGACTGACCTCTACCACCGTCTGAAAGGCCTACGGGCACGCAATGTGATCGCTGTACTGACGCTGTTTGTCTGCTTTGCCTCTGCAGCACTTACCATTGCAAGAGAATGGGTCAGCGATTATCAGAGTTTTTCCGCACAGGATGTGGAAGCAGCCCAGTTCATTGAAGAAAATACAGAAGAACATGCCATGTTCATGACCTGGACCCAGCACATCAATCCGGTCAGCGCCCTGACCGGGAGAAAGATCGTCTGCGGTCCTGCGCTGTGGCTCAGCTTCCATGGACTGGATATTTCTCAGCGTACCTTAGAAATCAGCCAGTTCTATGCCGATCCCATAGGCCGCAAGGATATTCTGGATCAATACGGCGTGGACTATATTTTCGTCAGCAGTTACGAACGCAGCAACTGTCAGGTAAACACCTTTGCGCTGGATACTGCCTACGAAAAAATCTTTGAAAGCAGCCGAGGCGATATCAGTATTTACGCAGTGGAGTAAAGCCTATGGAACGTTTTTTCGTCTATTCAAAAGAACACAATAAACCCATCCGGCTGCTGGTTCAGCCCGCACCGGAAGACAAAATGAAATATATCAATGTAATCGTACTTGCGTGGGATGATGACAACATTCTGTACCTGCGTCCGCGCAAAAGCGACATAGGCAAACCGCCGCTTATCCTGCCCCGGCACACCGTGTTTTCCGCTGATTATGCCCGGGGCGACCATGGCGATACCATGCAGTTTATGGAGGGCTATTCCCATGATTGAAAAAATCAAAGCATTGCTCAAAAATCCAAAGATTCAGGAAATGATCTCCTATGTGTTTTTCGGCGCCCTGACCACACTGGTCAACTGGTGTGTTTATGTGTTCCTCACATATGCGCTGGGCATGCAGCAGCACCTGCGCGGCTCTGCCATGTATATTCTCATCGGCAACGCTGCCACCCTGTGCGCCTGGGTGCTTTCCGTTCTCTTCGCCTTTTTCACCAACAAGCGCTATGTGTTTCACAGCAGCGCCTCCCGCCAAAGCGGCGCATGGAAAGAGTTTCTGCTTTTCATTTCCGCCCGCATCATGTCCTACCTGATTTTCGATATGCTTCTCTACACCGCGCTGCTCTATGTGATGAACGATAAAATGGATAAGCTGCTGATGAACGTTCTGGTTATCCTCTTCAACTATGCAGCCAGCAAATGGGTTATCTTCCGCAAACAGGATAAAAAATAAGCGTTACGGTTGACAATTCACATTTTGGGCGTATATAATGAAATGTATGTTGAAAATTGGCTCATTCTGCCAAAGGAGTGTATGTATATGGACCTTTTCCACACTATGACCATTGCCGGCGTAGAGCGCAATCTGCCTCTGTGCCGGGTAACGGATGACCTGTATATCGGCGCTTTTGTAATCTTCGGCGATGTGGAGCTGACCTGTGCCTGCGCACGGGATTTGATCAAAGTTGCCCCCGAGCATGATATCATCATCACTGCTGAAAGCAAGGGTATTCCGCTGGCCTATGAAATGGCCCGTCAGGAAGGCGTGAACCACTACCTCATCGCCCGCAAAAAGCCCAAGCTGTACATGAAGAACGTGTTCAAGACTGTTGTCAATTCCATCACCACCGAAGGCGAACAGATCCTCTGCATTGACCAGAAAGATGCGGACGACATGCGCGGCAAGCGCGTGCTGATCGTGGACGATGTTATCAGCACCGGCGAAAGTCTCAAGGCGGTCGAAAAGCTGGTGGAAGAAGCCGGCGGCAACATCGTGGGCAAAATGGCCATTCTGGCTGAAGGCGATGCCCAGACCCGCCCCGACATCATCTACCTGGAAAAGCTGCCCCTGTTCAATCCCGACGGTACCATCAAAGCCTGAGAAAGGCGGCGAAACAAATGAAACGGTGTCTGGCAATCTTCTTGCTGCTGGTGCTTCTGCCCGCTGCTGCCATGGCGCATCCGGGCGGTCTGGACGCAAATCAGGGCCATCGGGACAAGGACAATATAAGCGGTCTTGGCGCATATCACTATCACTGCAACGGCAGCGATTCCCACATCCACGTGTGGGGGCTGTGCCCGCTTTCACAGGAATATGCGGACTACAAAGCCGCGATGAAGGAACTGGACGCATTGCTTCAAAAGTATGCTGACCCTGAAAGCGTCTGGGGCGCAGAAGAACAGCAGGCGCTGAAAACGCTGCTGGTTTCCCCTTCCATGCCGATGGGGTTTCCTCAGGATCTTTTTGACCATGAAGAAATCGCATTCGGAAGATTTACGGAAAATGAGACAGTCATCCGGGAGGAAGCAGGAAGCAAGTACCCACGCCTTGGCACAGGCAACGCAGCCATTCCCATCTTAATGCGCGGACAACCCGACAGAGGCTGGCAGCTCATCACCTGCTGGAACGGCGAAAAGCTGCTGGAAGGCTATGTGATGGCCGATAAACTGGAAGCAATCACACTGGAAACCTATGCCGCGGCACTTTACAGCTTCATTGGGCTGTGATTGTGTAACTTTTTTGCCTTTCACCGCCTTTTTTCCTCAAAAAAATGCTTGCAATCATGCACGCGCTATGATATAATAATCAGGCTGTAATGATTGGAATGTACTGCGGCCCTCAGCTGCATGATCATGAACATTCCCTTGGAGGTAAGATTTATGGGTAAGTTTTGCGAAGTATGCGAAAAGGGCCTCATGTCCGGCCATAACGTGAGCCACTCCAACCGCAAGAGCAACCGTCGTTGGGCTCCCAACGTTCAGAAGGTGCATGTGCTGGTTGACGGTAAGCCCACTCACATGAACGTGTGCACCCGCTGCCTGCGTTCCGGCCTGGTGCAGCGCGCCATGCACGAAATCAAGGTCGTCGAAGTTGAAGCCCCCGTGGCCGAAGTCGCCGTCGTTGAAGAAGCGTAATTGATTTTCGCAAC
>JAFYLS010000086.1 GCA_017550035.1 Clostridia bacterium
CTGCTGGAACACGGTTTCCAGAATATCCCAATCCACAGTCATGGTGGTGGGCAGGAAAGAGGTAACGCCGTTTTCCAGAATGCCCTTGGCCATCAGACGCACGCCGTCCTTGTCCGCGTCGGAGGTGTCGGCGCCCAGGTAGCCGTGAATATGCACGTCTACCAGACCGGGGGTTACATAAGCGCCCTTGGCGTCGATCTTTTCGCAGCAGTCGCACACTTCGTTTTCGGGCACGATGCCCACGATCTTTTCATCAAACAGCAGAGCCTTGCCGCTCACTTCGCCTTCGGGCAGGATGATGCGGCCGTTGATAATAGCTTTCATTTATTCAGTCCACTCCTTTGTAGAGAAGATATATACATACACTCCTATTATACCCATCCTGAAAGCAAATTTCAATATAAAACGTGTACAACTTTATAATTTATCTTATGGATTTGGGAAAGTATATCCCTTTTTCCTCATGGAAGGGACATACATTGTGCGGGGCGTGTATCTGTGCTATAATATTCTATCCGATAAAAAAGAGTAGAAAGGAGGGCGGTTCTGTGCGTAAGATATTCCTATTTGTTCTGTGCATGCTGCTGGCACTGCCGCCTTTCTTTGCGTTTTCGGAGGAAGAGGAAAACCCGGTGCGCCTGCGTGCACTGCTCATCGGCTGCGATTACTTTGTATCGCAGGATTCCACTGCACCTGCTGCCGGCAGCAATGTAACGCTTATTGCCCAGGCGCTGCTTCGCGATACCCGGGAATACCGCCGCATTGTGACGGAAAAGGATTCTCTTGCCTCCCCGGAAGAACTTCGCTCTGCCATAGACCATGCCTACGGCGGCGCGGATGAAAATGATGTCAGTCTGTTTTATATTTCCACCCACGGGGTATATCCCAAGGGACAGCCGCTGAGCGAGGCTGCGCTGCTGCTTTCGGACGGTGAAAGGGAACATCCTCTGACTGCAGGAGAACTGGCAGAATTGCTTTCCGGGGTGCAGGGCAAAAAGATTCTCATTCTGGACGCCTGCAATTCGGGCGCCTTCATCGGCAAAGGGCTTTCCCTGCGCGCTCCCGAAAATCCCTTTGCGGGAGATGATTACTTTGTTCTGTGCAGCGCCGGCGGCAGCGAAGAAAGCTGGTACTGGAAAAGTCAGGATGACGGCGACCCGTCGCTGCAGTATGGCGCCAGCTATTTTGCCACCGTGCTCTCCAAAGCCTTTTCGCCTCGCAGCGCGTCGGATATGAATGCGGACGGCGTGGTGACCCTGGAGGAAATGTACGCTTACCTTTATACCAATTATGCCGCGTCCACGCCCCAGATGTACCCGCAAAACAGCGCTTTTCCCCTGTTTACCTATGACGTCCGCTCCCGGGCGGACCATCAGGTGGTGTCCGGGCTGAGTTTTGATCAGGATGTGCTGCTTCCCGGGCAGAATGCCATGACCTTTTCCTATACCCTGCATGAAGAAGCCAGGGTGTATTATCAGCTGATTTACTACCATCAGGGGAAATGGGATTTTGAACACGCCCAGATGATCAGCGAAAGTGCGCTGGAGGGCGGCTCTGCTTTGCCCGGGCGCAAAATGCGCACGCTGTCGCTGGAAACCGAACAGCTGGATACGGCAGGTTATGTCATGCTGCTTTTGATTACCAGAGAAGATGACCGCATGGAAATGCAGGCATCCCATCTGGTGTGCGTACAGCCGGCGGAGGGGGAAATTGCCCTTTCAGCCTATGCAGGCAGTGCGTTTTATCCGGATTGCGGAGAGGAAATCAACATCGTGGTGCGGCATGATTTGCCCTGCAGTTTGTCCGTATCCATTGAAGATGCTCAGGGGAATGCGGTGCAGCGTATTGCCTACAGCCAGCCCACCCGTCCGCAGTCCTTTCCCGGCACTGCCTTTTCCTGGGATGGATATACGCAGGATGGAACCGTAGCGCCGGAAGGAGAGTATACTGTTCGGGTGGAAACGCGTACGGGCGGAATCAGGCAAAAGGTATATTCGGAGCCCTTTGCGCTGTACCGGGGAGAGAAACTTGAAATCCCCGGGGATGTATGATATGATGTCGGAAACATTGCTTTCAATGAAATCTGCTTTTGAAAGGAGCGTATGAAATGCGGATTCATCAGTCGGCAGAAGATTATCTGGAAATGATCCTCATGCTCACGGAAAAGAACGGTGCCGTGCGCTCTGTGGATATTGCGGCAGGGCTGCAGGTGAGCAAGCCTTCTGTCAGTGTAGCTATGAAAAACCTGAGGGAAAACGGCTATATCCGGATGGATAAAGAGAACTACATTACCCTGACCGAGCAGGGGATGGAAGTGGCGTCCAAAGTATACCGCCGTCATAAAATTCTGACCCGTTTCCTGATGCAGTTGGGTGTGGAGGAAGAAATTGCCCGGGAGGATGCCTGCAAGATCGAGCATCAGTTGTCGCCTCAGACCTTTGAAGCCATTCTCAGACATATGGAACAGTAAAACAGTATAATGAAAAAAGGAACCGTGCAGTGAGGCTGATGGAAAGGATGGAGTTGTCCTTCGCTTTACACCAAAGAAATACCGAAACAGCAAGCCCGCCAAGGCTTGCTGTTTCTTGTTCTGCGTGATAGAATGAATGCAATAAACTTGAATTGGCCGAAGAGATGAGAATTGGCGAAGATTGATAAACGCGATTATGGGAGGAAAATAATGAGTAATAGATTAAGATTATATGTACCATCGTTAGATGAACTATGGTATAGGCAGAGTATTATGAAAGACCCTGAAACAATGAGTTATAACAAAGGATATGACATGGCATTTGAAGGTTACGATAGAGAAACAGGGTGCATGGCATTTCCCAAAGAGGATTGGGAGGATTGGTACGATTACTTTATAGGGAACGAGCCAGAATGTTTTTATGCTTATTTAGTCCGTAATGAAGATAATGCATTTATTGGAGAAGTCAATGTGCATCGGCATAATACAATGCCATGGTATGATATGGGAATAGTAATTGAAGCAAAATATAGGGGGCATAAATA
>JAFYLS010000087.1 GCA_017550035.1 Clostridia bacterium
ACGCACGGCGATGGTGACGTCGGCATGGGTGTCTTCATGGTGCTGCACCATGGCGGCATAGTCCATCTTGTAGATGTGGTCGCCGGAGAGGATCAGCACGTAGTCGGGATCGTACTGGGCAATGAAGGCCAGGTTCTGGTAGATGGCGTTGGCGGTGCCGGAATACCATTCGCCGGTCTTGCCGGTCTGGTAGGGAGGCAGTACGTATACGCCGCCGAAGGAGACGTCCAGGTCCCAGGGCGCACCGGTGGCGATGTAGGCATTCAGTTCCAGAGGACGGAACTGGGTCAGCACACCAACCGTGTCAATGCCGCTGTTGGAGCAGTTGCTCAGAGGGAAGTCAATGATGCGGTACTTGCCGCCGTAGGGAACGGCAGGTTTTGCCATGTTGCTGGTAAGGATACCCAGGCGGGTGCCCTGGCCGCCGGCCAGAAGCATTGCAACGCAGCGCTTTTTGCGAAGCATGTGGAAAAAACCCCTTTCTATGTGGATTGGCATTGGATAAGCAAATGAACAGGGAAAGACCGAATCCCATTCTATACGAAATTAGACATGGGAAAGGTCAAATCCTGCTTATTTTTTGGTTTTGGATTGTTTTTTTGGAAATTTTTTGACCTTGAAATACACGCATCCGTAGGGCGGCAGCATGATGTCCGCACTGTAGGGAAGCTTGTTGGCTTCTTTTTCCACGGCACGGATGGGCAAACCGTTGTACAAATTGCTGCCGGCAAACTCTTTCTTATCACTGCAGAGAATTTCGGTCAGTTCGCAGTCATAGGGAAGGCCGATGCGGAAATCGTGATAGGCAACGGGAGTGAAATTGACGGCGCAGATGATGGGCGTGTGTCTGCCGGTTTTGCGCATGAAGGCCACGCAGCTCTTATCCGCATCGTCCACGGACAGCCATTCAAAGCCGTCCCAGCTGTCGTCTTTCAGATACATGGCGGGTGTGGAACGGTAAATACGGTTCAGTTCCCGTACGTATTTTTGCATTTCGGGATGCTTTTCGTATGCCAGCAGGAACCAGTCCAGCTGGTCATCATCCTTCCATTCGATGAAGTGGCCGAATTCGCCGCCCATGAACAAAAGTTTTTTGCCGGGATGAGCCATCATATAGCCGTACAAGGCACGGAGCCCTGCAAACTTCTGCCAGATATCGCCGTGCTGCTTGTCCAGCATGCTGTGCTTGCCGTGCACCACTTCGTCGTGGGAAAAGGGCAGCACGAAGTTTTCATTGAATGCGTACCACAAAGAGAAGGTGATCTTGTCATGGTGGTACTTGCGGTGGACGGGGTCCTTCTTGATATAGGCCAGAATGTCGTTCATCCAGCCCATGTTCCACTTAAAGCCAAAGCCCAGACCGCCCTGATCCACGGGTGCGGTGATCTGGGGGAAAGCGGTGGCTTCTTCTGCAATCATCATCACGCCGGGGAAGCGGCCGTATACCGTGGTATTGAGATGCTTGAGGAATGCAATGGCGTCCAGATTGTCATGGTCGCCCCGCTCGTTGGGCAGCCACTGGCCTTCTTCCTTGCAGAAATCGTGGTACAGCATGCAGCTGACGGCGTCGCAGCGCAGCCCGTCCGCATGGTAGTATTCCAGCCAGAAGCAGGCGTTGGACAAAAGGAAGGAACGCACTTCGCCCCGTCCGTAATCGAAAAGATGGGTGCCCCACTGGGGCATTTCGGCACGGCGGGAATCGGCATGCTCATAGCAGGGAGCGCCGTCAAAATAGCGCAGACCTGCTTCGTCCTTGGGGAAGTGGGCGGGCACCCAGTCCAGAATCACGCCGATGTTGTTCTGGTGCAGTTTGTCAATCAGCTTCATCAGCCCCAGGGGATCGCCGTAGCGGGCGGTGGGGGAATAGTATCCCATCACCTGATAGCCCCAGCTGCCGTCAAAGGGATGCTCCATCACGGGCAGGAATTCCACATGGGTATAGCCCATGTCCCGGATGTAGGGAACCAGCTGCTCGCCGATTTCTTCGTAGGAGAGGATTTTGCCGTCTTCTCCTCTGCGCCAGGTGCCCAGATGCATTTCGTAAATATTAACAGGCTGGCGAAGGGGCTGTGTTTCCCTGCGCTTTTCCATCCATTTTTTGTCATGCCATTCATAGGTGTCCAGGTTGCACAAACGGCTTGCGGTGCTGGGACGCAGTTCGCTGCGCATACCGTATGGGTCGCAGCGCAGGTGCATCTGTCCGTCTGCGCCGGTGATGGCATACTTATAAGACAGCAGCTTTTCTGCCGCGTTGGGATAGCTGTATTTTTCGACGTTGCTTTCAGGTGTAAAAAGCAGGGCGGGCAGTCGAAGTTCCCAAATGCCGTCGTATTGCTTTTCCATGGGATAGGCGTCCGTTCTCCATTCGCAGAATTCGCCAGTCAGCGCCACTTTCTGTGCATTGGGGGCCCAGACGGCAAAATGCCAGCAATCACCTTCCGAGGTATGTACAGGATGAGCGCCCAAATAGCGGTAGGCTTTGTCATCCCTGCCCTGATGAAAGTTTTCGCGCTGAGCATGATCGGGCGCAAAATATAACATTAAACGTCCCTCCTTTTCGGATGGATGATGTGTGATGTAACTTCTGTTAACAACAGTATAACACTTTTTTCCGGTATTGACCATGCCTTATTTGGTCATGTGTTGTACAAAATACAGATTGAAGCTGGGAGAATGATGCGTTGTTTTCCTGCTCAGAATGGAAAGAGAGAAGCGGGGAGGTATGCCTGTGAAGCAGGAAGAACTGATCTTTTTTTCATCGTACAATACATTATGGCGGAAGCTGGCTGTTGCGGAACGGGCGCTCAAGCGTATGCCGCAAAGCCGGATGAGTCCGTGCGCCCTTTGGGTGCAAAGCCAGATGCCGTTTTTTATCCGGCAGATGCGTATGCTGCACAGGAGCAGACATTTTGCCAGCCGGCTGCCCAAGGGCGAAAAAGATGTGTGTTTGCTGGAAGCGGCGCGGGAAACCGTATTTTCGGAAACAGGGGTGCTGAAAAGCGAACGGGTGGTGCGCGTATTTCGGAAATGGCAAAAACCGGCAGGAAAGGAAGAGCAGGTACCGCGCGGCAACTGGACACTCAGCGAAATGGAATTTCTGGAATACGCACTTCGCCGGGCACTGCTGGAAAAGGCAGCGGAATGGATGGCGCATTGTGTGCGGGAGTGTAGAGATTACCGGGAAGCCGGACGGTGCATTGCGGCATATGCAAAAGGAAAAACAATTTCCCTTCCTAAGGATAGTGGGGGATTGGACATGATGCTGAGAATACTGCAGGATGAAAAGCGGGAAACGCTGCGGGATGGGCTGCTTTCTGAAATCAAGAAGCAGTATCCGGATGCGGAAAAAACGGTACGCGGTGTGCGGGAAAACCGTCTCTGGGTACAGGAGAGAATACGGGAAACGGCAGAATCCCTCAAGGGACTTGTCCGCATGGATTTTATGGCCATTCAGGAGGAAATATGCCCGGTTTTCCGTGAACTGAGAAAACATCAGGGTTTTATGCAAATGGACAGGGAAAGCAGGCGCGCATACGCCTGTATGGCTGCCCGGGTGGGAAAGGAATATTGGATTGACGAATGGGAAGCTGCCCGGGCGGCGGTGGTGCTTTCCATGGGCGGAAAAAAGGAAGCGGGAGACCCGGGTTACTATCTGATGGAACATCCGGAGGAGATAGGTGTGTACTGCGGTACAGCCCGGCAAGTCAGAAAAAAAGATGCGCAAAGTTTGCTGCGGATCCTGATGGCAGCTGAAATAGTACCGGCTTTATTTCTGGGAAGCCTGCTTTGCCTGTTGGGCATGCCGCTGTTTCTGCTGCCGTGTTTTACGGTGGCAGCAGGAAATACGTTTCACTTTTTGCTGATGCCGTTTGCCCGCAGATTGTTTCCTGTACATCCGGTGCCATTTCTCAGTCCCAAATGGGGAATGGACCGGAAAAAGGTGTTGATTGCCGTTCCTGTTGTGCTCAAAGGCCGCAGACACTTTTTGCAGATGGCACGGCGCATGCTGGTTTTGTATCATGCCTGCGGGAATGAAAATGTGGAATTTCTGCTGCTGTGCGATCTTCCCATAAGCGCTCACAGGCGCAATGCGGGAGACGAAGAAATACTGGAAATGGTGCCTGCTGCGCTGGATGCATTAAACAGTCAGACAAAGAAGCGGCCTTTTCATATTCTGTTGCGGGACAGGAAGTGGCATAAACAAAGCGGATGGTATGCCGGGCAGGGCGGAGTGGCAGGCGCCATTCGCATGCTGTGCGGGATGATTGCGTCCGGAAGTACGGAAGAACCCATTTGTTTTTGTTCGTTTTCGGATGCATCTTTGCACAGGAGATATGATTATGTGATTACGCTGGAAGAGGATATGTTTCTGCCTGCCGGTATGACGGAAAAATGGGTAGGCGCCATGTGTCATCCGCTTCAAAATGGGCGCGTGGGAATCTTGGTGCCTCAAATCGGAATCAGAGGTGGGAAAAAGGCGGATGGTTTTTCCGGATGCGGCTTTGTCCGCCAGTTGCTTGGAATTGGGGATTACACAGGTTCCGGTATTCTCGATCCGTATCTGGTGCATGAACGGTTGAAAGAAGCGCCCGAAAGCGCATCGGAACAGGCTGCGGTCATGGGTGCATTTTGCCGCAGCCTCTTGATGGAAAAAGGGTTTGTCATCCGTGAAAGACGGGGTATGCATCCGCTTTCAGGCTGGCTGCAGGAACAGATGGAAGAAAGTGTACGGATTGGCGGAATGACAAGGATCTTCCGGATGGATGAAAACCCGGACTATCTGAGATATCGCCTTTTTGCAGAACTGAGGAAAACGCTGCAGCCCCTTTGCAGCACAGTGTTGGTTCTGTTTGCATCGGCCGGCATATTTCCTGTTGCGTTGCTGTTTGCATGGCCATGGGGAGAAAAACGTGCGCTTTTGCAGGCGGTGCTGCAGCCCCAGCAGGCACTTTTGCGCCTGAAAGGTTTTTGGCAGGGAATGCGTTCCGATGATAGTATCGGGAATCATGAGGCGAGGATGGATGCGGTATTTTTGCAGCCTGCCGGCCTGCTGGTATCTGCCATACTGTTGGGCGCGCTTGTGCTGTTTTTCTCTCTGAATGGGGACGGTTTTCTGCCGGCAGCGGCATGGGGGGCGGCATGGGTGTTTTCTCCTTTGCTTAGATGGGTATGGGAGTTGCCGGGCGGAAAACAAAGGAATATTCCAGCTGCCGAGGAAACGTTTTTCCGCGGCCTTGCCAGGGAAAGCTGGCAGTTTTTTGATGCCTTTGTGACGGAAAGCAGCCATTATCTGCCGCCGGATGAAGTGCAGCTGCTGCCGAATGCGGGGCTTTGCCGCCAAACATCGCCTGCTTCCATGGCTATGTATCTGCTTGCTTGCATATCCGCACGGGAACTGAAGCTTTCAGGCAGTGAAGAATTGGGAGAACGTATGCATCAGACGCTGAGCGTTATGGAAAAACTGCCCAGATATCAGGGGCTTTTTTACCATGCATATGATACTGAAACGCTGGAAGTACGGGATGATCTGGTGCTTGCCCGGGATGCGGGACTGATGGGTATGGCGCTATTGTGTACAGCGCAGGCGCTGCGGGCTCATCTTTCTCAACTGCGCCCTGCATATCGCAATCTGCCCGAGCGGCTGGACCGGATGTTTGATGAAATGGCGTTTGAAAAGCTTTACGATTCCCGTGAAAAGCTGTTTTACACATCGCTTCGCGCAGGGAAACCGTCAAAAAAACACTGCGATATTCTGATGAATGAAACGCTGCTTTTATCCTTTGCGGCGCTGTGTGCAGGAAAGGTTTCCCGGAATCAGATGCGGAACCTGAACCGGACCTGTATTCAAACCGGCAGCGGTTTTGCGCCGCTTTCCGTATATGGCGGGTTGAATGAGTATTTAACGCCGTTCTTGCTGCTGCCTTTGGGGGAACATTCCTGGCTTCGAAAGGGCGTTTTGTCGGCCGTACGTGCACAGATGAGTTTTTTGCCTGACCGGCCATGGGGGATCGGCGAAAGCCGCAGCGCGGAGTTTGACGGCGAGATGCGCTATCGGAAAAGGCGCTTCGGACTGCCTTTTTTGTCGGAAAATGGGCAAAGTGATTGGCAGGTTGTTTCTCCTGCTCTTTCGCTGCTTGCGACGCCTTTTTTTCCACGCGCGGTGTTCAGAAATGTGATGCGCATGGAAAAACGAGGCTGGAAAAGCCTGTATGGTTTTCTGGAAGCAGTGGATTTTACACCCGCCCGGCTTGAAAAATCTCCCCGCATGGTATGGTGCCATACGGCGGAACATCAGGGCATGGTATTGTGCGGACTTTGCAATGCTCTGCAGCACGATGCATTGATACTGCATACGAGCCGGATTCCCCGGGTAGAGAGTATGCTGCATGTATTGGAAACCCTTCCCCGCGGAAGCTTGGTGCGCAGCGGACGCACCGGTTCTGTGAAAAGAGGCGGAAAAGAAAAAGAATATGGCATGCAGCGTCCTGCCCGCACCTTTGCAGTGCGGGACGCATGGGTGACTGGTTTTCACGGGAATGCCATGGTGCTGGATCAGCAAGGGTATGGCGTGACTGTGACAGGTGAAATTCAATGGACTGTATTTACCGGTGAAGCAGGAACTGCCTGCGGACAGCAGATCAGCATCCTGAACAGACAAACTGGGGAAGTGATGTGTCCTGCACATGGAAAAACGGTGTTTGAATCGGGCGCTGCTGTATTTGAAACGGGGGACGGAATGCTGCGTGCGGTGGAAAAGCGGACCCTTGCTCCGATGACGGGCGTGCAGATCACATTGATCACTCTCAGTCAGCAAAGCGCTGTGCCTTTGGATGTGGAAATTGAAAGTGTCATGGCCGTTTCTCTGCAAAGAGTGGGAAGTGATCGGGCGGACGTTTTTGATGTATCCCGTCCCGATGAGCGGGTGGTGATCATGCGCCGCCTGGATAAAGAAGGAGACTGGATGCTGGCTCAGAGCGTGGCTGGAAATGCGGGAACGCTGAACATGGAAGTGAGAGGGAATCTTCTGACCGTCCAAATAGGCGTAACAGTACCGCCCCGGGGGCAGCGTGCTCTGGCGCTGATTACCCTTGCGGGAAAAGGTGAAAAGGAAATTGAAAAGGCATTTGCGGCTTACGGCGATATACGGAGAGCAGAAGAAAGCATTTCGCTCAGCCGTGCGGGAGATCTCTGGTACGCCCGGGAATGCGGCGTGGATGGCGACATGCAGGGGCTTTACGGACGGCTGCTGGGCGCATGCTTCTTTTTTGCGCAGCCCCATCAGATGTGCTTGCCGCCGCCGGCGGAAGGCATACCTATTAATGGAACTGCGCCTATGATAACCGTGCAGTGTATGGAATGCGTGGATCGGGTGCTGATTTCTCATGTGCTCCGTTTTCGCAAATGGCTGTGTCTGCAGGGCGTACGGGTGGATGTCAGTATCCTTTTGCCCCGTGAAAAGATGACGGCAATATCTGTGACGGAAACGGTGAAGCACATACTGGACGAAGCCGGAGAAACGGCGGAGGAGGCGGCAAAATCCGGACTTTATGTGCATACATTTCGCACCGGAGAAGAAACGCAGGTTCTTCGCAGAAGCCGACTGGTGCTTGTGGGAGGTGTGGCGCTGGAAAAGCAGCTGGATCAATTGGAAATGGCAGAAATGCCGCCTGTACTGCTGCAGGATGCACCCCTGCGTCCGGGTACGGAAACGGATGAGCAAAATGAAGGGATGAACATCGAGAATGGGCATATCCGGAGAAAAACAGGGCACTGGGATGCATTTGAGCATATGCTTACGGGGAAGAATGCGGCGCTTTTGGCTTGCGATCACGGACCCAAAGCCTGCTTTACCGCAGAGATGAAACCGCTTACATCGCCTGTTAATGGAGGAACTTGCAGGGCGGGGGAGCAGTTGCTGGTCAAAATGAATGACCGTGTGTACGATGCCTGGTGCGGGGAAGCGGTCTATGAGATTGCTGCTGTGAGCATCACTGCGCATATGGACAATCTGGCGGTGCGCACCGAGCTGTTTCCGGATCCCGAAGAAAGCAGAACCTACCGGCGTGTAACGCTGCGTGCAGAAGAGGACGTGCAATTGCAAGTATGCTGGCGGGTACACCTTACTCTGGGTGAAATGGCTGAATACACCCGCTTGTTCAGACGAGGCGGGGCTGCCGCTGCGGTGAATGGCGCTCTTCCCTTTACGGGATATGCCGTGACGAACGCGCCGGATGTGCAGGCGGTGGTTCAGGGACTCAGTGTGTGGTTTGACTGCGTGGTTGCCTTGAAGGGAGGAGAAAGTCAAACATTGATCATGGAGGTTGGATGTGTCCGGGATGTGCTGAAAGTGCCGTTATCTGCCCAGAACCGGGATTGCGCACAGCTGCTTCACAGTCAACGCAGTCACTGGCAAAAACGGTTGCAGAGGCTGCAGATCTACACTATGGAACCTATTTTGGATCGGATGATCAATCTGTGGATGCCCTGCCTGACGGAAACTGCATTGCGTGTATCGGATTTTGAAAATCGGGAAGGATGGGTGCGCTGTGTTTTTGCGGCATGGTGCTGTGCACTGACAGAGCCCGACCGGGCTTGGCAGATACTTTGGAGCTGTGAAGAAAGGGTGCCGGACATTGAATGCAGGTTCTTTATGTGCTATGTCCGGATGCGGATGTGTCTGATTACGGGAAACAGGGAATATCTGGCAAATGCAGGAATGCTTGCCGACTTCCGGATGGGGCCCAACGGATTGCCGCTGGATGAAACGGGTCAGGAAAGCGTACGTCTTGCGTTTATGTATGTGATCCTGCTCAGGAAAATGGCGCTTTGCTGTAACGAAGAAGAAAGTATGCAGCTGCATCAGCAGGCGGCGGATATGCTTAAAACGGCACGGCAAAGCTGGAACGGGTCCTGGTTTAACCGCTACAGGGAAAATACAGGAGATGCAGTGCCTGCGGATGTAATGACGCAGTGTCTTGCCGCTGTGGCCGGCGCGCCTGTCAGACAGGCCCGACTGGGGATGGAGCAGGCGTATGGACTATATATGCAAAATGCGGAAATCTGGGATGGCATGACGGCTGCGCTGTTGATTGGTGCACTGGTTGTCATTGACGAAGAAGAAAAAGGCTGGCAGGTATTCCGCGGTTTGATTCCGGACAACGGCGCATTGCTGCGTGAAAACATGCATGCCTTCCGTACGCTGGGGCCGGAAAGCTATGCTGCACTGCTCTTTTTCCTTCTTGGGATAGACAAGCGGGGCGACAGCATTGCACTGCAGCCTGCCGTGACCGGGATGCCGGAAAAGGAAGTAACCGTTATTTACAGGTACGGTGAAGGCGTGTATCACCTTACCTGCTCCAATACATGCTTTATGACAACGCTGGACGGCAAAAAGCAGGAGAAGAGGCATGTTCCTCTGTCATCTGAAAAAGGCACACATGAAGCACGTTTTCCGAACTGGAAAGTTTCATAAACAAAAAATAAATAAGTTGTTTTCTTGCAGGAAAACGACAGCAGACGGCGTATCTATATTGGGTGCGCCTTTTTGGATGCTTCTTGTTTGATTTGTTTTGATCGGCTTCCGTTTGCGGCGTACGATTTGAAAATGGAGTCAGTCCTTGCTTTGGAGGGATTTAATGTATAATGTGGAAAACCTGCGCGTCCGCGCCGGCGAAAAGGAGTTTGCCGCCGGTCAGATGCTGATGCGCCGTATGCTGGCCCGCGAAAGCCGCCGCACCCGGGAGGAATGCACCTATCTGGTGGCGGGAGAAAGTCGGCATCAGGTGAAGGTGACGGCGGGCGGTGCGGAATGCGATTGCGGGCAGCATTATTGCCGGCATGCCGTGGCCTCTGTTCTTTTGGCCATTGAATCCGGCGCTATGCAGGAAATGGAAAACCACAGAGCGTATGTGTCTGCGCCTGCGCTGATGGATGCTGTGGCGGGCATGCTGCCGGAATCTGACGGGGTCAAAATGGTACCTGTTTTGTTTTTGTGTCAGGATGGCATCCGCATTGCTTTGCGCGTAGGGGAAGACCGTTTGTATGTGGTGCGCAGCGTACCCAAGTTTCTGCAGTGCCGCGCAGAAGGTACGGATTTGCCCTTTGGCAAGGGGTTTGAATATAAGCCCCGCTGGATGCGTTTTGACGAAAAGCAGGATGAACTGCTGGATGTATTGACCGAATACTGCGAAGCGGCTAATGTGAGCCAGCTTACGGGCACGGATGCCCGCATCATGCGCATTACGCCCCGTACGGCGATGCGCGTGCTGCACTTGCTCCGGGATATTCCCTTTGAACTGCATGAGGGCGAAAAGGTGAGCCATCATGAAGGTATTGGGGAAATGGATATTGATTTTCATTTCCTGCTGCTGGGTACATTGCGGGAGTTGACCGTGACTGCCGAAGTGCCCCGCCATCTGAAGGCGGTTACTCTGGACTATGCATATGTGCGCACCGAGGGCAGTTTGCTGTTTGTGCCGGAAAACAAGCGCAGGCTTCTTTCTACGCTGCTGAAATTCAGTCAGGGCGGGGAAGCGCGCTTTACCTTCCCGCATCAGGATACGCCCAAGGTGCTCAGCGAACTGATGCCCTTCCTTTTGCAGGCCGGGGATGTGACCATGGCGTCCGAACTGGAAAAGATGCTGATCCGCCTGCCGCTTACGTCCCGGGTGTATCTGGATAAGGAAGGCGACCATGTAACCGCCCGCACGCTGTTTGTATACGGGGATATGGAAATCGACCCTTTCCAGCCGGATACGGACGAAAAGAAAATGCTGATTCTGCGCGATGTGCAGCAGGAACGCAGCGTGCTGGATGAACTGGCCCGCAGCGGATTTCATGTGCAGCGCGGACAGGTGTACCTGCGCGGTCAGGATAAGATTTTTGATTTTATTACCGAAGGTGCGGGCCGCCTGACCCAATTGGCCGAGGTGTTTTTCAGCCGGGATTTCCAGAAAATGGCCCCCCGTCGTCCTCAGCTGCGCGGCAGCCTGACCATGAAAAACGGCGGATTGCAGTTGGAAATGCTGGATGGCGATACGCCTGTGGAAGAACTGCTGCCTCTGATGGAAGCGCTGCGTAAGCGCCGCCGCTATTTCCGTTATAAGAATGGTCAGTTTATTGACCTTTCCGATGCCGCTCAGTGGCAGGAAATGGCGGAAGCGGTCGTGGAAGCTGCGGAACTTACCGGCAAGGAATGGGATCTGGGTGCCTGCCGTGCTGCTTATTTCAGTGCCCTGCTTCATGAAAAAGCTTTGCCTGTGGACATGGATGAAGAAGCAGAAAAAGCATCTTCCATGCGCTTTGAAGCGCCGCCTTGCCCGCTGGATATTCTGCGGCCTTATCAGGTGCGCGGCTTTGACTGGATGTGCGCTTTGCACGAAATGCATCTGGGCGGCATTCTGGCGGATGAAATGGGTCTGGGCAAAACGGTGCAGACCATTTCCGTGCTGCTTCATTATCACCGCAATGCGAAGGATAAGAAGCCTTCGCTGATCATAAGCCCCACCACGCTGACCTATAACTGGCTCAGCGAATTGAACCGCTTTGCGCCCGAACTGGAAGTGATGCTGATTTCTGGCGGCCAGAGCGTCCGTGCCGATCAGATTGCGCAGATTACCGGGTCCAATGCGCCCGATGTGGTCATCACCAGCTATCCTTTGATTCGCCGCGATATTCAGTTGATGCAGGCCATTTCTTTCCGGTTTGCCATCTTGGATGAAGCGCAGCAGGTGAAAAATGCCCAGAGCGTAGGCGCCCAGGCTGTGAAGCAACTGACGGCGGAAACCCGTATTGCCCTGACCGGTACGCCCATGGAAAACCATGCGGGCGAATTGTGGTCGCTGTTTGACTTTGTGCTGCCCGGATATTTGCCCCGGTATAATGAGTTTCTGCGCCGCTGGGGCGACGGACGCAATGAAGAAGACTTGCGCCGGCGTATCCGTCCCTTCCTCATGCGCCGTCTGAAGAAGGATGTACTGGGCGAACTGCCCGAAAAACTGGAAATGGTCATGATGTCCGAAATGGCGCCCGACCAGCGCAGGGTATATGACGCTGCACTGATGCAAAAGCGGGAGCGTGTGGGCGAAATTCTCCGGGAAAAGGGACTGGGCCGCGGCCGTGCCGAAGTGCTCAGCGCCATTACCGAATTGCGGCAGATTTGCTGTCACCCCACGTTGTGCCTGCCGGATTATCAGGGTATTTCCGGAAAATTGGAAATGCTGATGGATATTCTGCCTTCTGCGCTCAGCAGCAGCCGGCGCATTTTGCTCTTCTCCCAGTTTACCAGTATGCTGAAACTGATTGAAAAACGGCTTGCGGAAGAGAATATGCGCACACTCTATCTGGACGGCGAAACGCCTGCAGCCGAGCGTCTGGAACTGACCAAGCGCTTTAATGCCGGGGAAGCGGATGTGTTCCTCATCTCCCTCAAGGCAGGCGGTACAGGTCTGAACCTGACGGGTGCAGACATGGTCATTCATTTTGACCCCTGGTGGAACCCCACGGCAGAAGAACAGGCTACGGGCCGCGCCCACCGCATTGGTCAGACCCATACGGTGGAAGTGATCAAACTGGTGATGCACGGCACCATTGAAGAACAGGTGCTGGGCATGAGCGACCGTAAGCGCCGCCTGTTTGACCGCCTGATTACCCCGGGCGAAGAAATGCCCTCCCGTCTCAGTGAAAAGGATATCCTTTCGCTCTTTGATTGATAAAGGTATGTTCTTTTCCTTTGACGGAAAACGGGAAAGCATGTATAATGTACACAGCAAAGGCTGTTTTGTTTTGATTGATTGATTCGGGGAGAATGCTTTATGCAGTTTGAAAACCGTCCTGCCTATCAGCGCAGCACACTGGTCATTGCCTGCGCCGCGCTG
>JAFYLS010000088.1 GCA_017550035.1 Clostridia bacterium
AGCGAAGCTGCCGGCGTAGAAGGTGTCAGCACGACGGTTCAGCATCTTGGGGTTCAGCAGCTGCTGCATGGAGTAGATGTAATCGTCAGCGGTGATCTTTTCGCCGTTTTCCCAGCAAGCGTCGGGATTCAGAGCGATACGGAAAGCCTTGGCGGTTTCGCCTTCGGCAACGCCGAACTTGCCGGCGTATTCGGCAGTCACGTCAACGGGATAGTCAGCGGCCATTTCAGGCACGATGGCATAGCCCTTGCCGTCTTCGTTCAGATAGAACTCATACAGGCCGGACTGCAGCATGCTCAGCAGGTTGCTGTCATCAGCAGTTTCCCAGGTATGGGGGTTCCAGTCGGAAGAAGAGGTCAGAGAACCGGTGAAGTCCTTGTAGGTGTACACCTTTTCATCAGTGTAGTCCTTGCCTTCGATACCGGCATAGCGGACGGTGTTAATGTTGCCGCCACCCTGAGCAGCGGGTTCCAAAGTCACATTACCGCCAAAGATAGCGCGTTCGCCAGCATCATAGCTTTCAGCGGGGGTGAAGCCTTCAGCCACCGCGGAGAAGCAAGACAGCACGAGCACCAGCGCCAGAGCGATGGATACGATCTTCTTCATAAGTCGTTCCTCCTTATAAGATGTGACCAATCCCCAAAAAGAAAATTGGTTGTTCTATTATATACAATATCAAATGAAAAATCAATCAGTAATTTCTTCTTTTTTTGCCGCCGCAGGCGGGCAAAAACGCCTAAAAAATGAATAATGCACATCTCAATCCTGCATATTTTACATTCATCTATCCATATGCAGATGGACATTATTTTGCCATATTTTACAAATACAGTGTTTTTATAGGGAACATTTGTTCACTTTTTGCGCTTGAAAGCATCTGTTTTCCTGCACAAAAAACAGCCAAAGAAATTTGATCTTTGACTGTATTTTTATTGTATTAGATAGATATAATTATGCCTTTTTATACATCTTTTCACCCATCCAGGCGTCTAACAGCGCAATAGAAGCAGCCGCTTCCACCACAGGCACCGCCCGGGGCGCAATACAGGGGTCATGCCGTCCCCCGATTTCCAGCATTTCGCATTCCATGGAAGCAAGATTTACGCTTTCCTGACGCAGTGCAATGGACGGCGTAGGCTTTATTGCGCACCTGAAAAGCACAGGCATGCCGTTTGTGATGCCGCCCAGGATGCCGCCGGCGTGATTGGTGCGGCATTTGACCGCACTTTCTTCTATATAATACGCATCATTCTGCACACTGCCTGCCGAAACTGCCGCTTCAAACCCGTCTCCAAACGCTACGCCCTTTACAGCAGGAATAGCAAACAGGATTCTGCTTAACCGATTTTCCATGCCGTCAAGCATAGGATCGCCCCATCCGGCAGGTACGCCCACGCAGGCACATTCGATGATGCCGCCCAGAGAATCTCCCATAGCTTTGGCGCGGAGGATACTTTCCCGCATCTGCTCCCCCGCTTCGTCCGAAAGAACCGGAAAAGGCTTGCTGCCGGGAAGCAGCACCTGTTTGGCCGTTACGGAAACAGGGTCAAACCCCGCATCCCGCACATTGCCCACTGAAAGCAGATGGGCGCCAACCGCAATGCCCCGTCTTTCCAGAATTTGCTTGCAGATACCGCCTGCAAAAGTCAGGGGCGCCGTCAGCCTGCCGGAGAAATGGCCGCCCCCTGCCGCATCCTGAAAACCGCAAAACTTCACCTGAGCGGTATAGTCCGCATGGCCGGGGCGAGGTACATTCTTCAAGCGGTCATAATCCGAAGAACGGGTGTTGGTATTTTCAAACACGGCGCACAGCGGCGCACCGCAGGTCACACCGTCTGTCAATCCGGACAGGATGTTCGGCACATCACTTTCCTTCCGTGGCGTGGATACATCGCTGTTGCCCGGAGCACGGCGCTGCATGAAAGCCTGAAGAGCGTCCATATCCACTTTTTCACCTGCAGGTAAACCGTCAATCACCACGCCGATGCCCTTTCCATGGCTCTGCCCGAACAGGGAAATCTTCAGATTGCCCAGATACATGCTGCTCATGCTTTCAAACCCTCCTCCGCAAAGAAAAGCAAATCCGAAACGGACACTTTTTTCAGTTCACAGGTGCCGGGGCGCACCGGAATCACCAGCGCAACACATTCCGCATCCCGTTTTTTATCCTGCAATGCAGTACGGTAAATATCCGCCGCAGAAAAAGGCACTTTCTGCTCCAGTCCATATGCCCGGAGCAGTTTTTCCATCAGGTCCGTCACCTGTGCATCGCAAAAGCCCCTGCGAACCGCAGCTTTGCACATCATATCCATCCCCATGGCCACTGCCTGACCATGAGACAGGGTATATTTGCTCAGTTTCTCAATCGCATGCCCGAAGGTATGCCCAAAGTTCAGCAGCTGCCGCAAACCGGTATCCCGTTCATCCTTTTGAACAATATCCCGCTTCATGGCCACAGAGCGGAAAATGATCTCCTCCGGCTGCTGCCGGATGGGCATATGCAAAATACTTTCCAGCAGCGCCCGGTCCCCGATGAAACCGTATTTGATTACTTCGGCGCAGCCGGCACAAAATACATCTTCCGGAAGGGTGGCAAGCACGTCCGGATCGCACAGCACCAGCGCAGGCTGATAAAAGGCGCCGCAGAGATTTTTCCCCGCAGGCAGATCAATGGCTGTTTTGCCGCCCACGGAAGAATCCACCATGGACAGCAAAGTGGTGGGAATCTGCACATAAGGAATGCCGCGCAGATACGTTGCCGCCGCAAAGCCGGCCATATCCCCGACCACGCCGCCGCCCAATGCAACGATCAGGTCAGTGCGGGTCAATCCCTTTTCCGCCAATGCATTGAGCAGAGCCAGATAGGTTTTTGCGCACTTGCTTTCTTCCCCCGCAGGAAACACAAAGGTTTCCACGCGATACCCTGCTGCCCGCAGAGAAGCTGCTGCCTCTTCAAGGTACCATTTTTCCACATGGCTGTCCGTTACCACCATGAGGGACGTGCCCTTGTGCACATTGCGGATATAGGCGCCCAAGTTTTGCAAAGCGCCCCGGCAAATCACCACATCATAAGGGGTCGAAACATGCACAGAAAGCCGTTTTTCCATGGTCTGCATCACAATGCCTCCCGGATGCGCTTCACTTTTTTCATCAATTCATCAAACATTTCGGGAGTCAGGCTCTGCTCCCCGTCGCTGAACGCATGGACGGGATCGGAATGAACTTCAATCATCAATCCATCCGCCCCTGCGGCAACGGCTGCCAATGCCATGGACGGCACCAGCGACGCCTTGCCGGTCCCATGGCTGGGGTCCACCACCACCGGCAAATGGGTGATTTCCTTCAGCACAGGCACGGCGGAAAGGTCCAGCGTATTGCGGGTGTACACATTCTCATAGGTACGGATGCCCCGCTCGCACAAAATCACCCGGCTGTTGCCGCTGGCCATTACATATTCCGCGCTCAGAAGCAGTTCCCGGATGGTGCCGGCCAGCCCGCGTTTGAGCAGCACCGGCTTATGGCATTTGCCCAGTTCCTTGAGCAGTTCAAAGTTCTGAGCATTGCGGGCGCCCACCTGAATGATGTCCACATCCTCAAACATGTGCAGCATGCGCACGTCCGTGATCTCGGTCACAATGGGCAGTCCCGTTTCCCGTCGGGCAGCCTTAAGCAGCTCAATGCCCTCGCTGCCCAGGCCCTGAAAATCATAGGGCGATGTACGGGGCTTGAATGCGCCGCCCCGGAGAAACCGGGCCCCGGAAGCTTTCACCTTTTTCGCCACGTCGATCATCTGCGCTTCGTTTTCCACACTGCAGGGGCCGGCGATCACGGCAAACTGCCCGCCGCCCATCACGCTGCTTTCCCCGCAAACGATGACCGTATCCAAAGGATGCCCCGTTCGGGCTGCTTCGCTCAATGGATATCCGTCCGTACGCATCATATCCGTACCTCTTTCCCTTTTTTCGTATCTTTTCGTATCTTTTCGTATCTTCTCGTATCTTTTCCCGCTTATGACCGGCTCAGCACCACATGCAGCTTTTCCAGGTCCTCAAAGAAGCGGGGATAACTTTTCTCTACGCATTCCGCATCCCGGATGCTGCCGCCAAGCACAGTTAAAAGAACGCTCATGGCCATCACGATGCGGTGATCATGATGAGAATCGATGGGCATGTCCGGCGCATGGAGGGGTGCTTTTTCCACCGCCACCCGGCCTTCTTCCACCGTAACGCGCCCGCCGCATTTTTCCAGTTCCTGCTTCATGGCGTTTGCCCGGTCGCTTTCCTTGATGCGCAGCCTGTGCGTGCCGGTAAACACGGCGCCGTGCAGCGCAGCGGCTGCCATGATCAGCACAGGACCCAGGTCCGGGCACTGGGACAAATTGATTTCACAATGGCCCGCCTGCAGCCGTTCAAGCAGCTGTTTGCACACCTTGTCTCCCTGCAGGGAATTTTCACTGAGCCCGGTCACTTCCACATTGCCGTGCAGCACCCGAAGCGCTTCCATGAACGCCGCGGCAGACCAATCCCCTTCCACGGTGAATTCACCGGGGGTATAATGCTGCGACGATGGCACCACATAAGCCGTAGGATCTTCCGGAAATACCTTGACGCCGAACTGCTTCAGGGCATCCCGCGTCATTTCAATATAAGGACGGCTTTCAATGTTCCCGCGCATGTGCAGCCGGCTGCCCATACGCTCCGCCTGAAGCAGGGGCATGGCAAACAGCAGTCCGGAAATAAACTGGCTGCTGATGGAGGCATCCGCCGGGCAGTAACCCCTTTGGAAAGGGCCCTGCACCCAGATCCCCTCTTCATCCCGTTCAAAGAAGAATTTGTGAGATTCCTTCAGCGTTTCATACACACTCAGCGGACGGGAAAGCAGCGTTTTGCTGCCCGTAAAGCGCACCTTTTTACCGCACAAAAGGGCCAGCGGAATCAAAAACCTGAGCGTACTGGCGCTGTCACGGCAATCAAGGGGTGTTTTGGGCTCTGCCTGCAGCACGTCCGTGCCCTTTACATGGACCGTACTGCCTTCGCAGCGAATCTCAGCCCCCAGCGCCCGCAGACAATCCATGGTGGCCAGAACATCCTGAGAATATTCCACATTGTGCAGGATGCTTTCTCCCTGCGCAAGCGCCGCACCAATGAGCAGCCGGTGGCTCATGGATTTGCTGCCCGGCGCCTGAACCGTACCCTGCGCCCGGCTTTTCACAATCTGCACCATCATACTTTTGCACGCTCGCCTTTCACATAGGCAATCAATACATCCACCGCTTCCAGATAACCCTGAAAGCCATGACCCTGAATGGTTTTGATGCATGCCTCCCGCACAAAACTCACCTGACGGAAGCTTTCCCGCGTGCTCAGGTCGGAAAGATGCACTTCCACCGTGGGAATCATCACGCTTTTGAGCGCATCCAAAATAGCCACGCTGGTATGGGTATAGGCGGCAGGATTCAGCACCATGCCGTCCACCTTGTCAAAATAAGCCTGCTGAATCCTCTCCACCAGCTCGCCTTCGTGGTTGCTCTGAAAAAATGCCACGTCCACATCCTGCATTTCGCAGTGGTCCCGAATCAGGCTGATCAAATCCTCATAGGTCTTATTTCCGTAAATCCCCGGTTCACGGATGCCCAGCATATTCAGATTGGGCCCGTTCAAAACAAGTAGTTTCATTCCAAAAACATCCCTTCAATGAGCGCCGCCGTTTTTGCCTGCCTGGGCAGTGTTTTCACATGCCTGTCGCACAGAGCGGTATAAATGGGATAACGCTCCCGGTATCTCTTTTCCAGTTCCTCCTGTGTGGCGGAAAGAGGACGGGAGGCAGTGGGGCGAATCAATTTCAGATCCCGGTCCAGAAAATAAAGCTGCCCGTTCATCCTGAGGTACCGCACATTTTCCATGCGCAGCACGGCGCCGCCGCCGGTGGAAATGATCTTTCCGCCCGTCATGCAGACGCGCCTGACCACATCCGTTTCCAGGGTGCGGAAAGCCTCTTCCCCATCCTGCGCAAAGATATCGGCAATGGAGCACTGCTGTTCCTCCACCACCATTTGATCCGTATCCGTAAGTTCTCTTTCCAGACGGGAAGCCAGAAACCTGCCCACGCTGCTTTTGCCGCTGCCCGGCATGCCGATGAGCACGATGTTTTCCTTATCCCGCAAAACCTTCCGGTATACTTCCTCTGCCAGTTCCCTGCAAATGGGACGGTCAAAAAAGATCTCCGCCGCCAGAACTGCCTGCATGACCAGCATATACAAGCCGCCCTCGGCCTTCACGCCTTTTTCCCGGGCATGCTGCACAAGGCATGTTCTCAGCGGATTGTATACCGCGTCCAACACGCCCAGCAGCCGCGGGAACGCATTCACATCCGCCGGCACGCTGTCCACATGGGGGTACATCCCCACCGGTGTGGTGTTGATGATCCATTCGGCGTCCGTGTGATCCCGGTACATGTCCTCATAAGTCACGGCGCCGTCTTTCCCGGTGCGGCTCACCTTCACCACTTGAGTGCAGTTCAGCGCTTTCAGTACATGCTCTGCCGTTTTTCCCGTGCAGCCCGTGCCCAGCACCAGTGCTTTCTTTCCCGCCAAATGGGAAAGGCCCATCTCCTTCAGCAGTTTTTCCAGCAGCAGTTTCATACCGCCAAAGTCCGTATTATAGCCAAAGAGCCTGCCGCCGCGGTTTACCACGGTGTTCACCGCACCGATCAGCCGGGCATCTTCGCTGATTTCATCCAGAAAGGGCATCACCGCCTGCTTATAGGGAATGGTTACATTAATGGCGCAGAATTCCCGTTTTTCCATAAACGCAGGCAGATTTTCCGGCGCAATTTCCCTCAGTTCATATTCACTGTTGCCCAGCATGCCATGGATTTCCGCAGAAAAGCTGTGAGAAAGTTTTTCGCCGATGCAGCCGTACTTCATTCCTTTTCCTCCATCAGGCGCTGCTGATACATGCGGCTTACCTTCATCACATCCCGGAGAAAATGTTCATAATAGGGGCGCAGGGTTTCATCCGCAATCAATGCACTGTTGCGGGCAATGTTTTCTTCCTCCCGCTTTGCATCCAGAATGGGCAGGTGATGATCCTGTTTATAAGCCGCCACCAGTGCAGCTGCTTCCATGCGTTTTTCAAACAGACGCGCCATATCCGCGTCCACTTCATTGATGATGGCTCTGGCTTTTTCCAGTCTTTCATCCGTCATGCAGCTGCATCTCCTTATCCCGCAGAAACTTCTGTCATTTATGCTTTACATTTTAGTATACCGCCCCAGGCTCCGCAAGGCAAGAGGAACAACCCGTTCCAAACCAAAAAGCCGAAAAAAAGACGGTACACATACATTATATATAGAAGAAATTGCTTTTCTCCCATCCAACCGAAACAGGTTTGGAAAAAATGAAAATATTTTTTTGAAAACCGGGAACTTTTTTTCATACCGTTCGTCTATATCTGTGTAACCCGATTGAAAGGAAGGTACCCAAACAATGAAAAAAATGATTGCCCTTATTCTGGCTCTGATGATGATGTTCTCCCTGGCTTTGGCCGAAGACACGGCAGAAACAAAGGAAGTCATCATTCCCAGAAACGTGAAGGTTCATCTTTCCCTGGAAGGCACCGTAGCCGATGGCTTTATCGCAATTCCCCAGATCAAGAACTCCGACACCGTATCCCTTCAGTCCATGCACTATGAATACGGCTTCACCGACTTCGTATTCTCCGCCGACAATCCCGGCGAAGCCATTGTGGTTCTGCAGTACGGTAAGCCTGCCGAACAATTTGTGGCCAAGCAGGAAGTGTACATGATCTCCGTCACCGAAGACGGTCAGGTTTTCGTGCAGGATATGACCGAGCAGCTGCCCCTCATCGGCACCGTGAAGGAAGTCACCGAAGACGGCGTGCTGCTGGAAACGGTGGAACAGGGCGACATTCTCTGCCGCCTGCCCGAAGGCATGGATGCTCCTGCCGAAAATGACTTGATTCAGGTGTGGCACAACGGCGCCATGACCATGTCCCTGCCCGCGCAGGTCGGCGTGCTGGCCTGGGAACTGGTGACCATGCAGGCCCGCTAACGCAAGGATTTTGCCCGCGCAGGATTCACACAAATCATTTTTTCAGACACCCTCCCCCATGGAGGGTGTTTTTTTGATGCTTGTATTCTCCATCGCTTCATGCTATATTGACATCACATCATACCATTGTTCAATAACGGAGGAATGAAATATGAAAGGGATCAATCGTGTTGAAGTAAATGAATTCTGGGCGGATTCCACCATCGTGGAAGCCGGTGATTTTGTGTATATCGCCTATTGCATGGGCAACGAAGGAAAATCCGCCGAGGAACAGATGGCCGGTGCATTTGAACTGCTGAAAAAGCGCCTGGAAAAGTTGGGACTGGGCCTTGATTCCGTGGTGCAGATGGACTGCCTGTTCAAAAACATTGAAGATCTGAACCTGCTGCCCGACGTGATCCGCCGGTACTTTGGCGACAAATACCCCGCCCGCAAAGCCTTTACCAGCGACTTCATCCGCGAAGGCATTCTCTTCCAGATCGACGCCGTCGCCTACAAGGGCTGAGTGGGTGGCTTCGCCACTTCCTTTCGACCGTGTTGGCGCAACCAAAGCGCCGTCTCACGACATGCTTCCTGTCCGCAGCAAGGCAATTTCGCTTCGCCACTTCCTTTCGACCATGTTGGACCAGACCATTTTTCCGTCTCCCGACATGTTTCCTGTCCGCGGCAAGGCAATTTTGCTTCGCCACTTCCTGTCGACCGTGTTGGCGCAACCAAAGCGCCGTCTCCCGACATGTTTCCTGTCCACGACAAGGCAATTTTGCTTCGCCACTTCCTTTCGACCATGTTGGACCAGACCATTTTTCCGTCTCCCGACATGTTTCCTGTCCGCGGCAAGGCAAATTTGCTTCGCCACTTCCTTTCGGCCTCATCGGCGTGACAAAAACGCCGTCCCACAACGGAAACATGTTTGCTTTTCTAATACACAAAAAACCGGCCCGGACTTTTCGTCCGGGTCGGCTTTTGTTTGCAGTTTTCTTTACACTGCGTACTTCTGCTTGTACTCGTCGTACAGCGCCTTGTATTCGGCGTTGTCCGCACGGGTCTCACGCAGCGTTTCGTGCATGTTCATGTTGTGGTGCTTCACGTCAATGACGCAGCCGGCAATGTTGGAGCAATGGTCGGAAGTGCGTTCAAAGTTGGTGAGCAGGTCGGTCCACACGAAGCCCACGTCGATGGAGCATTCACCCTGCTGCAGGCGCTTGATGTGGCGCTTACGCAGCTTTTCCTTCAGGTTGTCGATCACTTCTTCCAGGGGTTCAACCTTGAAAGCAGCCTGCAGATCGTCTTCCACGAAGGAGTAACGGGCCTGATCCAGCGTTTCGGTCAGTGCGCCGATAAACACAGCCAGCTCGTGCTGCGCCTTTTCGGAGAACTGCAGGTTCTTTTCCTGCATTTCTTCGGCGCTTTCCAGAATGTTCACGGCATGGTCGGAAATGCGTTCGAAGTCGCCGATCACCTTCAGCAGCTTTGCGGCTTCTTCACTTTCGTTTTCACCGATCTGGCGGCTGGAAAGCTTGACCAGATAGGTACCCAGCAAGTCCTCATAATGGTCGGTCTTGTCTTCCGCCTCATGAATGGACTGGGCAGTTTCTTCGTCATAATGGCTCAGGCACTGCAGCGCATCCTTC
>JAFYLS010000010.1 GCA_017550035.1 Clostridia bacterium
ATTGCCTTCCGTTATCAGGCCATACATATCCGCAAAACCGTTGGCTTCCGAAGCGGAAACATAGTTGGTACAGTATGTCGAGAAGGAAATATGCTGCCAGGCAGGCGTAGCAGTAAAGGTAAGCATCTCCGAATCGCACATATCAAAGGAAACGGTCACTTCCTGCGAAGCACGCACATTGGCGCTGAAAGTATAGTATCCTTCCTCTGTCATGTTCAGTTTGCTGATGCGCAGGAACGTCGTGGCAGAATCATTGCTGCCGCCCGTAAATGACACACCATTCAACTGCTGCTCCGAAGATATGACGCCGTCTGCAAACGAAAGGCTCTCCACACCGTTAAGGAATCCAAACAGGTTCACACCATCCCCGTGCACTTCAGGCACAGGCGTTGCCGTGGGTTCGGGCGTGGGCTCAGGCGTGGAGGTATCCGCAGGAACGGATGATTCAGCAGGCACAGGCGTATCGACCGGCAGGGCATTGGGATCATCCTCCGGTGCCATAGACCATTCGGTTGCCGTGCTTCCCTGCTCAATTTTAATGTTAGAAAACTGCAGCGTGCATTGGGGTGCAATGCTGCCGCTGATGGAAACAAAGCCGGTATAGGTACCATCTCCCACATACTGAGTGCAGTTAGCAGTCACTTCAATGCGCCGCTTAACATTGGAAACGCTGAACTGCTGGGCAGGCATGGCATCGCACAGGCTCACGGAAATCTCCGCTTCACAGGAAGCCTCCACATCCGCACTGAAGGTATAAAAGCCCATTTCCGTCATACCGGGGTTTTCGATGCGCAGCAGCGTACCGTCAGCACCGTTTTCATCGGTGAAGAAGATCAGCCCGTTAACACCGTTGTTCATGTAAACAGAACCTCCGCTGGGAGCGGAAAGGGTAATCTGCTTATTGAAACCGAAAAGATTCCGGTTGACAGAAGGCTGTTGGGTTACACTGTCGGTTACATCGCCAGGCTCAGGCGTGTCTGTTTCCTGCACACTTACACTGGGCGTTACAGTAACAACCTGAGGGGTCGCAGGTTCCGGACTGCTCCAGTCAGTAGCCGTACTGCCCTTTTCCACCTTGATATTGAACAGGTACAGAATGTTCTGGCCGTCGATCGTTCCGAAAAAGTCCACATAACCAGAAGCACCGTTCCCGATATCGGTGCAGTTCATGGAAACAGAAATGCGGGTACTCTTGCTGGTAATGTGGACTGTTTCGCCTTCTTCATTGCCGCAAAGAGACAGCTTGACATCTACATCATCCAGTGCACGAACATCAGCAGAGAAGGTATACATGCCCTTTTCACGGATATCCAAATTACCGATGCGCAGGAAAGCATTGCCGGCGTTCTCGGTATTGATAGCGCTTAGCGTGGAGAAAGTAACACCTTTATTGGGCGCATTCATATCGGCAGTGGCAGAAGCGTGGTAGGTGGTCAGCTGAATATCCCTATCCACACCAAACAGGTTTTTGCCGTTTCCCTGCACGGCATTGAGAATGGCGCTTTCCATTTCACTGTTCATTTCGCCTGTGTAGGCAACGCCAAATTCATCTCCGAAGGCTTTCATGGCCAGCAGAGTTTCGGGATCCAATTCTCCACTGGGCTTATTGGCTTTCAGGTAGCCCATGGCAGTAAGCGCCTTCTGTACCTGACGGACACCGCCGGAACCGCCCGTCAGCAGATGCACTCCCCCAATAGCAAAACCCACTGCCAGTACAGCAAGCAGACATGCCGACAGCAGCACTTTGTTCTTTGAATGCCTGGGTGCGCGGCGCAAAGCCTGTTTGAATTCGGCACAGGATGCATAGCGTTTTTTAGGATCCACCTGCGTAGCTGTGCTGACAGCAGTTTCCAGCCACTCAGGAATTGTTTCAGGAGTGGCCTGACTGCGCAGCAGCGGCAAACCGTCGCCATGGCCATCCTTAGGCAAACCGCCTACAATCAGCTTAAACAGACACACGCCCAGCGCATAAATATCGGAATACACGCCTTGCGGTCCGTTCTCCCACTGTTCTCGGGGTGAATAGGCAGGTTTGCGGGATGTATAAGGATCCGCCCGCGAGGTCATCTGCCATGCAGAACCAAAGTCAATCAGGCACAGCCGGCCATCCGAACGGCGCATTACATTGCTCAAGCTGATATCACGATGGATAATACCGTTTTTATGCAGCTGCTCCACAGCATCCAGAAGCACCTGCATCACTTCCACGGCCTCCCGCCAGGGCATTTTCCCATTCAGTTTCTCCTGAAGGTAATTGTCCAGATTGGTACCGTCCACATATTCCATCAAAATGTAGGAAGTATTGTTTTCTTCGAATTCATCAAATACACGCAGGATGTTGGGAATGTGCATATCCTGCAATGCAGTCAGCAACCGCGCCTCCTCCAGAAAACGGCTCTTTTCCATATCTGTCTGGATTTCCAGAAGGTCGTATTCCAATGCCAGCGTTTCCCTGTTGCGCACAGCGTTTTTAGGAAAAAATTCCTTGATCGCACGGGTAGTGCGCATATGCTCATCATAAGCCAAATACAGCACGCCAAATCCGCCGCGGCCAATGACGCGGCCCACTACAAAACGGTCCCGCAGTTTGGCACCGCAAGGCAGATCATGAGGCCGTGCGTCCTGCGCACAGTAAGGTACAGAAGCATGGCAATGAGGACATACGCTATCCCCGGCGTTTATTTGACTCATGCATGCGTAGCAGTACAGACCGTGGTTCTTGTTGCTCATAACCAGTTGACCTTTCCCCGCCCAACGAAATGGGCATTATATGTAAAGTCTTTCGGAATATAACAAAAAGCCAATAATGGTCTTATATTATAGCATGAGCCGCAATGTAAAACAACGAAAAAACAAGGCACACAAGACAAATAGCATACATTTGCACTTTTTGTAACAAACCGGTTATAAACGCGTAACATCGATATGTGTATAATAAATTTTGAATAATAAATCAATATCATATGCTGTCCAGATTGAACAGATCAATATCAACCCAAGGAAGGGATCCAAATGGCTGTGCATTATTGCCTGGGGTGCATGAGAAACGTACCCAATACTGCAGAATGTATATTTTGTCATTTCAAATCCAGAGAATACCGCACATCACCTACTGCGCTATCGCCCAATATGCTGCTGAAAAGTTACCGTGTTGGCGCCTTGGTCGGTCAAAGCCGACAGGCGCAGTTTTATGCTGCATTGAATACAGAGACGGATACTCCCGTACTCATGGAGGAGTTTTTTCCCTTTACGGTAGTGGGCCGCCGGCCGGGTGACCCCCGTGCAGTGGTACAGAAGAAACAGCATTATGAAATGGCATGCCGTTTGTTTCTGGAAAATACGGAAGACCGCGGCCTTGCTTTGAGCGACGCTTTTGCAATGAACAACACAGTGTACCGCATCTATACCCTGTCGCCATTGCTGCCTCCCTCAGAACAGGCTGCAGCACTGATAGATACACCGATTTATTTCCGCGATCAGCAAAGACAGCCGCTGATGACCATCAACGCCCTGCCCATCCCGCCTATTCCCCGTAAACGCAGATACCGTGCACCGCTGAAAAAGACATGGCCCGGTTGGCTGGTACTGATTCTATTGCTGGCGTTAGGCGTTTTCCTCTTGACCGGAATCGGCCAGCAGCCTGAAGAGCCGGGACTCCCTTACGCAACCATGGATTCTACTCAAGAGCCCACAGAAGAACCAACTCCGGAACCCGTCTTCGAGCCTGCGGACGAACCCACGGATGCGCCATCCCCAAAGCCTACCGACAAGCCCACTAAGGAGCCTACGGCTAAACCCACTAAAATAGCCACTCCCGAGCCTGCGGATGAACCTACGAAGGCGCCATCCCCAAAGCCTACCGACAACCCCACTAAGGAGCCTACGGCTAAACCCACTAAAATAGCCACTCCCGAGCCTGCGGACAAACCTACGAATGCGCCATCCCCAAAACCTACCGTCAAGCCCACTAAGGAGCCTACGGTCAAACCCACTAAAATAGCCACTCCCGAGCCTGCGGATGAACCCACAAATGCGCCATCCCAGAAGCCTACCGACAAGCCCACTAAGGAGCCTACGGCTAAACCCACTAAAATAGCCACTCCCGAGCCTGCGGATGAAGACTCTGCCACCACCCAAGCCTCCGGCAAGGATACATCGGCGCAAGACAACTCTTCACAGGAGCAGGTTGAGGTCTCCGGAAAATAAATGCTGCCATGTATACGGATACGCCCTCTCCGGGCAACAGGATGTCGTGAGGGCAGGAATAAAGGAGTACACCCTTATGAAAGTTTCGGGTGCCACGGCTGCGGTATATGTCAATGCCGCTGCCATCAGCCATATGGGCTGTGTTCGAACCAATAATGAGGATAATCTGTTTTTCAACGGCGATATGATGCGCATGCAAGAAGTGAACGGCGGCGTTCGTCTGTCACACCATTTCCGCGGAAAAACTCATCTTTTCGCCGTGTGCGACGGGATGGGCGGGCTTAACCGTGGCGAACGCGCTTCACTGATTGCCACCCGCGCTCTGCGCAGGCTGTATAAGCCTCTTGGCAACGCCCATGCAGAAGAAATGATCCGCGAGCATTGTGCCCGTGTATCGGAAATGATCTGGAAAGATACCCAAAAAACAGGCGAAGGAAAAAAGCAGGGCACCACGCTGGCGCTGCTGATGCTGGATCGGGATGTAGTTCGTGTAGCCAACGTAGGCGACAGCCGCGTATACATGGTGCGCATGGGCAAGCTGGTGCAGATCTCCATGGACCATACGCAGGTATACACCCAGATGCTGCGGGGTGAAATCACCCGCGAACAGGCGCGCAAACATGAAATGGGCAATATCATCAACCAATATCTTGGCATGGCACGCCGCAACCAGCCGGTAAACTTTGTCTACGCCCGTTCCTTTTCCCTGTGCAACAGCGACCGTTTCTTTATCTGCAGTGACGGCGCATCGGACCTGATCCCTTTTGAAGTGCTGGAAGAGGTACTCACAGGGAACGCATCGCCCGAAGAATGCTGCCGCATCATTACAGAAATGGCGCTGGAAGCAGGCGGCAAGGATAATATAACCTGCATTGTAGGCGATATTTCAAGTGCCTCCCTTCCGCCTCAGACGGAACAGGATTTGAAAAACCTGCATGTGCTGATGGACAAAGGCGGAGAAAGCGAAACCACACAGGGTTGACCCCTGACAGGATAAACGGCAGCCGTGTGCTGCAGAATGAGGGATTTTATATGAAGGGTAAAAAGACTCTGACCAAATGGATCGCCGCTTTTGCGGCTGTGTGCATGATGCTGTTCATCTGCACGTCTGCCTTTGCGCAGGATGCATCTTCTCTTCATTTCATGGGCGCTTACGCCAATGAAAGCGCAGGCACTTTGACTGTGACCTTCCGCGCACAGGACGCTTCCGGCGCCGGAATTACAGCACCTGCTCTGCAGGGGCTCAGTTTCCGCGTGGATGGAAAAGAAGTACCTGTTGTAGAAGGCACACAAGTAAACCAGAATCAGGTAGCCTATATTTTTGTGCTGGACCGCAGTGCCTACTACTCCCAGTGGATTCATTACTCTACGGTGCAGAATGTGGTCAGCGGTGTACTGGCCATGCTGCCCGAACAGTCCCAAGTGGCTATCCTTTTTACCGACAACGGCAATTCCGCCGTACAGTTCATGGACAAGGTAAGTGCCAATGCGTACCTGACCAGTTCGGGCGCTTTGGATGAAGACACCTCCTATCTGTATGAAACCCTCAGCGCAGCATGCGCCTCCGGTACCCAGAACGTAGGCGGCGTGCCCCGGCAGAAAGTGATTGTAACTATTTCTGACGGCATTTCTCAGGGATCCATGACTCAGAGCGATATCGTCCGTCAGGCAGAAAGCAGCGCAGGCCGCACGCCGATTATTTCCATCGCGCTGTATCGTTCCGTGTACGAAGGCTCCAAGGAGAAAAGTTCCGAACAGGGCCGCAGCGAAATGATCTATACAGCACTTGCCGCAGGCGGCTTTGGCACCGTGCTGGATACTTCTTCCAAGGATCTGGAAAACCAGATCAAGCAGGCTGTAGGCAGCATTGCTTCCTTTACCGGAAATGTGTCCAGCGTATCGCTTGACATCCGCGCACTTTACGACGGCGCTGAAAACTATGCCGCTGCCCATACGCTCAGCTGCATGTCTCATGCAGCCCAGGCCGAATTGGACAGCATGAACGTTCTCTTTGCAGCCGGAAGTCTGCCAGCACCCACTCCCGAACCCACCGCCGAACCCGCTGTCACTCCCGAACCTACCCCCGCACCCACGGAAGACCCTGTGAAGCTGACAGTCAACACCTCCAGCAGCGATATATCCTACATGAAAAAGCTGCTGGCAGACCTGTACTATTTTGAAGGAAACGTCAACAGCGAGCAGTTTGACGCCGAAACAATGGTAGCCGTTAACCGCTTCTGTGATATGAACGGCCTTGCGAAATATGAAGACGGTATCGGCGTTGCCGCGTGGAATACGCTGGTATCCGGCTATGCAGTGCCGAATGCCACTGCAACCCCCGACCCTGAAATTTTTATTCATCCCGGCGCTGACAGCGCAGACGTGCGTCAGGTGCAGTTCTTCCTGCGCCAGTTGTACTACGCGCCCGATACCCTGGACAGCGGCGTGTTGGACACCAATACGCAGCTGGCTCTGGACGAATTCAACCGGCGCAACGGCCTGCCTGTCCGCGACGGCGTGACCCACCAGACGTGGAATATGCTTATTTCCGGCACCGGCGTTGCCGCGCCCACCGCCACCCCTGAACCCACTGCCACGCCGGCTCCCACTGCTACGCCCGAACCTACGCCAGAACCCCGCGACGCCACCATCAAGTTCCTCCTTGGCGACAGCGGCGAGGAAGTGACGCAGGCCAAATATGCACTTGCGAATCTGTATTACATGGACCGCAATATGATTCGCGACAACGTATTTGATACCACCATGTGGCAGGCCGTAAACGCATTTTGCTCCAACAACGGGCTGCAGCCCCGCGACGGTATGAGCGTGGATGCCTGGACGCTGCTGATGCTGCCCGGCGCCATTCCAGCCGCTACCGCCACCCCCGCCCCCACCGCCACGCCCGAATATATTGATCTTGAACCCATGCAGCAGGATGAATATGTCAGCCGCTATCAGCTGCGCCTGAAAGAAACCGGTTACCTGACAGGCGAATACCAGACGGGCACATTTGATGAAGCCACGCAGGCAGCACAGGATCTGATGTGCAAACACAACGGCTTCTCCGCCGAAAAGGGCGCATCCGTAGCGCTGCAGGGTTTTGTATTCTCCGATACCATCAAGGATTATAATGACGCATCCATGATCGAAACGCTGCGCCGCGAACTGGTCAAGAAAATCAACATTGCTTCCCTGGCCATCCCCGTGTGGGTGCTGTGCAGTTTCGGCGTTGTACTGTGTCTGGCGCTGGTACTGCTTCTGATTCTGTTCCCCAAGGGCAAGAAGGGAATCAAAGCCGGCAAGCGGAGTAAAAACGCCTCGCAGAACAAAAATGATGCCGGTGTGGAAATCAAGCAGGATCCCGTCACCGAAGACTTCGGCAGCAGCATCGTCAGCGGCAAGGATCTGCCTACCAGCGTCAATGTAAACGGCTGGCATATCACATTGTCCGTAACCTATATGGGCACTGTACACGACTACACTTATACCATGGAAGAATACCGTCCGCTGACCATCGGCCGCGGTTCTGACCGCGACGTGATCCTCAACCAGCAGGATTTGTCCATGTCCCGCCAGCACGGCGAATTCATCTGCCGCGGCGGAGAACTGTATTATGCAGACACTTCTTCCGCCGGCACCTATGTCAACGGCGAAATGGTGAAGCACGGCGAACGCATGCTGCAGTCCGGTTCCGAACTGTTGCTGGGCAAGCACCGCGTGGTCGTAGTATTGGGCTGACGGAAGCAAAAAAGACAGAACTAAAGGAGTTGCTGCTACAATGGAATGGAACATATCTCTCGGCCAGACGTGTGTGCTAACGCTGGATAAACGGGAATATATGCCCGAAGCACTCCCGCAGGTCAACGAATTTCCGGACAGGGGACTGCTGCCCCTGTCCGCCGAGGTTGCCGGAGAACAGGTGACGCTGACGGCGGATGTGCAGAACCTGCGCGTGTTCGGCGAATATCTGGCGCAGGCGGATGACCGCACAGGCTATGCACTGCTGCGCGGGCTGTTTGCGGCCATCCGGGAAGTGGACAAGAGCGCCGTTTTGCGCCGTGAGTGCCTGGAGATGGACCTGCACAGCATTTTTGTGCAGGAAAACGATCAGGTGAGTCTGCTCTATACGCCTGTGGTCCTTTCGGATGCAGATGGACAACAGAGTGCGGATAAGCTGCTGGAGCAGCTACGTCAGCTGGAAAAAAAGCGTCCTCCTTCCGAAGATGAAAAAGTACGGCGTCTGCGTGAAATGATTGCGGACCCCTATGTAACAGTCAACATGCTGTGCCTGCATTGCGAAAGCGTGACTGAGCAGCAGGTGGGCGCCATGCAGGCAAGCGCTACACATCCTGTATTCACTCAGATCCCGCAGTTTACTGCGCCCGTGCAGCAGACTCCTCAGCAGCCCGTGATCCGTGCACAGAACCACAACATTGCCATGCAGCCCGCACCCATAGCCGCTTATGCGGAAAAGGCGGCGTACGCTGCGCCAAAGGCTCCTGCCGCGCCGCCGTTTACCAGCGGTATTGCCGTAGGTATGGATGAAGCCACACAGGCGCCCGTTGCGATGGGCATGGATGAAGCCACACAGGCGCCTGCTCCTGTACATGTAGGTGCGGACCAGCCCACCCAGGGCGAAGCGCCCGCTGCGCCTCCGGCCCCGCCCGCAAGGCGGCAGGAAGCGCCCCGGCCCCGGCAGGCATCCCCTGACCGTGCGCCTGTGCGCCAAAGTGTGCAGGCAGCAAAGCCTGATCCTGTTCAGGAAGAAGAAGCCCAGGAAAAGGAAATCAGCTTGACGACAGGCAGAGCCTATGCAGTGCTTGGGGTCTTGATGGTATTCAGCGTGCTGATCGGTCTGTTCATCAGCAGCCTGCTGGGTGGAATCGGTTTGTTTTTCTATCTGCTTATGCTGGTGGTAGGCGCTGTATGGCTGTACAGAAAAGGCTTTTTCCAGTACCTGATCCGCAAAAAGGAAGCTGCGCCGGAGCCGGACGCGCCTGAACTGCTGCCGGTGTTTGACGTACGCATCAAATTGCAGAGCGTGAACCTGGCCAAGCGCGTGGAAGTTACCATCCGGGCCCGGGAGCAGATCATCGGTGCCGACGAAAAGAGCTGTCTGGCGCCGCTGCCCTTCCGGGGCGTGAGCCGCAGACACTGCAAGATCACCTGCGTGGAACGCCACGGCAATGCCAGCTACTATATCACCGACCTTGGCAGCAAAAACGGTACCGAACTCAACGGCGTGCTGCTGCAGCCTGACAGGCAGTATCCCGTCTATCCCGGCGACCAGATCGTGCTGGCGCACCGCTACAAATTTGTCGTCCATTCGGACGCGTATTGATCAGGGAGGGCATTATGGATACCATCGTGGTTGAATTCCGCAACGCTGTGACCGGACAAAGTGTGGATTTGGAAATCCCGCTGTTCATTACCGCCCGGGAACTGATTGATGCGCTGAATGACACTTACAACCTTGGCATCGACATGAACAAAAGCGAGCAGGTATACCTGCAGGCAGAAAACCCCTATGCCCTGATCAAGGGCGACCACAAGCTGTCGGACTATCGTCTGGGCAACAGCACCATTTTGCATTTTATCCGCTGAGCAGGCGGCATGTTTACCATACAGGAGAGGGGAAGGGCTTAATATGGAGCAAAAGCAGTACAGTATTCTGCTGCAGGGCAGAATGGGCGTACGCACCCTGACGCTTACAGATGAAACCATCAGCCCGCTGAAGATGGGCACCAAACCCGGCGTGCAGATCGACCTTGGTCCCATTGTGGGGGAGGGCGAATTATTTGAATGCGCGCTGTACCGCAGCGGCGACCACTGGAACTTTTCCTCCGCGGAATTGGGCTTTTTTCAGGACGGTAAGCCGGGCGGCGCCACGTTGAACCGCTGCACCGTGGAAAACGGGCTCAGCCTTTCGCTGGTCAGCATTCAGGGGCAGAAGATGGACGCCGTGCTTTCCGTACAGGCGCACCGCATTTTTGACGTGACCAAGGCCAATCTGGAGCGCTGCGTCATGCTGCGCGACCATCAGTATGTGAAAATCGGCGGGCAGAACGGCTGTGAAGTGTGCATCAAAACACCTGTCGCAGCTAACGAAATGGTTCACCTGCGCAATGAAAACGGCGTCTGGACGCTGATCCGCAGTCAGGGCGATTATCCCGTATATGTGAACAACACCCGGGTGACGTCCTCTGTGCGGCTGCGCCCCCGCGACTTCTTCTGCGTAGGCGATGCCCTGTTCTACTTCAACGGCGACAGTCTGTATATGGATGCCGCGTTGCCCATCCAGACTCAGGGGCTGACGGCCATCATGGCTGCCGCTCATAACCCGGCGCTGGAATATCCTCTTTTCCTGCGCAGCACCCGTGTACAGCATCAGGTGGAAATGGAAAAGATCGAGGTGCTTCCTCCCAGCAAGAAAGCAGAAGAACTCAAGGAAAATGTGCTGCTCAAAACGCTGCCGCCCATCATTACCCTGGCGGCGCTGATCATTTTGCGCGGCTTCATGGGTTCGGGCAGCAGCGGCACCTTTGTGCTCTATTCCGTGGTGACCATGTCCCTGTCCATCGTAGTCAGTTTCTTTACCCGCGCCGATCAAAAGAAAAAACGCGAGGAAAAGGAGCGTACCCGCAAAGAGCGGTACTATGCTTATATCCAGAACAAAATCGAGGAGATCAAGCTGCGCCGTCAGGACGAACTGCGCATCCTCAACCGCATCTACCGTTCTCCGGAAGATAACTTGAACATCGTCCGCAACTTTGACAAAGGCCTGTTTGACCGTTCCTATCAAGACGCTGACTTCTTGGATGTACGTCTGGGCAGCGGCGAAAAGGAAGCCGTTATTCAGGTGCATACCAACATTCCCGAATACAAGGAACTGGACGACGAACTGCAGGACAAGGCTCAGGAAACGGTCGATGAATACAAATTCCTCAGCAATGCCCCTATCGTAGCCCGGTTGGGCGATGCCAACGGCATGGGCATCATCGGCCCCAGAAAGTGGCTATATGAGTTCACTAAAGTAATGGTGAGCGACATGATGGTGCGCCAGTATTATAAGGAACTGCGTTTGTATTTCGTCATCAGCGAAGAAGACCAGCAGCAGTTCTCCTGGCTGCGCTGGATCAAAAACTGCGAAATGGAAAACACCACGCTGCGAACCATCATGTGCGATGACGAAAGCACCAAGCTGCATCTGGAAGCGCTCTACAAGCTTCTGTCCGAACGCGAAAGCGTTGAAGAAGCCACTGCATGGCATGAACATATCGTGGTATTCGTCTACCGCATCGACATGATTCGCAACCATCCCATTTCCCAGTACTTTGAAATGTGCAGCCGCTTGGGCGTGCATTTCGTGTTCATGGATGAACACGAAGAACGCATCCCCCGCGGCAGCAATCAGATGGTGCTGCTGGACCGCCTGGGCTCCAACGGCAGCCTGTTCCATGTATTGAACGGCGAAAAGAAGTTTGAATTCACCTACACCCCTATCCTGGATGAACGCATGGGCGAACTGGTATCCAAGCTTTGCAATGTGCATGTAGTGGAATCCACGCTGGAAGAGCAGATGGTCAAGAACATTTCCCTCTACCAGATGCTGGGGATCCAAAACGCAAAAGAAGTGGACCTGAACAGCAACTGGAGCCGTGCCCGCATTGATCAGACCATGGCAGCACCCATGGGCGTAAAGAGCAAGAATGCCATGGTATCACTGGACCTGCACGAAAAGGCCCACGGCCCCCACGGTCTGGTGGCCGGCACTACGGGTTCTGGCAAGTCCGAACTGCTGCAGACCTACATTATCAGTATGGCTGCCCATTACCATCCCCACGAAGTGACTTTCCTGCTCATCGACTTCAAGGGCGGCGGCATGGCCAAGCAGTTTAGAAACCTGCCTCATCTGGCCGGCGTAATTACGGACATCGACGGCAAGGAAATCGACCGTTCTCTCAAATCTATCCGTGCCGAACTGGAACGCAGAAAGGCGCTTTTTGCCCGGTTTGAAAACATCAACAAGATCGACGACTACATCCTGCTGCATAAAAAGGACCCTGTGAAGGTGCCAGAACCCCTGCCGCACCTGATTATTGTGGTGGACGAATTTGCCGAACTGAAGGCGGAGCAGCCCGAATTCATGAAGGAACTGATCTCTGCTGCCCGTATCGGCCGAAGCCTGGGCGTGCACCTGATCCTTGCCACCCAGAAGCCTTCCGGCGTGGTGGATGCGCAGATCTGGAGCAACAGCCGCTTCCGCATGTGTCTGAAAGTAGCCACCAAGGAAGACAGCCGCGAAATGCTCAAAACCCCGCTGGCTGCAGAGATTCGCGAACCCGGCCGTGCCTATCTGCAGGTGGGCAATGACGAGATCTTTGACCTGTTCCAGTCCGCTTACAGCGGTGCCAAGGTACCCTCTGCCGATGCACAGCGCGCCCGTCCCTTCAAGATCCATGAGTTGAACATGTGGGGCAAGCGCAAGCTGGTGTATGAAAAGAAGGCCCCCAAGCGCGCCGATAACAGCCAGACGGAAAGCCAGCTGGATGCGCTGGTTTCCTACATGCACGATCATTGCGCCGCCCGCGGCATCGAGCGGCTCAAGAGCATCTGCATGCCTCCGCTGCCTCAGCGCATGGCGGTGGATACGCTGAATATGGGCAGCCACAGCTTTGAAAACGGCGTCGTGGTGCCCGTGGGTATGTATGACGATCCCGAAAACCAGGACCAGGGCAGCTACCTGATGAACCTGACGGACGCCAATACCTACATCATGTCCAGTTCCCAGATGGGCAAGAGCACAGCCCTTGAAACCATCCTGTACAGCGCCATCACCCGCTATACTCCCGAAGAAGTCAATTTCTACATCATCGACTCCAGCGATTCGCTGCTGGCCTTTGAACATGCAAAGCATGTAGGCGACATTGTGCATCTCAAGGAAGAGGAAAAGATGCTCAACCTGTTCCGCATGCTGACCCGCATGATGCAGGAACGCAAGACCAAACTGCGCTCTTTTGGCGTGGGCACCTTCCGCGCCTATCTGGAGGCGGGACAGAAGGATATGTCCCAGGTGGTACTGGTGTTGGACAACGCCGCCACCTTCAAGGAATACTACGAGCAGTATGACGAGGTACTGCAGCAGATTTCCCGTGAAGGCGCAAGCGTGGGCATCAGCCTGGTGGTAACGGGCAATACCCCCAACGCTCTGTCCTACAAAATTATGGCCAACTTTGGCAACCGCATCACCTTCACCTGCAATGAGGAAGCGGAATACGCATCCCTCATGGGCAGCCGAGGCGTCAAGTTCAATCCTTATCCCGGCCGCGGTCTGGTGCTGATGAACAAGCGTATTCTGGAAGCCCAGTTTGCCCTGTGCATTGACGAAGAAACGGTGCTGGAACAGCAGGACGGCGAAGAAAAGATCTCCCGCAGCATGACCGATAAGGAACGTTCGGAAAAGCTGCTCAGCGCGCTCAAGGAAAACGCTGCCATGTATGCGCACGTGAATGTACCCGTCATCCCCGTGGTGCCGGATACGCTGAAGCTGGCGGACGCCATGCAGCAGCGTCCTGATCTGTTCAAGCAGCCCTATCAGATGGTGCTGGGTATGAATTACAAAACGGTGGAGTACGAAACCTTCAGTCTGCTGGACCAAGGCATTATGTTTGTGACCGGCCGTGCCAAGATGGGCAAGAAGAACGTGACAAGAATGCTGCTTAAGCAGATTCAGAAGAACATCATGCTTCATTATACCGAAGCGTATGTGTTCGACTCCTTCAAGCGTGCGCTGAACGACCTGAACGAACTGAGCTGCGTGACGGAATATACTACCAGCACGGAAACGGTGCGTCAGGTAATCGCGGAAATGTACGAAGAAATTACCGAGCGTCAGGAACAGCTGTACGAGCTGGATGATATGGAAGAACGCGAGGAACTGCTCCGCAGGTGGAAACTGAAGTTCGTGATCATCAATGGCGAAAAGCCCTGGGCCGCCATCAACGGCGACAAAGAAACTGCGCGCAAGGCCTATGAAATGGTGGCCAAAATGGCAGAGTGCAAGGTCTTCTTCCTGCTGTGTGACCATCCCAATGTGCATGTGGGCAGCCTGGCTACAGAACTTGCCAAGTACGTGCAGAGCGGCACACCGTTCCTGTATATGAATGCGATGAATACCATCAAGATCATGGATTATTCGCCCGCTGTGGCCCGTGAGTTCTCTCATGTCATCCAAACCGGCGACGCATTCTTCTACCGCAACAGCGAATATGTGCAGATCAAGACCTGCCGTGCGGACGAGTAAAAAAGAACGAAAAAAAAACATAAATCCAACAGGAATATGTCAACCGGCATAGAAGACACACTATAACATTCGTTATTTGTTTACAACCAAAAGATCACTGTATTCTATAATTCCATATTCCTGTTGGTGGCATTTGCTTACCATGAACCTCTATTCCAGTTAATAGAAGAAAGTAGTGAAAGCTATGGCTGCATCCGGAAATTCTAATCCTATGTCCGATAATTTTAAAAAAAAGAGTATGACCTTCAGTTTGAAGCAATACGATGCCTCGTATGTAATCAATACGATCGATGCACTGGAAAAGGCTTCCAGATCCGTCAATGATTACACACAGGAGATTAATGCCCTCATTCTCGGTACTGCGGACTACTGGAAAGGCAGTGCACGTTCTGCCCTGATGAATCAGATCGATATCATCTGGGGTGACATCAGTGACCTGAATGATGGTCTTGGTGAAATTTATGATGCCCTGATGGAAGTGCAGGTGCAGTTCTACGGTGCGGATGACAGTCTGGACCAGCAATTGCGCGAATGTGCGCACAACGATAGCAAATCCCGTAATAATGGCAGTGGAACTCAGGGCGCAGTGACAGAAAACGTGCCCGTGGTCAGCCCGCTGACTTATGAAAAATACACGCCCCTGCTGGCGGAGTGGAGTGTTACGCCCATTACGGTGCAGTCCAGAGTTGTGCCTAACCCCCTGGTGCCCGATCTTGTCAAGGCGATCGCCAATCCTCTGCCTGTGCAGGACCGTTGCATGCCCAGTGCCGCCGTGGCAGCGCTGGTCAACCGCAGCATGGAACTGCTGCCGCAGGTAGGCCGCTGTGTAGCGCAGGCTGTTTCGGCTGTGCTGCAAACCAGCCCCATGACGCGTTTGCCCGAGATGTACAGCACGCTGGGACAGGCTGCCGCTGCCTTATTGGCGGACATGATCGCAACGCCTCAGGATGTGGCTCATCAGGTTATGGAAAGCGCACAGACTGCCATAATCACGCCTGCCGTCGCCGAACAGCTGGGTGCTGTGGCGGCAGGTCAGCTGGGACAGGCCGTGGAGGCAGGTTCCTTTGGCTACACAGCGGCGCAGGCCGCAGCCGAACTGCATTCCACCATCGGCGATAAGTACGGTTCTTATCTGCACGCTGAAAATACTTCTGCCCAGCGCAAGCGTCTGGAGCAGTTCCTTGGTTCGGACGTGCTGAAGGTACTGACCAATGCAGCATTGTACCGCATGCCTCCGGACGCCATTGAGCGCGAGCTTGGCGCGGTAATAGCTGCTACACTGGGTCTGAAGAACGTAGAACAGGAACAGCGCGAAATACTGGAGCGGCTGCTGGCCAAGGGCGCGCTGCTCAGCTTGAATATCACTGAAGCCAGCCGTAAGTCTGATGAGATCATCCACGGCAGTCACAGCGTCGGTTCCGGTATCTGGTACAAGCTGAAGGAAATGCCCGACATACTGAACGATATCATCAACAACACGTTAGCGTTTACGCAGCAAAGTCAGCAGCGGCTCCGGGAATTCGGAGAAGTGGTGCATGACCATGTGAACAACATCCGTGCCAGCAGTCAGCTGCTGGAAAGCCTCAACAATGCGGTTGCGGATCTGGAACCTGCGGAGCTCTTTGACAGTGCCGGCGCAGCGGGTATGCTCAAGAGCATGTGTATTTACGATCTCCCTGCCGTCAGGAGCATGATGGAGGATTTCCCGCAGATATCGATTGTCCGGGAAGGCGTCCGCGCTCTGAGGGACGCTGTTTCCGATGTAGAAGTGGAAGTGGCGATGCCTGTGGTGATCGCAGCACAGGAAGGCTTGCTGGAAATCAAGCCTGCAGCCCGGAAGCTTTTTGATACAGGTGATCTGGCCAATCTTGGCGGCATCGTCGGTGTGTACCGTCAGCCGACGGAACTGCCCCAGTTCCCCATCTATAATCCCATCAGTTCGACCTGATATCGTTTGGTCGTTTATACGAAAACGCGTAAAATTTACAGAATGGAGCGGTAACATATGAAAATTCATGGTTTGCTTCCCATTGGCAGTGTGGTTCTTCTGAAAGAAAGCACCAAGAAAATGATGATCATCGGTTTTCTGCAGCAGCAGGAAAGCGGTATGGTATGGGACTACGTAGGCCTGCCCTTCCCCGAAGGTTTCCTGGGCGGTGACCGCACTTACCTGTTCAACCATACGCAGATTGAAAGCATATATGCCTTGGGCTATCAGGATACCGAACAGCTTGCCTATGCCGCTCATTTGGAGGAGGCGGCCGACGAGATCCGCAAAGCCCGTGCCGCCGAGAAGTAAGAGGGGGTCCGTATGGCAAGCAGCAGTTACTACCTCCGGATGTATAAAAAATACAAGGAACTGGAAAAAGACTATAAAGACCAGGCGGAAGAACTGAAGGATATCTATAAAGCCATCAATTCCGGTACGTTGGAAAATGATGCTGATGATGTGACCAAGCAGGTGAATAAGCTGCACGAAAATATGCTGGCAGCCGGGCTGAATCTTGGCAATGTCTACTATCTGAATCAGGATCAGGTCCTCAACTACAAGGAAAAAGCGGGGCTCGAGGATATCAGGCTGGACGCAGCGTATGACGCTGTGGTGCGCGAATACAATGCTGTGGTCAAAAAACAGCAGGACGCCAAAAAGAAGAAAAACGACTATTACGACGATTACAAGGATGCGCTGGCCAGAGAGCGCGAAGAAGCCAATAATAGCGATTGAGGGCTGCAGCAGTATGTGGTGAAGGGGAAGAAATTATGGGAACGCTGATCACCATCAAAATCAACAAGCTGGAAGATGCAATAGATAAATGCGACAGCGCAGTCAAAAAGCTGGAAGAATACAGCGATGACATTTACACAAAAGTTCAGAGAAAAATGAACTCATACAGCGGAAGCTGGACGACGAACCTGAGTACAGCGTCTACACAGATATCGCAGAAAAAGAGCGATCTGTCCAAGCATGCGGACGCCATTTCGACTTACAAGTCGAATATCACCAGCGTCAAGAACAATGCTGTGTCTGTTGATAATGCCATCAGCAACAAGATCAATTCCCTGATGGGCGGCTTCAAGAGGAAGTACGGCATTCAGGAAGAGACCGGTTTTTTTGCAGCATTGTGGGCTCTGGTTCCGGAAGGCTGGAAGGACTTTTTCCGTAACATCAAGGCCGGCTGGGAGAACATGATCGCAGATGTGAAAGAATGGTACCGCTACGACGGCGGCAAGGAAGCCGTTCTGCTGATCGCTGCCACCTTTGCCTTTGTGGCTGCTGCTATCGGCGTAGCATTGGCATTTCTGGCAACTGGCCCGTTCATTGTGGTGCTGGCAGGCGTTCTTTCAGCAATCATCGGATTCGCTACAGCGACAGTTGCCTTGGGCTATGCAAGCGAGGCATACTCGCAGGCAAAGAACGGCAATAAAATCAAAGCAAGCAGGAGTACCTATCATTCCGGGAAAGAGACTTTTGCTTCTATGATGCGTCGTATGGGGAACTACGAATTTGCAAACCTTATAGACGTTGTGGACATGGTTTCTTCGCTCATTTCTATCGGCTATACGATCTACCAGTTTAAGAAGATCATTACGCAGAAGGGCGTAATTTCGCGCCTGAAGAATGCGGTCAAGAAGGGCTTTAAGGACTTTGGCAAAAACCTGAAGAAGGGTTTCACGGATTCCTTCAAGAATCTGACGAAGTTCAAGGATTTCAAGGACAAAGCGGATCTGGCCAAAACGCTGAAGGCATGGAAAAACATTACCAGCGGTTTTTCTGCAGCACTCAAGGGAGACTGGCAGAAAACAGGTATTGATATCGGCAAATTCTTCCTTGAGGGTTTTGAAATCAAGAGCGTCGGCAGACCGACGAAGCAGATGGAAAAATGGGGCGTCAAGTCCTTCAAGGTGGACGCCGGAAAAATGTTTTCCCTGGTGGGTGATGCGCTCAAGGTGGCTGACAAGGGGCAGACTTCCTTTAAGCATATCTTTGGCACGAACGATCTTTCCAAGTTCAAGTACGATAACGGCGACCGTATCTCGAATATGAAACTCTTCGGCATTGAACTGGGGACCTGGGGCGATCTGGGAGACCTGACCTGGGAAATTGGCGGCAAACTCCAGAACTATGTGATAGAACACCCTGAAACATTGATTGCGTCGATCAAACCGATCGGTCCTGTTGGTCTGCCCATGCAGAGCGCCATGGCATTTGCGGGCGGTATGTAAATCACATCAACGGCAGCGGAGGAGATATGACAGCAAGCAGTAAACTGACCTTTACTCAGGATAAGCAGGTGCGCAAGGCGCTTATTCGTGAAAACAGAAAACGGCGGCCTGTGAACATCGTGTTGGCCGCGCTTATCGCAGCGGCATTCCTGTGGGCGTGCCTGTCAGCCCCCTATTTTCTGAGCAGTATGGGTGCGGGCATCAATGTATTCCCCGGTGCGGAATATGTGCTGGTGTTCTTTCTGACCATTCTCTTTGGCGTACTGCCGCTGGGATGCGCTATGTATCTGCGCGTATATGTGGTGGACCGGAAAATTTCCAACAAGTACCGGGAAACCCTGACGCTGGATGTGAATGCGCTGACAGACAAGTATGAAAAGAAAATGGATGTAAAGCGTGCCAACTGCATTGAATGGAGCATGCCTTATGAAAGCATCAGCCGCATCGTGTACATGCCCAATTTGCAGGCGGTGTGCGTGTACGGCAGGGTGCTGGTCAAATGGGCGTTGGTGAATACCTACATGCGCACGGATGGCGACATGGAGCTCAAGGGCAAGGCTCCCTTCCGCGTGCTGCATATGTACTATCAGGGCGGCGATGCGTGGCTGCAGGAACTGGCTGCGCGTACCGGACTGACCATAGAGGAAGACCTTACCAAAACTTTACCTGACGAGGAGCGGATTTGATATGAGCGAATATCTGGAAATGCAAAGCGCAGAACGGCTGGAGGCCATGAATCTGGTAGGTCAGGCGGAAACGCTGATGATGGCCGGTCAGCATCCGGAAGCCTTTGCCCGCATGGAAGAAGCGCAGAAAGTGGATCCCATGTACATAGATGCCTATGCCGTTTATGCCAAGATGCTCATTGGTGTGGATCAGTACGACAAGGCGCTGGAACAGCTGGAAAAAGCGGAAATGATCGATAAGAAGGATGGCCGCATTTACGCTTTCCGAGGCAGTATTTATTTCCTGCAGAACGAGTTCGGCAAGGCGCTGGAGCAGCTGGCCCGCGCTGAAGAATACGGCGAAAAGACAGCTCGTGTAGCTGCAAACACCGCTTACTGTTATGAAATGATGGGTGAAACGGATCGTGCGCTGTCTGCCTATGCCCGCGCTATCCGCCGTGATCCTGAAGCTGCCCTCTATTATGTGCGCCGGACCAGACTGCTTATGAATTCCGGCAAACTGGAGGCAGCGGAAGAAGCTGCGACTGACCTGATCCAGCGCTTTCCCTATATCCGCGAAGGCTATGACCTGGCTGTGGACATTCTGCTGGAGCAGAAAAAGCCGGATGAAGCGGAGACGATGCTTAACAACTTCCTGGAGGCCATGCCCGAGGATGAATCGCTGCAGAATCTGCTGATGTATGTATATGCGGTTCAAGGGCGCTATGAAGAAGCATCTGCCATGGGCGAAGCGATCATGGCCAAAGAGCATGTGGATGAAGAAGTACTTAAGGATGCCGCAATGCGTCTTGCACAAGTGTATCTGGCAGCGGAAAAAGTGGACAAGGCTGTGGAACTGCTGAACAAGCTGGTTGCTGCCGAAACGGACGAAGTGAATGTGGAAGCCCGCACGATGCTGATGGCTGCGCTTGCCAGCAAGAAGTGCTACGATCAGCTGCTGCCCGCCGCGGAAGCAGCGCTGAAAACGGATGCTGCGGATACTGCCCTGTATGTGGCGTATATGTATAAGCCCCTTGCGATGCAGAATCTGGGGCGCGAAAATGAAGCAAGGGTCGCCTATCAAGAAGGCATCCGCAGGCTGCGTATGGTGAGCATCCGCAATCCTCAGTCTGCGCTGGATTCCCATATGTACCGTGCGATGTGCTACTACGGTCTCAAACAGTACAACGATGCGCTGCATGAACTCAAGTTCTTCGAGGATATGAAGGTTGAAAAGTCCGAGTTCTACGCCTTCCGCGCTATGGTCTACGAAGGAAAGGGCGACCTGATTCGTGCCAAGGCAGACCAGGAAAAAGCAATGCAGCTGCGTCAGAATGGTTAAGGAGTGATGTTGCGTGGCAAAAACCCCGGATACCATCATGTTTGATACCGAAAGGCTTCGCAGAACAGCCACCCGTCTGTCGGAAATCAGCACGGATATGGCCAATATCTCCAATGATCTTGGCAAGAGCGTGGATGAAATGATTACGTTAGGCTGGCGCGGTCAGGGCGCGGATAAGTTCCGCACCAATATGATGGGCGAGTGGCGCATCGGTATGCAGGCATACTGCGACTTGCTGAATCACCTGACCACTATCCTCAACGAAGCGGCGGACAAATATTCCGACGTAGAGAACGAGATGAACAGCCTCACGGTAGGCGATTGACAGCTTCGGTCAATGGAAAATGCTTTCCCAATGGGAAATCATATAAAATGTTAGTTCTTAATGATGAAAGGAGTTCTTCACATGGCATTGATCAGACTTACCCCCGAACAGTTGGAATCCCTCGGCAATCAGATCTCCGACACCGGCGACACTTTTGAAACGCTGCTGACCAGCATTGCTCAGCTGATTGGTGAAATCGATGCTTGCTGGGATGGCCTGGCTAACGCTGCCTACATGTCCAACTACGAAACCACCAAAGAATCTCTGGATGCGCTGCCTCAGATCGTGCGCGACCTGGGCGAGGCCATCGTGCAGGCTGCCCAGACCTTCCGCGATGCTGAAGAACAGCTCACCAGCGGTATTTCCGGTCAGGGCTGATCCATATAAAAACCGTATGACAGCACGGTTTTGAGGACCGCTGCTGCAAACATGATGAAGATTGCGAATAGTTAAGGAGGATATAAGCAATGTCTGAACTTCGTGTAACCCCCGAAACTTTGATGGAGTACGCCAATCAGGTGATGGGCAAGGCGGAAGAACTGTCCACCGAACTGGAAAGCCTGAAGCGCAATATTGATACCGTGAAGGAAAGCTGGGACGGTCTGGCCGCCACCGCTTTCTATAACACCTATGCCACGCTGTCCGAACAGCTGGCCCAGTTCCCCGAAATCGTTAAGGGGCTGGCGCAGGTTGCTCAGACTGCTGCAGAAACCTACGATACCGTTGACCGCACCATCGCACAGGGCTTCAACGGCTAAGTTTGCTGCATAATTAGACAGCCCTTTCCGGGCTGTTTTTTTGATGGCTGATTGGGAGACTGTCCGGGACTGGCACATATCTTCAGGCAACGGCAATTACCTGCATCCTCGCTGCACCTGTCATAATGCGCATGAAGCACAGATCAAAATAGCAAAGCCGATATGGTGTTATTCCCATATCGGCTTTTATTGTGCAGCATTGCTATTCAAAACGCTCACACGTGCGCAAACACTGCCGCTATTTTTGTAATCCCTTTTTGTACCTGCTTATCAGGCAGCTTCAGGCTTTTTAAAGTCTGTAATAAAGGAAATCCACTTGCCAGACTTGTAGCGCATTTCCATCAGTGCCACGCGGATCAGCCATTCCACCAGCTGTCCCAGCCAGATGCCAACCGGGCCCAGGTTCAGCACCATGGTCAGCACATAGCCCAGCGCCACACGGCCCACCACCATGGAAATGATGGACACATAGGTGGGATACTGCACGTCACCGGCGCTGCACAGCATGCCGGGGGTAGCAAAGGCATTGCACCAGATGAGGGGCATGGGCAGCACAGCAATGGAGAGCATAAAGTAGATCGTCTTCAGGGCTTCGGGGTTGGGGTTGTAAAGCTTGAGCACCAGGGGCGTCATGGGGAACAGGATCGCCACGGTGATCAGCAGCACCAGTCGGCCGCCCTTGTTCATGCTTTCCTTATAGCGCTTGGCAAGATCCAGTTTACCTGCGCCGATGCACTGGCCGCACACCGTGCTCATCATCTGAGTGATGCAGAAGGCGCTGGCCTGATACAGGTTCATAATGGACAGGGCGACGGCGTGAGCCGCCAGCGCACGGGTGCTGTCGGCAGGGGTAGCGCCCCAGTTGCTCAGATACCCCTGCACCACCACCATGCCGCCTTCAAACAACAGGATTTCGGCACAGAAGGGCACGCTCAATTTGATGATAGGCCGCACGATTTCCCGGCTCACTTTGAAGAAGGCGCGGGGACGGATGTGCAGCATACCCTTGCCCAGGAAAACCCACACAACAGCCGCCACGCAGCCCAGCACACGGGCAGCGATCAGGGAAAGACCGGAACCGGTAACACCCATGTCCATGACGTTGATGAACAGCAGGCTCAGCACCAGATGGCCCACGTTGATGTACAGCGTCAATACCAGTGCGGACTTACTGTCGCCCACGCTGCGGAACGCTGTAAAAATGGCATGGAAAATGGCATAGGGCACCAGAGAAAGGGAACACAGCTGCATGTAATGCACCGCGTGTTCCTTCACCACCAGCTCCAGGTTGGGATAAAGCAGGCTGATGATGGGATTGGCCAGCACATACAGTGCCACGGACAAAAACAGCATGCTGCCGCCGGTCAGCATGGTGGTAGTCGCCACAGCCTTGCGCAGCCGGTCTTCGTCACCGCTGCCCTTGGCCTGGGCGATGATGACGCCGCCGCCGGAACCCAGCGCAAACATGATCGCCGTGACCATGTAGCACAGCGTGTTCACCATGCTGACGGCCGCCAGCGCTTCCTGGCTCACGGAGGAGACCAGCGACGTGGTCAGCACCATGATCAGGTGGATGGCGATCTGGTCCAGCAGCAGAGGATAAAACATTTTCAAAATCTGCTTGGATGAAAACATTTCACTGTCAAACAGACGATGCAGCCAACCGTTGAATTTGCCCAGCGGGCCGCGGGCGGGTGCCAGTTGCGTCATTGGGTGTACCTTCCTTACGCATAGATTTGCACTCTACATTATACTGGAAAGTTTGTCAAACGCAATGCTAAATTGATACTTTACACAACTTTATTTTTCGAACGCGCTCACCATCATTGCATGGTGTGCACATGCACTCGATGACTTCTTCTGCCGTGATGCCTTTGAAATTCGCCAACTGATGCTGGAGTGCGTTCCTTTCAAAAACCATCTGATGGTAATCCTTGAGTATTGCTTCGAGCTTTCTATTCATAACGATTCCTCCAATTGTTTTATGCGGTTACAAGACGTGCGTTGTTGAAACAGTGTCCCTCCTCTCGAATTGATGGTTTTTTGCACACAAACACCCCCTTGCAATATCCTCGAGCCGGATGACATTGGGACATTATAAGGGGGTGATGGTTTTTGTAGAAGAAACTATATGGCAAAACTAGTCATATACTGCTAGTTCTGAAATGTTTGTAATCCGTTTTCTTCATTGACATCACTATATTTTAGTTGTAAAATAATTCCAGACGTAATGCGCGGACGATCACCGAAAGGCGATCATATGGCCTTTGAGCCGCTGTCATGCTTACGTCTTTTTTATTGAATAAGTTCTTGAAGAAGACACGCAACTGGTGGTGGCATGCTTCATGCTGTATGAATTCTCATTGACAGAATCGTTATCAGCGCTTATACTCTTTGTGACTTCACTGCTTGAGATGTTGCTACGGTTCATAACCGTTCCAGACGTCATTGCGGCAGTGAAGTCTTTTATTTTTGTCCTTCAATTGTTTTTATGTGATTGCGTAATGTGCGTTGTTGAAACGGCGTCCCACCTCTCGATATGATGATTTTTTGCACACAAACACCCCATTAAATATCCTCACGCCGGATGACGCTGAGATATTATAAGGAGGTGAATGATATTCGAGAAGAAACTATAGTACTTGAAAAGACATATTTTTCCATGTATAATGTGGTTGGAAATTAAATTCAAGTAGGTAAAATATCGAAGAGGTATTTATAATGACTGTCAAAGAATTACGAGCAACGGCAAATATGACTCAAAAGGCATTCAGTGAGTACTTTGGTATTTCAAAACGAACGGTAGAGTCTTGGGAAGGTGGACAGCGAAACTGCCCAGACTATTTGCTTGACTTGATGAAATACAAACTTGAGCATGAAGGTATCATTGAGCCTACATGATATTGTTTGAATGAAAAATTTTAGGATGGTTGAATTATCATGGCAAAAACAATTAAAGAAAAGAATCAAATGGAATGTAATAAAAGAGCAAGAGAAAAATATGAAGAAAAGAACTTTAAACATCAAACAGTAAAGTTCAAGATTGCAGAACTGGACATGCTCAATGACTATTGCAGTAAGAATAAAATTCCAAAGAATACTGTTATGAGAACGGCTATTATGCAGTATATCGAGCAAAATTCCGAAAAGTGAATGTCGAAACGGAAAAGTCAATGGAGGTGGAATCGTTGGGCGTATTGGTTATTTTCGCAATCGTGTACTTGGGCTACAAACTGCTCAAAGAAAAGTTTGAAAAGCCACTCCCCAAAGGTAGCCATAAGGATTGGGACGCTTACTGGGCTGACATCCGTGAAGATAAAATGACCATGATGGAAATCATTAAAAAGGAAGAACGTGGTGGATACATGACCACAAAGCCCAAACCCACTCCCTGGTATGAGCTTCCTCCAGAAACAATTGTCGATGTAGAACGGTATGAATTTGATAAGAAGAAATGGGGCGAAGCAATGGCTGAATCGTGGAGAAAATCCGGTGCATACAGAACAGTCGTCAAAACAAATTACAAATTTGGGGATAAAGAAAAATAAATAAGATGTTGAAAGATATGAATTTAATAAGAACGAATGAAAGCACCGTGCATATGCAGGGTGCTTTTTTGCTTCCCTGATCCAGTTTGTAATACTATCCCATAGTTGTCTTGCGTTTTTCGTTGTAGAGGCATATAATGTTGCCAGAATAATCTGCTTTTGCTAATTGTTGTCGACGCAGAAGGGTATTGATTAATAAGGAAGTGGAGTAGTTGTGGGAATTTACGCACTAATCGCCTTTATATACATTGTCTATAAACTGTTGAAAGAAAAATTGGAAAAGCCCAAACCACGTATACATCCCGTAAACGAATACTGGATGGATCTTCCCAAAGAAACCATCGTAGATGTTGCACGTTATGAATATGACAAAAAGCATCATGGAGAGGAATTTGCTGAATATACCAGATCAAAGGGAAACTATCGATATGTGGAGGACCCTGAAATGTATAACTTAGATATAATTTTTGGTCGAAAAAAATCAAACTTTTGATCAGGGAGGTATCCGATATGTTGACCAGTCCTGACGCTTACTATGTATATGTAAACATCTGTCACAAAAAAGAGCCCTCCCGAAGGAAGGCTCTTTGATTTTTTTCAGTTTCGTCAGCCCGCCGCCTCGGCCTTTTTCTGCCGGTCGATAAAGCGCATCCATTTTCCACTTCTGTAGCGCTGTTCCATCAATACCACGCGCAGCAGCCATTCCACCAGCATGCCCAGCCAGATGCCCACCGGGCCAAGATTCAGCGTGATGGTCAGCACATAGCCCAGCGCCACGCGGCACAAAAGCATCGCGACCAGAGACGTATAGGTAGGATACTGCACGTCGCCCGCGCTGCACATCATGGCAGGCGTCACAAAGGCGTTGCACCAGATCAGCGGCAGCGGGATCACGCCCACAGACAGCATCAGATAAATCATGCCCACGGCGTCAGGATTGGGTTTATACAATTTCATCAGCAGCGGCGTCAGGGGATAGAGCACCAGCACCGTCAGAAACAGCACCAGTCTGCCGCCCTTGATCATGCTCACCTTGTAGCGTTTGCTCAGATCAATTCTGCCTGCACCGATGCACTGGCCGCACACCGTGCTGGTCATCTGCGTGATGCAGTTGGAGCTGGCGTGATACAAATTCAGCAGCGAGCTGGCCACCGCATGAGCAGCCAGCGCCATGGTGCCCTTTTCGGGGGTGTTTCCCCAGTAACTCAGATAGCCCTGCACGGCCACCATACCGCCCTGGAACAGCACCTGCTCCACGCAGAAGGGAATACTCAAACGGATGATGGGGCGGGCGGCCGCTTTGTCCAGACAGAAGAAGTCACGAGGCCGGACATGCAGCGCGCCCATGGGCTTAAAGAGCCACCACATCGCCACAAACGCACCGATCACACGGGCCACAATAAAGGAAAGACCGTTGCCGGTGACGCCCATGCCCATCCCGTTGATAAACAACAGGCACAAAAGCAAATGGCTGATGTTGATATACAGCGTCAGCACCAGAGAACTCTTGCTGTCCCCCACGCTGCGGAACGCCGTGAAGATGGCATAGAACAATGCGAAGGGAATCTGGGAAAGCATGTTCAGCTTCAGATAATGTATCGCATACTTCTTCAGCATCGGCTCGGTGTTGGGATAAATCAGGTTAATGACCGGCCCTGCCAGTGCGTAAAGCGCAAGGGCAATCACCAGCGTGCTGCCGCAGGCCAGCATGGCCGTAGTGCCTACCGCGTTGCGCAAGCGCTTTTCATCGCCGCTGCCCTTGGCCTGGGCGATGATGACGCCGCCGCCCGCACACAGCGCAAACAGCAGCGCCGTGATCACAAAGCTCAGCGTATTGACCATGCTGACAGCGGCCAGCGCCTCCTGCCCCACCGAAGATACCAGCGAGGTGGACAGCACAGAAATCAAATGAATAAAAAACTGGTCCAGCAGCAGGGGATAAAACATTTTCAGGATTTGCTTCACCGAAAACATCTCACTGTCAAACAAACCAAAAAGCCAGCCATTGAATTTACCCGCAAGGCCGCGCGAAGGCTTCTGTTCCGACATGTTGCGTCCCTTCCTTATAAGCATTGTTTACTGTTTCCATTATACTTGAATCCTGCAGGAACGCAATCGTTTTTTTGCAATCTGAAAACAAAACGTCCCCACTCGCCCCATATACGCCCTTCCCCCTGCCGCAGCAGAAAAAAAGAAAGAAAAACAAAGAGAAAGAGAAAAAAATGCAGCTCCCGTTTGACCGGAAGCCGCATCGAATGCTGTGCAGTTCTTTTTCCTTTCATGAATCAGGCAGCCTTGGGCTTGCGGCGTTCTTCGATAAATTCGATCCACTTGCCGGACTTGACGCGCTTTTCCATCAGCACCACACGCAGCAGCCATTCCACCACCATGGAGATCCAGATGCCCACGGGGCCGATGTTCAGCACGATGGTCAGCACATAACCCAGCGACACACGGCCCACCAGCAACAGCAGCAGGGAAATGTAGGTGGTGTACTTCACGTCGCCGGCACTGCGCAGCATGGTGGGCGTCACAAAACCGTTGCACCAGATCAAAGGCATGGGGATGACGGCCACACACAGCATGGTGATGATCATCTTCACCGAGCCGGTATCGGGGTTGTACAGTTTCAGCAGCAGGGGCGTCGCAGGCAGAAGCACCAGCACCGTCAGCAGCAGCACCAGACGGCCGCCCTTGATCATGCTGCGGCAGTAGCGCTTGCACAAATCCAGCTTGCCCGCACCGATGCACTGACCACACACCGTACCCGTCATGGTGGTGATGCAGTTGGCACTGGCGTTATACAGGTTCAGAAGGCTGTTGGCCACCGCGTGAGCAGCCAGCGCCAGCGTGCCCTCCTGCGGCGTGGCGCCCCAGGAGCTCAGGTAACGCTGCACCATCAGCATGCCGCCCTGGGCAAGCATTTGTTCAATGCAAAAGGGAATACTTAACTTGACGATGGGGCGCACCGTGCTGGTATTCCAGTGGCGGAAATCGTGGACGTTCAGATGCAGGATGCCGCTGGGACGCATCACCCAGATGATGGCCACCACGCAGCCGATGGAACGGGCGGCGATCAGGGAAAGACCGGTGCCGGCAACGCCCATTCCCATGCCGTTGATGAACAAAAGGGACAAAAGCAGATGGCTGACGTTGATGAAAATGGTCAGCACCAGAGAAGACTTGCTGTCGCCCACGCTGCGGAACGCCGTAAAAATGGCGTGGAAAATGGCGTAGGGCACCTGGGAGAGCATATTGAGCCTAAGGAACTGCACGGCATATTCCTTCAGCTGCACTTCCGCATTGGGATAGATCAGGTTGACCACCATTTCGCCGCACAGATACAGCGTGGCGGACAAAACCAGCATGCACATGGTGCTGAGCATGGTAGTGGTCACCACGGCATTTTTCAGCCGCTTTTCATCGCCGCTGCCTTTAGCCTGGGCGATGATGACGCCGCCGCCCGCGCCCAATGCAAACATCACACCGGACACCAGGAACCCAAGGGCGTTGACCATGCTGACGGCAGCAATGGCCTGCGGACCCACAGAGGATACCAGCGAGGTGGACAGCACGCCGATCATATGAATGGCAAACTGGTCCAGCAAAAGGGGGTAGAACATGTTCAGAATTTCTTTGGTGGTGAACATGTCGCTGTCGAACAGTTTAC
>JAFYLS010000089.1 GCA_017550035.1 Clostridia bacterium
CGGCCAGTGCCTTGGCAGACAGTTCGTTCTGGCAGTGGGCAATGCGCATTTTGCCGCCTTCATAGCCGCGCTTGAGCATTTCGCTGAGCAGAGCGCTGAGGGCTTTCTTTTCGCCGCGCACTTTGTGCAGGGGCTGCAGGGTACCTACGTCGCTGGCAGCGCCTACCACGCGGATGCCCAGCACTTCGCTGATTTTGGCTACTGCCGGACTCACACGGCCGTTGCGGGCCAGGTTGGTCAGGCTCTGCAGGGAAAAGAGCAGATGGGTGCGCTGCATGTAATCCTTGATCTTTTCCTTGATCTGTTCAAAGGACAGCTTTTCCGCAATATGTTCGCGGAGCTTTTCCATGATCAGGTGCATTTCGGGGCCGGTGGACAAACTGTCCAGCACGCAGACCCTGGCGCCGGGATGGTTTTCCTCGTATTCCCTGGCAGCCTGCATGCAGGCTGCGTAAGAACCGGAAAGATTGCTGGTGATGGTCACGGCATACACTTCGTCTGCACCTTCAAAAGCGCCCAGCCAGTCCTGCACATTGGGGCAGGAGGTGGAGGAGCGATCCTTGGTCTTTTTCAGAAATTCCGTCATATCCAGCGTATCCAGCGAAGCGTCATCTACAAACTCACGGCCGCCGCAGATGATTTTCAGCGGCACGCTGATGCAGGGGACATTTTCCATTTCGTAAACATTGGCAGAGGAATCGCAGACGATTTTGATGGCCATTGTGTCACCTTCATTTCTACAGGAATAGTACATATTTGCATGTAATGTATCATAACACAGGTTGATTTGTCAAGAAATCATGGGAATTTGACACAGTTGTGCCACGATTATACATCTCCTGTGGAGCCAAAACCGCCCCGGTCCCGGTTGCCAAGTACCTGAACTTCCTCAAAACGAACCGGCGGCATTTTTTCCATGATGCGGAACTGACAGATGCGGTCGCCCTTTTGGATCAGGGTATCCCGCAGAGCCAACGCGCCGAAGTGCCAGATGTCATTGTCGCCGCAGTAGCTTTCGTCAATGATGCCCATGGCGTTGGGCAGAATCACACCCCAGCGTTTGAAGGTGGAGGACCTGGGCAGGATGTGCGCTTCGTAGCCTTCGGGCAGCTGCATGGAAATGCCCAGCGAAATGGGCCGCCATTCGCCGGCTTTCAGCTCAACCGTTTCTGCGGCGCGCAGGTCAATCCAGTCGCCGACGGCAATTTTCTCAATGGGCGGGGTATCGCCGTGATATTTGATGCGGATCACAAGTTCGTTCATACTTAACCTCTGTGTGTGTTCAAACCCATCCGGTAGACCAGAAGGGCGTTGTATGCGGCCTGCTCCATCAATACTTCGGAGTGTTTTACGGCGTTTTCCAGCGTGATGGGACCATCGCAGATGGAAAAGAGGGCAGTGTTTCCCAAGGTGTGGAAAGCATCGGCGTCCCGGGTGCGCCCGCCTACCAAAGCAATGACGGGGACGTTCATTTTACAGGCACGGTCGGCCGCCCGGGCGGGGAACTTGCCAAACTGCACGGACTGGGCGTCCATGCGCCCTTCGGCGGTAAAGACCAGGTCTGTATCGGCAAGATGTTTTTCGTAGTGCATTTCATCCAGCACGGCATCTGCGCCGCTTTTGCGCTGAGCACCCAATACACCCAGCAGCGCCGCGCCCATGCCGCCGGCAGCGCCTGCGCCGGGCAGGCGGCGTATATCCTGCCCCAGTGCCCGTTCCATGATGTCGGCATAGCGGGTCATGGCGCTTTCCAGCCGGGGCAGCATCTCTTTCGATGCGCCTTTCTGAGGTGCGTAAACGTAAGTAGCGCCCTTTTCGCCCAGCAGGGGGTTGTTCACATCCGACAATACGGTGAGTTTTACCGTCTGCAGCCGTTTATCCAGGGAAGAAAGATCCACGGTCTGCAGTTTTTCCAGCCCCTCAATGCCTCTGGGAACGGGATTGCCCTCGGCGTCAAAAGCCTTCATGCCCAGTGCAATGAGCATGTGCAGCCCGCCGTCGTCTGATCCGGTGCCGCCCAGAGTGACAAAAATCTCCTGCGCACCTTTGCCCATGGCATGCAGAATCATCTGTCCTACGCCAAAGGAATCGGCGGTCAGGATGTGTTTTTCCTCATGTGGCAGGGGCAGACCGGCCGCCCGTGCGCTTTCCACGGCGGCCTTTTGACCGCAGAGTAAAATAGGCGCAAGGATGTCGTTTCCCTGCAGACCTTTGACCGGCATGCTTTCAAAATAGGCGCTTTCCCCCCATGCCGCTTTCAATGCGTCCAAAGTGCCTTCGCCGCCGTCTCCGCCGGGCAAAAGCAGCGTTTCGCAGCCGGGAAACACACGCTTGCAGGCTTTTTCCATGCAAAGCGCTGCATCGGCGGCGGAAATGGATCCCTTCAGAGAATCGGGCGTGATCAGAAATTTCATGGCTTCCTCCGTTTTTTCGGTGTAAAGCAACATTCGCTCTTGACTGGCGCCATTCCTGCCTTGCGCAATGGACAAATCCCGATTATAATGGAAAGCAAAGCAGAAAGTACAATGATATTGTTTGATAAGGAGATCTTAACATGGATAAGATTCTGATTACCGGAAAAAGCGGATTTGTTGGCGCCCGCATGGCCATTCCCGGCGCACTGCCTGCCAAGGAGATTCTGTGCCCCACCCACGGCGAAATGGATATTGGGGATTATGACAGCGTGATGCGCTATTTTGACGCCCACCGCCCCGAAGCGGTGGTGCATTCTGCTGCTATTTCGGATATCGGCGAATGCGAACAGGACCCGGAAAAGAGCATGCGCGTCAATGTGATGGGCACGGTGAACATGGCCAAGGCCTGTAAAGAAGTGGGCGCCAAGCTGCTCTTTATGAGCACCGATCAGGTGTATACGGGAAACGGCGGCGCAGACCCCATTCCGGAAGATGCGCCTCTTGCGCCCACCAATGTGTACGCACTTCACAAGCTGGAGGCTGAAAACCGCATGCTGGATATTCTGCCCGACAGCTGCGCCCTGCGCCTTACCTGGATGTTTGATATGCCGGTGCGTCATCAGGTATCCAAGGGTCTGGTGCTCAACTGCATCCAGTCGCTGATGCGCAATGAACCTTTGCGCCTTTGCAATAACGACCACCGCGGCATGACCTATGTACGGGAAGTGGTGGAAAACATTCCCGCCATGCTCAAGGCCCCCGGTGGCGTGTACAATTACGGTTCGGAAACCTATGGCAGCACCTATGAAACTTTCTGCAAAACCTTTGAAGCGCTGGGCGCCGCCCACCGTATCGAGGAACTGCTTTCTTCCTTCCCCGCAAACGGCGAACCCCGCAACCTGTTGATGGATACGAAAAAGGCGCAGTCCGTCGGCTGCGTGTTCTCCGAAACCATTGAGGGTGTCAAGCGGCTTCTGAAGGAATATCCGCTGTGATCTGCTGGACTCGGGAACAGGCGAAACGATACCTGCTTTTATATCAGGGTTTACTGGGAGAGCACCTGTTTCAGGGAAAAGAGGGAGTCTGCCGGTACGTGGAACGATGCGGCTGTATCCAGTTTGATCCTGTGGATGTGTGCGGGAAAAACGCGGAACTGACGCTGTTTTCCCGTGTTAAAGGGATGAAAAAGCAGGATCTTCAGGAGCTGTTGTATAAGGACCGGCTTTTGATGGATTACCCGGACAAGTGTCAGAGCATTATGCCGGTTCGGGACTGGCCATACTTTTCCCGTTATCGGGAAGCGGCAAAGCAGGCAGAGAAGCAGTTTGAGGGTCTTGCGGAGCTGGAAGAAGTGGCCCGAAAGCACATGCGGACACATGGTGCGGTAAGCTCGGATGAACTGCCTGTACGCGGAAAGATCCGCTGGCATTCAGTGATCCACTGGAGCGGTAACTGGCATGGGGAAAGCAATGCGGCCCGATCTGTGCTGGAGCAGATGTACTGCAGCGGTGAATGCGTGATCCACCATAAAAAGGGTACGCGAAAGTATTACGACCTTGCAGATAAGTACCTGCCCGGTTCTTTGCTTTTTGCGCCTGATCCGTATCCGGATGAAGAAAGTCATCTGGCATACCGGGTGTACAGGCGTATGTGCGCCATCGGCATCTTATGGGACAGGAATTCGGATGCTTTTCTCAATATCTGGGGCCTGACTCCCGAAAAGCGGAAGCGGGCCTTTGAACAATTGGCTGCAGAAGGTAAAATTCTGCCTGTGCAGGTGGAAGGGATCAGGGATATGATGTATATCCCTGATTGCGCTTTGCCTTTTACTGATCGGGTGGATGAAAAGCACCGCGCCCGGTGTGAAGTTCTTGCACCTCTGGATCCCATGATGTGGGACAGGAAACTGATCAGGGCGCTCTTTGGCTTTGAATATTCCTGGGAGATCTATACGCCGCAGGAAAAACGTAAATACGGTTATTATGTGCTGCCGCTGCTGCTGGGCGATCGGCTGTTGGGCCGCATAGAAGCATCCGCCGATGAAAAGACGGGCGTGCTGACGGTCAAAAACATCTGGACGGAAGAACATGTGAGATATACCGGGGCGGTGGCGCAAAAGGTGCATGGCTGTATGAAGCGGCTGGCAAAATTCAATCTGTGCAGCGAGGTTACATATGAAGACGGGACAAAATAAAGGCAGTCTGCTTGCGCTCATCCTGTCCATGACCATCTTTGGCACGGTGGGTGTATTCAGGCGGTATATCCCGCTGCCGTCATCGGTGATTGCTTTGTTCCGCGGCGGTGTGGGCACATTGGTTTTGTTTCTGGCGATTCTTCTGCGAGGCAAAAAGACGGCGGGACTTGGGAAGAACAAGGGACTTTTGTTTCTGTCCGGCGCTATGATCGGCTTCAACTGGATCTTGCTGTTTGAAGCATACAACCATACCACGGTGGCAACGGCTACCCTGTGCTACTATATGGCGCCTGTGCTGGTGCTGCTTTTTTCCCCGCTGGTACTGGGTGAAAAGTGGACGATAAAGAAACTGGTGTGCATTGTTGCGGCCTTTGCCGGCATGGTGCTGGTATCCGGCGTGCTGAGCAGCGGTTTCAGCGTGAAGGAATTGCTGGGCGTTGGCCTGGGTCTTGGCGCCGCGGCGCTTTATGCCACGGTCATTCTGCTGAATAAGCGTATTCAGGGCGTGGAAGCGCTGGATAAAACGGCGGCGCAGATGCTGTCTGCAACCGTGGTGTTGCTGCCCTATGTGCTTTTGACGGAAAAAGTAAGCGCCCTGTCCTTCACAGGCCCTTCCCTTGCGCTGCTGCTGGGCATGGGCATTGTGCATACGGGCTTTGCTTATGTGCTGTACTTTGGATCGCTGAGGAAACTGTCTGCCCATACGGCGGCCATCTTCAGCTATATTGATCCCGTTGTGGCAGTGCTTTTGTCTGCCCTGTTTCTGGGAGAAACACTGAGAATGGGCGGCGTTATAGGTACGCTGCTGATTCTGGGTGCGGCGGTGCTGGGCGAGATGCCGGATAAGAAAGATTAAGAGGATAGAAGAATGGAACGCTATTGCTATATTACACTGCGTGAAATGCCGGAACTGGAAAAAACGGCTGCCCGGTGGTTTCATCAAAAATGGGGCGTGCCTGAGGATGCGTATCTGGCGTGCATGGATCAGTACCTTTCCGGGGAAACGGAACTGGGCTGGTACCTTTGTCTGGACGGCAGCAGCATCGTGGGCGGTCTGGGCGTGATTGAAAATGATTTTCACGACAGGAAGGATCTGACGCCCAACATCTGTGCAGTGTATGTGGAGGAAAACCACCGCTGCTGCGGCATTGCGGGAAAGCTGCTGAATATGGCTGTGGAAGATCTGCGTTTGAAGGGCATTTCGCCATGCTATCTTCTCACCGATCATACCGGCTTTTATGAGAAGTACGGCTGGGAATTTTACTGCATGGCTCAGGGGGACGGGGAAGAAACCCAGTCCCGCATGTATGTGCACAGATAAAAAGGATTTCTCAAATCAAAAGGTGCGGTTTTTTGAAGAAACCGCACCTTTTTGATGCTTATTTGTTGTATTTAGTTGTATTCCTTCTGGGAACCGGTGGGGTTCACGATACTGTAGCCAACGTTGACCAGATGGTCGGCCACTCGTTCCAATCGGGTGATGACGGAGGAAAAATAGGGGCTGACTTCCACGCTGCACTTGCCTTCCGCAAGTCTTGCAAAGTGGGCGGCAAAGAGGTCTTTTTTGGCCTTATCCACGTTTTCTTCCAGCGCGTCCAGTTCGGGCAGCTTGTCCTTGTGCAGGCTTTCAAAGGCGTCCTTGGCAAGGTCGAACATCTGCATCACCATGCCGCGCATAGAGGCAACGTCCTTCCGGCCCTGTTCGGAGAAGGTCAGCTTGTTTTTTGTCATTTCCATGCCGATTTCGTGGAAGTCTTCGGCATGGTCGCCGATACGTTCCATATCGTTGAGCACATGGAAATAGGAACCGATTACGCTTTCGGCACTTTCTTCCACGCCGGCGGACAGCCTGATCAGGAACTTGGTCAGTTCGCTGTTGGTAAAGTCGATGATCTCTTCGTTCTGAATGATCTTTTTGGTGTGCTCGTCCGAACCTGTATCGATGGATACAAAGGAAAGGCGGGTGTTTTCTTCCACCAGAGAGATCATGTAGTCAATTTCCTTTTTGACCTGAATAAGCGCAACATGGGGCATGGAAAGCAGACGGTCGTCCACATATTTGAAGGACAGGGTTTCCTTGCTTTCCTTCTTGTCCTTGATGACGGTGCAGGAATAGTTGACCAGCAGCTTTACAAAGGGCAGCAGCAGCAAGGTGGTGGTTACGTTGAATACCACGTGGAACAGGGAAACACGCATCTGCAGCGACATGGGATCATTGCCCGGGAACACGTTTAGCAGCAGGTTCACGACCGGGTCCTTGAACAGCCAAATGATGGCGGTAAAGAATACCGTTCCGATCAGGTTGAACGTAAAGTGGATCAGGGCTACACGCTTGGAATTGGCGTTGGCGCCCACGGAAGCCAGCAGCGCGGTGACGCAGGTACCGATGTTGGCGCCCAGCACGATGAACAGCGCCAGATCCAGGGGCAGAATACCCGTGCCTACCATGGTGATCACCACACCGGTGGCGGCGGAGGAACTTTGAATGAGGGCGGTGAAAACGACGCCCACCAGGATGAGAAGCAGCGGGAAATCGATCTTCTTAAAAATTCCGGTGAACAGGTTTTCTACCAGCGGGTTGCCAAAGGCTTCTTCGCTGCTCATAATGTTCAGGCCTACAAAAATCAGACCCAGACCGCAAAAAAGACTGCCCAGCAGCTTGATTTTTTCCTTGCTGAAAAAGCCCATCATGACGCCGGCAAACGCCAGCAGGTACATGGCCATGTTAAAATAATCGTTTTTCAGAGCTACCAGAATACCGGTGATGGTGGTACCGATGTTGGCGCCCATGATGATGGGGGTGGCCTGCATGAGGGTCATCACGCCGGCGTTTACAAGACCGATCACCATCACGCTGGTGGCAGAGGAACTCTGAATAATGGCTGTTACGCCGGCGCCGATGCCTACGCCGGAAAAGCGGTTGTTGCTGATTTTTTCCAGCACTCTTTTCATGCCCATGCCGGCGCTCTTTTCCAGTGCGTCTCCCATAAAGTTCATGCCGACGATAAAGATGCCCACACCGGCCAGCAGCCAGATGAGGCTTTGCAGAAGCTGCATGATTTCTGCTGTGGATAACATAGATTTCTCCTTTCACAGACAGGCACATATTTTTGCCTATCAGTTCAAATATACTATAACGAACAACAATTTGCAATACGGATGAAAAAACAGGAAAGCATTTACTGAACACTTTCAAAACGGCTGTACAGGAATTTTGAAAAAAATTGACAAATCAACAAAGCGCCGCGATATGCGGCGCTTTCGGGCATTTACATTATGCTTCTATGATATCAAAGGCAGCGGCGCGGGCCATGCGGTTCATGACGGCAAGGCCTACGCCGCCGGTATCCCAACCCTGGCACAGGATGCGGCTGACCTTCATTTCGTCCATATCCCTCAGGGCGGCGAATAGGATTTTTGCGGTGTCTTCAGGCGTATCGCCAATGGAAAATACCCGCCTGCCCTCAAAGTGTGCCGTCAGGCTTTTCCGGCACAAAATGCAGGCATTTTCGTTTTCGTCATACATGGCTTTGAGAAGAGATACCACTTTTTCTTCATCGGCCCCCTGCACGATGGTCATTTTGCCTTCGGGTGCGTAATGCCGGTGCTTCATGCCGGGGGAAGGGGCTGCTTCATTCTCCTGCAGAGGACGCATGACGCTGTCTGCTACCTTGCAATCTCCTGCTACGGCGGCAATGTCCTGCTGCGTCACTTTGCCGGGGCGAAGAATGACGGGGATGTCTCCTGTTACGGAGAGCACCGTGCTTTCTACGCCTACCATGCAGTCGCCGCCGTCCAGAATGAGGGGAATTTTGCCCTGCATGTCTTCAAACACGTGCTTTGCCCGGGTGGGACTGGGTTTGCCGGAAGTATTGGCGCTGGGGGCCGCAACGGGTACTTTGGCTGCTCGGATCAATGCCAGCGCTACGGGATGGTCGGGACAGCGGACGCCCACCGAGTCAAGCCCGGCGCAGGTGGCATGGGGAATGACATCCTTTTTGGGCATCACCAGTGTCAAGGGTCCGGGCCAGAAGGCATCCATCAGCTTTTCTGCCAGAGGCGTTACATGGCACAGGGGAAAGGCATCTTCCTTGCCGGCTACATGCACAATCAGCGGGTTATCCTGCGGACGGCCTTTGGCGGCAAAAATGCTGCGTACGGCCGCTTCATCCAGTGCGTTGGCGCCAAGACCGTACACCGTTTCGGTGGGAAAGCCTACCAATTGGCCTTCGCTTAGCAGGCGGCCGCCCAGACGGATGTTTTCTTCCGTGGCAGGTAAACAAAGGGTGTTCATGAAAGGTCCTCTTTTCTGTCAGTAGATCCAGCTGCTGCGCACGGCGGTGCGCCATGCATGCAGGAAAGTACGCATGGAGGGGTAACGGTCTTCCGGGCGGGTGTTCAGCGCGGCGGCTGCCACACGGCGCAGCAGGTCGGGCCCGTCCCATTTGTTTTTGTCTTCCAGTGTTGGATCGCCCAGGAATAAATGGCTGAGCACGCCCATTTCATAAACCATGGCGGTTTCCGTGATGGGTGCATCCTTGATAAAGCATTCCGGTGCGCGGAACAGGCTTCTGCCCGGCATGCGTCCTCTGGGGTTTTGCAGGGGGCGGGGCGCGTAACGGTCGATGTCGCACAGGAAGCACTGGCCTTTGGCAAAGTCGATCAGCAAATTCGTATCGTCAAAATCCACGGACTGATAACCCTTTTCGGCCACCAGTGCATGAAAATCAAACAGGTTGTCCAGCATGGACAATTTGTCCGGCAGGGGCAGCAAACGCAGTCTGCGCAGCACTGCATCATCCGGGGGCAGCGGACGCAGGCAGGCGCCGTCAATCCAGCGGAAAATCAGCGCGTAACCCTTTCCTGCATGGACGGGTCCGTGGTTCAGCAGCGTTACCAGTGCACTGTGGCGGAAGGTTTCGTACAGTCGGGCGGCATTTTGCAGCCGTTTTACGGCATCCATGGGTTTTCCTGAATAGTTGACGGTTTGCGCGCCTGCATATTTGATGAACAGTTTGCCGTAGGGGCCGTTTACCCCAAAGCAGAGATTGCCCGAATCCTGCTTGTCAAATATGTAGAAAACTTGTCCGTAGGCACGGAGGAAGGAAAGGTCTTCTGCTTCCCGAAGCTCATAGGGGATGCCGTCGATGGAAAAGGTCATGCGTTTTCCGTCCGCTCACGGGTCACGTTGCGGATCCAGCGGTTACCCTTGAGGCGCAGGAAGGCAATGAGCCACTTGAAGCACTGGTCAATGCGGGTGCACAGGAAAATAACGGGCAGCGGCGCCTTGAACACGAAAGCGCACAGGAAGGTCAGCGGCAGCACAATGCCCCAGCCGCAGATCAAATCCACGATGACCACAAAGTTACCGTCGCCCGAGCCGCGGTTGATGCCGCGGAAGCAGGCGGCGTGGTAGGTGGTGCCCAGCAGCGTGACGGCAGCAATAGCCACCAGTGTGGATGCCAGGGAAGCAATATCGTCTGCCGCGCCGTACAGGCTGATGAAGGGCTTTCTCAGCACAAAGACCACTGCGCACATCACAAAACCAAAGAGGGCAAACAGCACCTGAATGGTATTGCTTTCCTGACGGGTGCGCCTGTAATCGCCGGCGCCCACGGATTTGCCGATCACCACGCAGGCGGCGTCTGCCATGGCGAAGGTGAACATGGTGGCCAGGTTGCACATGGTATCGGTGATGTTGATGGCGCTGATCATGGTTTTGCCAAGGTAGCCGATCATGGCGGCCTTCAGCATACCTACCAGCGCCCACTGGGTATCACCCAGCGCAATGGGTGCGCCGAAGCGGAAATAATCGCGCACGGCCCACGCTTTGGTGCGCACCATGTCGCGGATGTGCAGGTCCACATTCTTCTGCACCTTGAAGCAGTACACCATGACCACGGTCATTTCTACCAGACGGGCACAGACGGTGGCGATGGCGGCGCCTTCCACACCCATGGAAGGAAGGCCCAGCTTGCCGAAAATCAGGATATAGTTCAGAGAAATGTTGGTGACAAGGGAAAAGACCGTGGCGTACAGCGTCATCTTGACCACTTCCACGCCCTTGAGCACGGATACCAGAGAGCCGGTGATGGCAGTGGGCAAATAAGACAGGCATACAATGCGGAAATATCTTACAGCAATGTCCGTCAGCACCGTTTCCTTGGGGTCCAGCACCAGAGAAAGCACCGGGCGGGGAATAATGAGCACCAGCGCGATCACCAACAGCGCCAGGAAAGAGGAAAACAGGGAAACCATGCCGCAGATGGGCTTGATGGCGGAGGTATCGCGTTTGCCCCAGTACTGGGAAATCAGCACAATGCCGCCTGAGCCGATACCCATCAGCATGGCGATGACGAAGGTGCTGACAGAGTTGACCTGACTGACGGCAGCCAGTGCGTTATCCGGATCAAAACGGGAGATCATGATGTTGTCTGCCATGACCACCAGCAGCGACAGGAAGGACTGGAATGCGCTGGGCAGTGCCAAACGGAACAGGGTTTTGTAAAAACGTTTTTCGCGAATCATCTTTCGCACCTCTTCACCTTGAGTTGAATGGGAAAAAGCAATATCTGGATTATAGCATACTTTTTGCTTGCGTGCTATCTCTTTTTAGGGTTTTATGGGGCTTTCATGGGGACGCTGTCCCCATGCCCCAGGCAGGGGGATGATCCCCCTGCACCCCGCTGTGTGGGTCGGTATTGTGTCCCCTTAGGCCGGAGTTCTCTTCCCATGTTGCTGTGATTATATGTCAAGCTGGTGCGATCCGCCGGTGCAGCAGGCCCGTCGCCACATTCTTTTCAAGGCAGATATAAGAAAAACCCCGTTCCACGATGCGTTTCTCGTCGTGGGACGGGGTTAAGATCTATTTAAGTTGGTCGAAACAGTGGGTCAAGGGGGCAACGCCCCTTGGGATTAGCTGCGCAGGATGGCGCCGAACTTTTCGGCGGCCTTGATGGCCTTCTTCACGGCGGCGTTGATTTCTTCTTCTGTCAGGGTCTGGTCCTTGCCGCGCAGCATCAGGTTGAAGGCGGCAGACTTTTTGCCTTCGCCTACCTGCACGCCGCGGAACACGTCGAACAGACGGATCTCTTCCAGCTTATCGCCGCAGGCCTTCATCATTTCGTCCATCACGGGGCCCAGCTGCACGCTGTCGTCCATGACAAAGGCCAAATCGCGGCTGACGGCGGGCGTACGGTAGATGGGAGATACATGGCCCAGCTTTTCGGCACATTCAAAGAGCGCTTCCACACTCAGTTCGCACACATAGGTCTTATCGTTCATGTCGAACTTTTCGGCGGTGTCGGGATGCACCTGACCCAGCTGGCAGATGACCGTGCCGTTTTCGGCAACGAACTGGGCACGGCGGCCGGGATGCATGTAGTTTTCCACGCCCTTTTCAATGCGGGCCTTCACGCCCAGCTGCTTCATGATGGCTTCCACCATGCCGCGCAGGGAGTAGAAGTCTTCCTTGCCGCCCCAGACGGCGATGGCCAGGGTGTCATGTTCCACAGGCAGGTTTTCTTCCGTGCGGGCAAAGCCGTCGTAAATGCTGCCCAATTCGTAGATGCGGCCTTCTTCGTTGCCGCCGCGCTGGTTGGTGGAGACGGTCTTGAACACGCCGCAGAGCAGTGTGGTGCGCATGCAGGCGGTGTCTTCACCCAGAGGATTGCGGATGCACACGGGGTTGTTGCGGGCATCGGCAGCGTCAAAGCCCATCTGGTTGATCACCTTGCGGCTGATGAAGGAGTAGTTCATGCATTCGTAGGCGCCCATGCCGGAAAGCATATCCTGCAGTTTGAAATGACGGGAAGTCTTTTCGTTCAGGCCGCCCTGAGTGGTTTCGCCCTTGAGGCCGGTGGAGGGAATGTGTTCGTAGCCGGCGTAGCGCAGCACTTCTTCGCTGATGTCGGCCATCTGTTCGATGTCCTGACGGAAGGCGGGTGCGGTCACATGCAGCACGTTATCCTTCAGTTCTACTTCAAAGCACAGCTTTTCCAGAATGCGCTTCATTTCTTCGCCGGGCACGGTCACGCCGGTGCGACGGTTGATGTAGTCAACGGGCACGGAAAGCTTTGCGGGCTTTACGGGGTTGGGATAAATGTCGATCACGCCGGGCACCACATCGCCGGCGTCCAGTTCGTTCACCATCTGGCAGGCGCGTTCCAGCGCTTCCATGACGGTGGCGGGAGAAACGCCGCGTTCGAAACGGCCGGAGGATTCGGTACGGATACCCAGACGGCGGGCGGTCAGACGGGTAGAAGTACGGTCGAAAGCGGCGCACTCGAAGAGGATTTCCTTGGTTTCTTCGGTGATTTCGCTTTCTTCGCCGCCCATAATGCCGGCAAGACCGGTGGGATTTTGTTCGTCGCAGATCATCAGTTCCTGACCGGTAAGGGCATATTCCTTGCCGTCCAGGGTGGTCAGTGTTTCATTTTCGCGGGAATTGCGCACCACGATCTTGCGGCCCTTCACCTTGCTCAGGTCAAAGGCGTGCATAGGATGGCCGGTTTCCAGCATGATGAAGTTGGTGATGTCCACGATGTTGTTGATGGAGCGCATGCCGGCAGCATGCAGGTACTGACGCAGCCACATGGGAGAGGGCGCGATGCGCACATTCTTCACCACGCGGGCAGCGTAGCGGGTGCACAGCTCCTGATTTTCCACGGTGACGGTGGCATAATCGTGAATGCTGCCTTCGCCGCATTCCTTCACGGTGATTTCGGGAAGGCTGAGGGGAGCGTTCAGCGCGGCTGCCGTTTCGCGGGCAACGCCCCACACACACAGGCAGTCGGGACGGTTGGCCAGAATTTCAAAATCCACCACGGTGTCGTTGAAGCCGAAAATCTCGCGTACGTCGGTGCCGACGGGATAGTCTTCGTTGAAGATCAGCAGACCTGCATCGCCCACGGAGGGATACAGTTCCACAGGCACGCCCATCTCGGTGGAGGAGCACAGCATGCCAAAGCTTTCCACGCCGCGCAGCTTGCCCTTCTTGATGTGGAAATCGCCGGGCAGCACAGCGCCCACCTTGGCAACAGGCACCAGAAGGCCTGCCTTCACGTTGGGTGCGCCGCACACGATCTGCAAAGGTTCCTGTTCGCCCACATCTACGGTGCAGATGTGCAGATGGTCGCTGTTGGGATGGTCTTCACAGGTAAGCACTTTACCCACCACCACGTTCTGGAGCTCGGCGCCCAGATCTTCCATGCCTTCCACGCCCGTGCCGGTCATGATCATGCGGCTTTCGTAGGCGGCGTTGTCCAGTTCAACAGGCACATATTTTTTCAGCCAATTCAAAGATACTTTCATTGCAATTTACCTCCCCGATCAGCGGAACTGGCGCAGGAAGCGCAGATCGCCTTCGTACATCAGACGCATGTCCTGAATGCCGTAGCGCAGCATGGTAATACGTTCCAGACCGATACCGAAGGCAAAGCCGGAGTACTTGGTGGAATCAATGCCGCACATTTCCAGCACTTTGGGGTTCACCATGCCGCAGCCCAGCACTTCGATATAGCCGGTGCCCTTGCACATACGGCAGCCCTTGCCGCGGCAGTTGAAGCAGGTCAAGTCCACTTCGGCGCTGGGCTCGGTGAAGGGGAAGAAGGAGGGACGGAAGCGGGTGGTGATATCCGCGCCGTAGAGCTTCTTGGCAAATGCGTCCAAAGTGCCCTTCAGATCGCCCATGGTCACGTTTTCATCGATGACCAGACCTTCGATCTGGTGGAACACGGGGCTGTGGGTGGCGTCGATCTCGTCGGCGCGGAACACTCGGCCGGGACACACGATGCGGATGGGAGGTTTTCTGCTCAGCATGGTGCGGGCCTGCACGGGAGAAGTGTGGGTGCGCAGCACCATGTTGTCATCCACATAGAAGGTATCCTGCGCATCGCGGGCAGGATGGTTTTTCGGCAGGTTCAAAAGTTCAAAGTTGTAGTGGTCCAGTTCGATTTCGGGACCTTCCACCACGTCAAAGCCAAGGCCGGTGAAGCAGTCCAGTACTTCACGCAGCACCAGCTGGTTGGGATGCACGGCGCCGATTTCGGGCACGTCCCTAGGTTCGGTAATGTCCAGGGCTTCCTTCTGCAGGCGGATTTCCTTTTCCTTCTGCTTCAGTTCCTGCTGTTTTTCATCCAGCAGCGCGGTCAGCTCTTCACGCTTTTCGTTGATGATCTGACCCATGGCGGGGCGTTCTTCCGCAGGAATCTGGCCCATGCCGCGCAGCAGCGCAGTCAAGGCGCCCTTTTTGCCCAGTACGGAAACGCGGATCTGGTCCAGCTGCTGGCTGGTTGTAGCTTCGTTCAGTTGTGCCCGCATCTCTTCGCCGATGCGAACCAGGTCTTCTCTGATACCCATGTCCTTTCCTCCAATGAAAAAGCCCCATGCCTGTAAGCATGGGGCGTATGTAATAGTATACGCGGTACCACCCATTTTCGGCACACTTCCGCCAAATGGAAAGATGCCCTCTTGCCCTTAACGCGGGATACGGCAGAACCTACTGTTTGAAAAAAGTTCAGTCCTGCGGCTCAGGGGCGAATGTCCTGCACGCGGTCAAAAGGGCTTGCAGCCTGTGGCCCCTTCTCTCTGACACCGTGTCTTTTCGCGGGATTTGTTCCCCGTCAAAGCCGATAGGGGCATTTTAGCACGGAGAAGGAGAGATGTCAATTATAATAATGTAGAAAAAAGGAATGTCAGGGATGGAAATCGGTGGCGGGCAGTACGGTTTCCGAACGCGGAATGGTAAGCGTCAGAGTTTTGAGCAGTTCATGATTCCATTTGACGTACTGACCGGTACTGTCGTTCCACAGTGCGAAGGAAGTTTTGTAAATCGGTACTTCCACAGTGATGCTGTCCGCATTGCGAAATTTTTCGGGAAGGGGATCGTAATTGGGTCCGTGTACTCTGACGTGGCTGGTCACGTTTTCGGCATCGCGATTGTTGAATTCGTAGCAGAGAGGCGCGGAAAGTTCATTTTTCTGTTCATCGAAAATCAAAAATTCAGTAGAGATGGATACGCCCCGTACCCCGCGGGAAAGACCGAGCCGTACAGCACGATGATAGGCATCACTCAGTTCATCCTGCGCATGCGAGGCATTCATAAAGCCATAGACAGCGTCGTTTTCCACCTTGCGCATGGTACTGATTTCCTCTTCGGTGGGGGTGAAATTTTCGGCGAATGTCCTGTTTTCCACACTATAGCCCAGAATCAGATTTTCGCCGTCAAAATGTGCATTGGTGATGGTGACGACAGAGGTGCCCAGTTCGGGTGTCTCTACGGTGATGGGTTCAAGGTCATTCAGAACGGACGAATAGGATACCTCAATAAGCCGTTCGTCGAAATTGGAAAAGGAGGTGAAGAGATTGATTTTTTCTGCAACAGTCACACCGCCGAGGGCGAGGATGAGTGCGATGGCAATGATGAGCACGGCTGGCATTTTCTTTTTCATATTTTGTTCCTCCATGGTATTGGTGAAAAGCCGGTGCTTTTCCCAGTCGCTGAGATGGAGGGAAGAAAGGGCGCTGTCTGCTTTTTCCTTGAAAGGATCAGTCATTTTGTTCCCTCCCTGTCAGTTGGTTTTTGAGTAATACGCGGCCTTTTCTCAATCTTTTGTAGGCGGTGGCGGCGGGGATGTGCAGGGCTGCAGCTGTTTCCTGCACGGTCATTTTGTGGTAGTGGTAGAGCAATATGACCTGCTTGTACTTGCCCGGCAGGCGGCAGATGTCAATCAGCAGGTCTCTGTCTTCCTGCGGGGCGGCAAGCATGGACGGGGGCAGGTCTTCCGGGGTGAAGTGCCGGTCGACACGGCGATGCCACGGGGAACGGAGGTGATCGCGGCACACGTTCATGGCAATGCGGATGAGCCAGGCTTTTTCGCTTTGCACATTTTTTTGCTCAAATTTATCCATGCCGCGCCAGGCTTTGAGGAAGGTTTCCTGCAGGGCATCCTGCGCAAGGTGCATATCTCCAAGGCACAAATAGCAGGTGCGCAGCAGGGTATCTGCGTACGCGTCCACCCATCTTTTCAGTTTGTTTTCCCTGGATGCGTCTGGTACTGGGACGCTTTCCATGCTGCTTCACCCCCTTCATCTATTCAGACGGAACAAAGCATGGATTTATTTACCTGTTGAAGAAAAAAACTTCAAATGGGGATTGACAGGGCGAATGGGTCATGGTATCATATAATTAACATTTAGGTTAAATGTTAAACAAGTACAGGGAGGAAAGCCTATGTCGCTGCAAAAGACCCTGAAGGCGTTGTCCGATCCTATCCGGCGGGAGATTCTCAACCTGCTGAAAAAGGGCAGAATGAATGCCGGGGAGATCACCGAGCATTTTGACGTGACGGCAGCTGCGGTATCCCGGCATCTGTCTGTTTTGAAGGAAGCGGATTTGATCCGGGACCGGCGGGACGGCAAATTTATCATCTATGAGCTGAACGCCTCGGTATTGGAAGAAATTATGCTCTGGATGAAAGATCTGAAAGGAGAAAACCATGCTGAATAAACTGTGGAACGCCATGAAGGAAAACAAAAAGCATTTGCTTTTGCCCTCGATCATCATTCTTTTGCCCATTCTGATGGGCGTGATTCTGTGGAATCAACTGCCCGATCCCATGCCCATCCACTTTAACGCGCACAACGAGGCTGACGGCTGGAGCAGCAAGGGGTTTGCGGTATTCGTTCTTCCGCTCATCGTACTGGTGCTGCACTGGCTGTGTGTGCTGGGAAGCAGACTGGACAGGTACAATTGCGAGCAGCATCACAAGGTGTTTGGCATCGTGTACTGGATCTGTCCCGCGGTATCGCTGTTCGGAAACGGCCTCATGTATTCCTTTGCACTGGGCTATACCTGGAATGTGACCCGTATCATGATGCCTGTGCTGGGCGTGCTGTTTTTCGCGATCGGTAATTACATGCCCAAAGTGCTGCCCAATAAAACGCTGGGCATTAAGCTGCCCTGGACCTATAACAGTGAAAAGAACTGGGTGGCTACGCACCGCTTTGGCGGCAAAGTGTGGGTGCTGGGCGGCATTTTGTTCCTCATGTCTTCTTTCCTGAATGCCAGGTATATTCCCATTGCATTCCTTGTGCTGCTGACG
>JAFYLS010000090.1 GCA_017550035.1 Clostridia bacterium
CTCAGATCAGTTCGATGATGACGCGTTCGGCAGCGTCGCCACGACGGGGGCCCAGCTTATAGATGCGGGTGTAGCCGCCGGTGCACTTCTTTTCTTCGTTGCGGGCACGGTACTTGGGGCCGTACTCACGGAAGAGCTTTTCCACCACGGGATGCTTGTTGTCCTTGGTGCGCTCTTTATATTCGCTCTTGCTTTCGCCGGCGGTCTTGACTTCCTTGATATCATACAGGTAAGCCATCATCAGGCGGCGGGCATGCAGCTTTTCAGGCAGGTCGTTCACGAAGGTTTCCTTCACGATCTGCTGCTTGTCGTTGTTGAATTCCTTTTCAACTTCGACAGTCTTATCATAATTGTTGATGGCCAGAGTAATCATCTTATCAACGATGGAACGCACTTCCTTGGCCTTGGCTTCGGTGGTCTCGATGCGGCCATACCAAAGCAAATTGGTGGTCAGGTTGCGGAGCATCGCCTTACGCTGACTAGCGGTACGGCCCAGCTTACGCTCATGTGCCATGGGGTATTCCTCCTATCACTCTTCGGTGGGACGCAGACCCAGGCCCAGTGCCTGCAGCTTCTGCTCCACCTCTTCCAAGCTCTTTTTGCCCAAGTTGCGCACCTTCATCATATCTTCCTGGTTACGCTGCACCAGTTCAGACACGGTGTTGATGCCAGCACGCTTCAAGCAGTTATAGGCGCGGACGGAGAGATCCAGATCTTCAATGGTCATCTCCAGAGCCTTGCCCATGTGGTCGTCTTCGGGTTCAGACATGCTGGTGGGCAGGGTCTGATCCGTCAGGCCGACGAACAGGGACAGCTGTTCATGCAGAATCCGCGCGGCCATGGAAATGGCCTCATCAGGCTGAACGCTGCCGTCAGTCCAGACTTCCAGCGTCAGTTTGTCATAGTCCGTGATCTGGCCCACACGAGTATCTTCGATCTCATAGTTCACCTTGCGGATGGGAGTATAGATCGAGTCGATGGGAATCACACCAATGGGCATCTGGGGATTCTTGTTCTTGTCGGAAGAAACGTAGCCGCGGCCGCGGTCCAGGCTCAGCCACATATGCAGCTGGGCGCCTTCGCTCAGGGTGGCGATGTGCAGATCCTTGTTGATGATCTCCACTTCGTCATCGGCCTTGATGTCGCCGGCAGTCACTTCGCAGGGACCAACAGCGTTCACTTCTACCATCTTCACCTGATCGCTGTACAGCTTCACAGACAGGTTCTTCAGGTTCAGGATAATTTCGGTCACATCTTCCTTCACGCCGGGAACGGTAGAAAACTCATGCTGCACGCCGTCAATGTTCACACTGGTGACAGCGGCGCCAGGCAGGGAGTTAATCAGCACACGGCGCAGGGAATTACCCAGCGTATGCCCAAAACCGCGCTCCAGCGGCTCTATGACAAAACGGCCATAGGTACCATCTTCGGCCATCTTTGTGCATTCGATGCGCGCTTTTTCGATTTCGGTGATCACGATAATTTGCCCTCCTATTAGGTGCCTTCGTTTGAGGGAATTTCAAGCAGCGGGTATTATGATTAGCGGGAGTAGTACTCGACGATCATGTTCTCCTGCAGCGTGAAATCGATATCCTCGCGGCTGGGCAGGGTGTTCACCGTAGCAGTCAGCTGGTCGGCGTTCACCGTGAGCCACTTGGGCACGATGCGGCTGGAGCCTTCGCGAGCGGCCTTGAACAGGGCCACTTCCTTGCTGCCTTCACGGACAGTCAGGACGTCGTTGGCATCCATGGTGTAGGAAGGAATGTCCACCTTCTTGCCGTTCACGGCGAAGTGGCCGTGCAGCACCAGCTGACGAGCCTGGGGACGGGAAGCAGCGAAGCCAGCGCGGTACACCACGTTGTCAATGCGGCGTTCCAGCAGGGACAGCAGGTTTTCGCCGGTGATGCCCTTCATGCTGGTAGCTTCCAGATAAGTCTTGTAGAACTGGCCCTCGAGCAGGCCGTAAGCGCGACGGGCCTTCTGCTTTTCACGCAGCTGGGAGCCGTATTCGCTGATCTTACGCTGGCGAGCCTGACCATGCTGGCCAGGAGGGGTGGGACGCTTGCTAACAGCGCACTTCTGGGAGAAGCACTTTTCGCCCTTCAGGAAGAGCTTGGTGCCCTCACGACGGCACAAACGGCACACAGAGCCGGTATATCTTGCCATTTTTGGGAACCTCCTCAGATTCACTCATGTTGATTGATCGCCGGACATTTACGCACTCAGGCGCATTCCGGCCGGGAGTATCTGCAAACAGCTTCTGCAGATAATGCCCCTGTTACACTCTGCGGCGCTTGGGGGGGCGGCAGCCGTTGTGGGGAATGGGCGTCACGTCCTTGATCATGGTGACGTCCAGACCGGCGGTCTGCAGGGCGCGGATGGCGGCTTCACGGCCGGAGCCGGGGCCCTTCACCATCACGTCAACAGACTTCAGACCGAATTCCTTGCTGGCGTTGGCGGCAGTTTCAGCAGCCATCTGAGCAGCGAAAGGAGTGGACTTCTTGTTGCCGCGGAAACCCATGCCACCGGCGCTGGCCCAGGACAGGGCGTTGCCGTTGGTATCGGTGATAGTAACGATGGTATTATTGAAAGAAGAACGGATGTGGGCCACGCCACGTTCCACGAGCTTCTTTTCACGGCGCTTACGCGCCACTTTCTTCAAAGCAGTCTTTTTGGGTGCCATTTTTCTTATCCCTCCGAACCCCATGCGCGGGGTTTAATTCGGTTAGCAGTTAGGCTATACGCAGTAGTGCGTAATTTTCAGATGTGTCCGGGAATAGGCACAATACGCCCTTACCCATTACAGATCTTACTTCTTCTTGCCGGCTACCGTGCGCTTGGGGCCCTTGCGGGTACGCGCGTTGGTCTTGGTCTTCTGGCCACGGACAGGCAGGTTACGACGATGACGAACACCGCGGTAGCAGCCAATTTCCACCAGGCGCTTAATGTTCATAGAAACTTCACGGCGCAGGTCGCCTTCAACCTTTACGTTGTGCTCGATGTAATCGCGCAGCTTACCAACTTCGGTTTCGGTAAGATCCTTCACGCGGGTATCGGGGTTCACTTCGGTTTCGGCCAGAATCTGCTTGGCCACAGTGGGGCCAACGCCGTAGATGTACGTCAAACCAGCCTCGACGCGCTTTTCTCTGGGCAAATCAACGCCCGCAATACGTGCCATGTGTTGGTTACACCTCCAAATATTTGGGTAAAACCTCAGTTTCGCTTATCGGCGCGGCGTAGATAACGCGCAGATTCAGTTCACTGAAGCACGGGGACGGGCACGCTACAACCCTGCACGTGCCTCTAGCCCGCAGGTCAACCCCCTGCGGGTTGCTGAAGGCTTTCAGTTTCAAGCCTTCCCGGTGGATATATGAACAGCTTTCGTGGTCCCAAAGTCTCCTTCAGGCAGCCGCCCACTCAAGCGGTCATAACATGTTTTTCAGCCGGCGTTCCGGCTATGGATCGGATTAGCCCTGACGCTGCTTGTGCTTGGGGTTTTCGCAAATGACCATCACGCGACCCTTGCGCTTGATAACCTTGCACTTTTCGCAGATGGGCTTGACAGACGGACGAACCTTCATTTGTCTTCCTCCTTCGGTACCCGCATATCTACGGGGGGTAGTACGCCCCCGGAGCGGGGACAGGTATCCATTTGGCAGAAAAATGGGTTAGTTTTTTCCACCGGCCGTCAGAAAGCCTGACGGCAGAAAAAGGCCTTTTTCAAAGCCTTGATCTCAGTTTTTGCTGCGCCATGTAATGCGGCCGCGGGTCAGATCATAGGGAGACAGTTCGATGGTCACTTTATCACCGGGGTAAATGCGGATAAAGTTCATGCGCATCTTACCGGAGATATGCGCCATGATGCGATGACCATTGGGCAGTTCCACCTGGAACATGGCATTGGGCAGTGCCTCGATCACCTTGCCCTCCATCTCAATTACATCGTCCTTGGACAAAAGGTCAACCCTCCCTGTTAGTTTGCAGCCTCAGGCTGCTCCGTGTCCGCGCGAAACGGCGCGAGTGCTTTGCGAATATCGCTGTCCTTGAGCGTTCCCTTGTGGTACATCTCGACCAATTCGGGGAAAAACACAGGACGCGAGGACAAGTGCTTGAGCTTCTTTTTCTTCATGTGGTCCAGTTTTCTGGTGTCCCCATCGCTCATGAGCACCACATCGGTGTCCAATGATAATAATACCACAAAACACCTACATTTGTCACGCCCTTTTTTGGAAAAAACTACGCTTCCGGGCAAAATATTTGCTTTCATTTTTAAATTTCACCCCATTTGGCGTTGGGAAGCGTCAGAATCTCAGGCAAACCGTCTCCGCGGATGGCAATCGTATGCTCATAATGGGCAGCAGGCATATGATCGTTGGTCACGATCGTCCACCCGTCATCCAACTGATGCACCGCGTAATGGCCCATGGCGATCATGGGCTCCACGCAAATGGTCATGCCCTGCTTGAGACGCACGCCCCTCCCCGGCACACCGTAATTGGGCACACTGGGGTCTTCATGCATTTTACGCCCGATTCCGTGTCCTGTCAATGCCCGAACGGAATTATACCCGTTTTTCTCGGCATGGCTCTGCACGGCGTAACCGATATCGCCAATGCGGGCGCCATGGACGGCTGCAGCCGCACCGTGCCAGAAGCATTCTTCCGTTACGCGGATCAGGCGCTGCTTTTCCTCGCTGATCTTTCCGACCGGAGCCGTAAAGCAGCTGTCCACCTGCCAGCCATCCAGCATCAGCGTAACGTCGATGGAGATGATCTGGCCTTCCTTGAGGATCACCACGTCGGAAGGAATGCCGTGCACCACTTCATCATCAATGCTGGCACAGATGGAGGCGGGATAGCCTTCGTAACCGAACTCGGTGGGAATGGCGCCGGCCTTACGGATCTTTTCATCCACAAAGGCGTTGATATCAGCCGTGGTAATATCGGGGCGAATAAATTCTCTGGCCGCGCACAGCACGTCATGGAGCAAATGCCCGGCACTGCGCATCTTCGCCAGCTGTTCTTCGTTTTTCAGTGTGATCATGTTAAATACCCAGAACCTTTTTCACTTCCGCGTACACGTCCTCAACCGTCAGGCCCAGGCAGTCCACCACGCGGAGCGCACCTTTTTCCTTATAATATGCAATCAGCGGCGCCGTCTGCTTTTCGTATACCTGCAAACGGTTCAGCACGGTTTCGGGCATATCGTCCTTGCGCTGGATCACCTTTTCGCCGCAGGCGGGGCAATCTTCGCTTTCCAGACGGGACACATGATAGGTGCTGTTGCACTTGGGACACACGCGGCGGCCGGAGAGACGATTGATGATCTCTTCGTTGGGCAGTTCAAAGTCCACCACCGCATCAATGCTTACGATGGTATCCAGCACTTCTGCCTGAGGCACGGTGCGGGGAAAACCATCCAGGATGTAGCCGTTTTCGCAGTCTTTTTCCTGCAGGCGGTCACGCACGATGGCGATGACCACTTCATCAGGAACCAGCTCGCCGCGGTCGATATAGCCCTTGGCCACAAGGCCGGTGGGGGTTTCTTCGCGAATCGCCTTACGCAGAATATCGCCGGTGGAAATCTGAGGGATATTCAGTTCGGTCATCAGTTTCTGGGCCTGCGTGCCCTTGCCTGCGCCGGGAGGTCCCAAAAAGATCAGTTTCATGCGTGTTCCTCCTCTTTTTCGGCTCCCTGCGGAGCCTTGGAGTTTTTCGGATAAAAGTGCTGAAAGCGCAGCAAACTTTTCGTTTGTGCGCTTCAGTTTGCCTCAAAAGGCGAAGCACCGGACGGGCGTTTCAAGACGCCCGCCCGGCGCTGAATTATTTAAGAAAGGAAACCCTTGTAGTGGCGCATGGCCAGCTGGCCTTCCACCTGCTGCACAGTTTCCAGAGCAACGCTCACGGCGATCAGGATGGAAGATGCGCCGAAGGGAATCTGCACGCTCTGCCACACAGCCAGCACGGAGGGAAGAGTAGAAAGAACAGCCAGGAACAGAGCCGCAAACAGGGTCAGACGCTTGGAGGAACGAGCCAGATATTCAACGGTAGGAGCACCGGAGCGAATACCGGGGATGTTGCCGCCCTGCTTCTGAATGTTGTTTGCGATGTCCACAGGGTTGAAGGTGATCGCGGTATAGAAGTACGCGAACACCACGATGAGCAGTGCGCACACCAGCATGTACCAGAAAGAGAACTGGTTCATGTAGGTGGACCACCACTGATAGAAACCGCTGTCCGTACCGAACATGGCGCCGATAGTACCGGGGAAAGCCATGAAGGAGTACGCGAAGATCAGGGGCAGCACGCCCACAGCCAGCACTTTCATGGGGATGTGGGTGTTCTGGCCACCATACATCCGGCGGCCCACCACGCGCTTGGCGTACTGGACGGGGATGCGGCGTTCGGCGCGGTTCACGAAAGTGACCACAACGATGATGACCAGCGTGGTGACGATGACAATCAGCAGGTTCACGATAGCGCCAGGCACGCCATTGAAGATATTGGCGAAGCCGGAAACGATACCGTTGGAGAGGTTGGAGATGATACCGGTGAAGATCAGCAGGGAGACGCCGTTGCCGATGCCTTCCTTGGTGATACGCTCACCGATCCACATAGCCAGAGCGGTACCACCGGCCATGGTAACGCCGATGGTCAGATAACCGAAGAAGTTCTTGTAGGAAGCTTCCACCACATTCAGACCGGCGATAATGCCGATAGCCTGCAGGGCAGCCAGACCCACCGTCACATAACGGGTGATCTGCTGAATCTTCTTACGGCCCTCTTCGCCGCCTTCCTTCTGCAGGCGTTCCAGCGCGGGAATCGCGATGGTCAGCAGCTGCATGATAATGGAGGCGTTGATGTAGGGAGAAATACCCATGGCCATAATGGTCATCTGGGAGAAGGCGCTACCGGTCATCATGTTCAGCAGGCCCAGTGCGTCATACGCAGCCATGCTTTCCTGAACCTTGACCAGGTCGATACCCGCAACGGGGATCACGCCCAGAAGACGGAACAACAGAAGCATTCCGAAGGTGTAGAGCAACTTTTTGCGCAGTTCAGGTACGCGCCAGGCGTTCCGCAGCGTTTCAAGCATGCTTACTTCACCTCGACTTTCCCGCCGATCGCTTCGATCTTCTCCTTAGCAGATTCGGTGACCTTGTCAACAGACACGGTCAGCTTCTTCTGCAGTTCGCCACCACCCAGAACCTTCACACCGTCCAGGGTCTTCTTGATCAGGCCGGCGTTGATGAGGGCTTCCGCGGTAACCACGGCGCCATCTTCGAAGCAGTTCAGAGCAGAAACGTTCACAGTAGCGTATTCCTTAGCGAAGATATTGGTGAAGCCGCGCTTAGGAAGACGACGGGTCAGGGGCATCTGGCCACCTTCGAAGCCGGGACGGGGACCGCCGCCGGAACGGGCGCGAGCGCCCTTATGGCCTTTGCCGGAGGTTTTGCCCAACTGGGATCCTACGCCTCGACCGAGACGCTTCGGGGCAGTCGTCGAACCGATAGCCGGTTGCAACTCGTGCAGTTTCATATTTGAGCCCTCCAATTATTCGTTGATTTCTTCCACCTTGACCATGTGCTTCACGGCAAACAGCTGGCCGCGGATAGCAGCATTGTCAGGCTTGACAACCGTCATGCCGACCTTACGCAGGCCCAGAGCCTTCACGGTGTCAATGTGCTTCTGCAGGCTGGAGATGGGAGACTTAACCAGAGTAACTTTCAGCTTCATGATGTCGTCTCCTCCTTAGCCCAGAATTTCTTCAACGGTCTTGCCGCGCATAGCAGCCACGGTTTCGGCGTTACGGAGAGCCTTCAGGCCTTCGATGGTCGCCTTCACGGTGTTAATGCGGTTGGAAGTACCGAAAGTCTTGGTGCGGATGTCCTTGATGCCGGCCAGTTCCAGCACAGCACGGGCGCCGCCACCGGCGATAACGCCGGCGCCTTCTTCGGCAGGCAGCAGCACCACCTTAGAGGTGCCGTAGTAGCCTTCGATGGCATGGGGAATGCTGGTGCCTTCCATGGGAACGGTCACCAGGTGCTTCTTAGCAGCTTCTTCAGCCTTACGGATAGCTTCGGGCACTTCCTTGGCCTTGCCAATAGCGGCGCCAACGCGGCCATTTTCATCACCGACGACGACCAGAGCAGCGAAACGGAAATTCTTACCGCCCTTAACAACCTTGGTCACACGGTTCAAAGCTACCATACGGGTTTTGAATTCGCTGGCAGGTTCTTCTCTGCGTTGCATGCGTTTATTCCTCCCTTAGAACTTCAGGCCGGCTTCGCGGGCGCCTTCGGCCAGAGCGGCTACACGGCCAGTGTACAGATAGCCGCCGCGGTCAAATACGACCTTTTCGATACCGGCGTTGATCGCACGCTCGGCCACGAGCTTGCCAACCAGTTTGGCGGCGCCGGACTTATCCACTTCTTCCAGCTGGCCCTTGATCTGGGCGTCCAGGGTGGAAGCGGAAACCAGCGTGATACCCTTGGTATCATCGATGACCTGCGCATAGATGGACTTGTTGCTGCGATATACGCACAGGCGCGGCATTTCGGGGGTGCCGCTGATCTTCTTGCGCACGCGGGCGTGACGGATCACGCGCACTTCATTACGGTCGCGCTTTTTGAACATATGCGTTCACTCCCTTTCTTACTTCTTGCCGGCCTTGCCTTCCTTGCGGCGGATAACTTCGCCTTCGTACTTGATGCCCTTGCCCAGGTAGGGTTCAGGCTTACGAATGGCGCGGATATCGGCGGCAAGGTTGCCGACCTGCTGCTTATCGATACCCTTGACCACGATCTTGGTCTGGACAGGGGTTTCGAAGGTGATGGTTTCGGGGGCCACGAGGATCACGGGATGAGAGAAGCCGATCGCGATGTTCAGCTTCTTGCCGTTTTCTTCAGCGGCGGCACGGTAACCGGTACCCACCATTTCCAGCGTCTTGGAGAAGCCGGCGGTGACACCCACGACCATATTGTTGAGCAGGGCGCGATACAGACCATGCATGGCGCGATGTTCCTTGTTGTCGGTGGGACGGGTAACGATCAGTTCGTTGCCATTGAGTTCAACTTTGATATCAGGATTCACCTGCTGCTGCAGCGTGCCCTTGGGACCAGTGACCGTCACCATGTTCTGGTCATTGATCTCAACCTTCACGCCGGCAGGAACGGGAATCGGAAGTCTTCCGATACGAGACATGTCTTATACCTCCAATGCGTGTTGGTGATTACCAGACGTAGCACAGCACTTCGCCGCCGATGTTTTCCTTGCGGGCAGCGCGATCAGTCATCACGCCGCGGCTGGTGGAAACGATGGCGATGCCCAGACCGCCCAGAACCTTGGGCAGTTCTTCGCAGGTCGCGTACACACGCAGACCGGGCTTGCTGATACGACGCAGACCCACGATAACGGGCTGCTTCTTGTCCTGGTACTTCAGGGTGATCTTGATGCTGCCCTGGATACCTTCGTTCAGATGTTCAACAGACTTGACGTAACCTTCGTCCAGCAGGATCTTGGCAATAGCCTTCTTCATGTTGCTGGCGGGGATCGTCACGCTGTCATGACGGGCCACCTGCGCATTGCGGATGCGGGTGAGCATATCGGCAATGGGATCATTAATAACCATTTTGTAGCCTCCTTAACACTTACCAGCTCGCTTTGCGGACGCCGGGGATCTGGCCCTTATAAGCCAGCTCTCTGAAGCAGATACGGCACACGCCGTAACGACGCAGCACGCTGTGGGGACGGCCGCACAGACTGCAGCGGGTATACGCACGGGTGGAGTACTTGGCAGGACGGGCCTGACGCACTTTCATGCTAGTTTTAGCCATTTTTCTTTCTCCTCCCTATTACTGAGCAAAAGGCATGCCCAGCAGACGCAGCAGCTCTTTGGCTTCTTCATCGGTCTTGGCGCTGGTGACGAAAATCATTTCCATGCCACGGATCTTTTCCACCTTATCGTATTCGATTTCGGGGAAGATCAGCTGTTCCTTCACGCCCAGGGCATAGTTGCCGCGGCCGTCGAAAGCCTTGTTGCTCACGCCGCGGAAGTCGCGCACGCGGGGCAGGGCGATGGACACCAGTTTGTCCATGAATTCTTCCATACGAGCACCACGCAGGGTGACCTTGGCGCCAACGTTCATGCCTTCACGAAGCTTGAAGTTCGCGATGGACTTCTTGGCGCGGGTGACCATGGGCTTCTGACCAGCGATCTGGGTCAGTTCCGCAACAGCCACTTCCAGAGCCTTGGCGTTGTCCTTGCAATCGCCCAGACCCATGTTGATGATGATCTTCTCCAGACGGGGAATTTCCATCACGTTCTTGTAGCCGAACTTCTGCTGCAAGGCAGGCACAGCTTCGGCAAGATATTTTTCATGAATACGAGTAGCCATGAATCTGTGTCCTCCTTATCAGTCGATCTGAGCGCCGCACTTCTTGCAGACGCGCACTTTTTTGCCATCTTCCAGCACCTTGTTGGCCATGCGGGAGGGCTTGCCGCACTTGGGGCAAACCACCATCACGTTGCTGGCGTCGATGTAAGCTTCCTTGTGGATGATGCCACCCTGCTGACCCTGAGCGCGGGCCTTCTGGTGCTTGGTGACCATGGCCACACCTTCAACGGTGAGCTTGCCGGCCTTGGGCAGGACGGAAGTGACCTGACCCTGCTTGCCCTTGTCCTTACCGGTGAGGACAACAACCTGATCTTTTGCCTTAACAAACATCTTCTATTGTCCTCCTTCTTACAGTACTTCGGGAGCGAGGGACACGATCTTCATGTAGTCCTTCTCGCGCAGTTCGCGGGCCACCGGTCCAAAGATACGGGTACCCTTGGGCATCTTGTCGGCGTTGATGATGACGGCGGCGTTATCGTCGAAACGAATGTAGCTGCCATCGGGACGGCGCTGGGGCTGGTGAACGCGGACGATAACGGCCTTAACCACTTCGCCCTTCTTCACAGCTCCGCCGGGGGTCGCGCTCTTTACAGAAGCAACGATCACATCGCCGATAGAACCGGCGCGGCGGAAGGAACCACCCAGCACGCGGATGCACATGATTTCCTTGGCGCCGGAGTTATCGGCAACCTTGAGTCGCGTTTGCGGCTGAATCATAGGGGATTTCCTCCTTTATAGGTTCCTCTTCATGGCGGCCTCAATGCCCCATGAGAGGTCGGATACTAGATACTCTGGACTCCGGTTCTAAAACCAGATCCGGGAGCAGCGCCGTGCCTTCCTTATATAATAGGAAGGAACACAGCGGTACAGAGCCACGGGACAAGTAAAATTACTTGGCCTTTTCCACGATTTCAACCAGACGCCAACGCTTCTGCTTGGACAGAGGACGGCATTCCATCACGCGGACGGTGTCGCCAATGCCGCACTGGTTTTCTTCGTCATGCGCGGTGATCTTGGTGGTACGGGTGATGAACTTGCCGTACAGAGGATGGCGCACGCGGGTGGAGAGGGAGACGGTGATGGTTTTATCCATCTTATCGCTTACGACCACGCCAACGCGGGTCTTGCGGATGCCTCTTACTTCAGACATTGTTTTGACTCCTTTCACGGCTTATCGGTCAAGCTTTCTTGTTCTGCTGGGTCTGCACGGTAAGCGCACGGGCGATATCGCGCTTCACAGCAACAATCTGCATGGTGTTTTCAAGCTGACCGGTAGCAAGCCGGAAACGAAGGTTGAAAAGCTCACTCTTGAGCTCAGCGATCTTCGCGGTCAATTCCTCGGGCTTCATGGCTGCGAATTCCTTAGCCTTCATTTGCTTTCACCTTCCGCTTCATTTTTGTCGTCTTCACGGAGGAGGACCTTGGTGCGCAGAGGCAGCTTACCAGATGCCAGGCGCAGGGCTTCACGAGCCACAGCCAGGTCGATACCACCGATTTCAAACAGGACGCGACCGGGCTTAACCACGGCCACCCAGTACTCGGGGGAACCCTTACCGGAACCCATTCGGGTTTCAGCAGGCTTCTGAGTTACGGGCTTGTCGGGGAAAATTTTGATCCAAACCTGACCGCCGCGCTTGGTGTAACGGGTCAGGGCAACACGAGCAGCTTCAATCTGCTGGCTGGTAACCCAGCAGGGTTCCATAGCCACCAGGCCGATATCGCCGTGGCTGATGTAGTTGCCGCGGTGGGCAGCGCCCTTCATACGACCGCGGAACTGCTTGCGGTGCTTAACTCTCTTAGGCATCAGCATAGGATTACTTGCCTCCTTCGTTGGCCTGAACGGGCTTTGCAGCCTTCTTGGCCTTGGGCAGAATCTGGCCCTTGTACACCCAGACCTTCACGCCCAGACGACCGTAGGTGGTCTTCGCTTCGGCAAAGCCGTAGTCGATGTTGGCGCGCAGGGTCTGCAGCGGAATGGAACCTTCATGATAGTGTTCGGTGCGGGCGATGTCCGCGCCGCCCAGACGGCCGGAGATAGCGACCTTAACGCCCTTGGCGCCGGCCTTCATGGCACGCTGGATGGAAGACTTCATGGCGCGACGGAAAGCGATGCGCTTTTCCAGCTGCTGGGCGATGTTTTCGGCAACCAGCTGCGCGTCCTGATCGGGGGACTTAACGTCCATCACGTTGATGTTCACGGCATGGCCAACGAACTTTTCAACTTCAGCCTTCAGCTCTTCGATACCCTTGCCGCCGCGGCCGATGATCATGCCGGGCTTGCCGGTGAAGATGTTCACGTTCATGCGGGAAGCGCTGCGTTCGATATCAATGCGGCTGATACCGGTGGAGTAGAACTTTTCCTTCAGCATTTCGCGGAGCTTGAAGTCTTCCTTCAGCTGAGCAGCGAAATCCTTCTTATTAGAATACCAGCGGGTGCTCCAGTCGAAGATAACGCCGACGCGTGCACCGCGGGGATTAACTTTCTGACCCATGGTTGATCCTCCCTTACTTCTTCTGGTCGAGCACCACGCTGATGTGGCAGGTGCGCTTGAGCATGGGGGACGCACTGCCGCGGCTGCGCGCCACGTAGCGCTTCAGGGTGGGGCCGGGGTTGGCAAAGCACTCAGCCACATACAGGTCGCTGCGGTTCATTTCCAGGTTGTTCACCGCGTTGGCGATGGCGGAAGACAGGACCTTGTAGATGACGGGAGAAGCCGCCTTGGGGGTAAACTGCAGGATAGCCAGCGCCTGATCGACCTGCTTGCCGCGGATCAGATCCAGCACAATGCCCGCTTTGCGGGAAGAGATGCGGATGTACTTGGCGGTGGCATGGGGACGCTTGTCGCGGCTTTCGGCGCGAGCAACGCCCTTTTCACGGGTGTTAGTTGCCATGTTTCTTTCGCTCCTTCCCTAATTATCGACGCTCAGACTTCGCACCGGCGTGACCGCGGTAGGTGCGGGTGGGAGCGAATTCGCCCAGCTTGTGGCCAACCATGTCTTCGGTGACGTACACCGGCACATGCTTGCGGCCGTCATGGACGGCGATGGTGTGACCCACGAACTGAGGGAAAATGGTAGAGGCGCGGCTCCAGGTCTTGAGGACCTGCTTGGCGCCGGACTTGTTCATTTCTTCAACGCGCTTAAGCAGCGCTTCCTGAACAAAGGGGCCCTTCTTAATGGAACGGCTCATATCTAAATTGCCTCCTTACTTGCTGGCGCGCTTCACAATCAGCTTGTTGGAATACTTCTTGTGCTTGCGAGTCTTCAGACCCAGAGCGGGCTTGCCCCAGGGGGTAACAGGAGCGGGCATACCAACGGGGGATTTGCCTTCGCCGCCGCCGTGGGGATGGTCGCAGGGGTTCATGACGACGCCGCGGACGGAGGGACGGATGCCCATATGACGGGTACGGCCGGCCTTACCAATGCGGACGTTGCTGTGATCGGTGTTGCCCACGGTGCCGATGGTGGCCATGGCATTCATGGGGATCTTGCGGTATTCGCCGGAGGGCAGACGCACCTGAGCGTAGTCCTCTTCCTTACCCATCAGCTGGGCATAGGCGCCGGCGCTGCGCACGATCTGGCCGCCCTTGCCGGGCTTCAGTTCCAGATTGTGGATCAGGGTACCGACGGGAATGTTGCGAATGGGCAGTGCGTTGCCGGGCTTGATGTCGGCGCCTTCGCCGGACATCACGGTGTCGCCGACCTTCAGGTCAACGGGAGCCAGGATGTAGCGCTTTTCGCCATCCGCGTAGTTCAGCAGCGCGATGAAAGCGGAGCGGTTGGGATCGTATTCGATCGCAGCCACCTTGGCGGGAATGCCAATCTTGTTGCGCTTGAAATCGATGATACGGTACTTGCGCTTGTTGCCGCCGCCCTGATGACGAACGGTGATCTTGCCCTGCTTGTTGCGGCCGGCGTTCTTCTTGAGGATCTCGGTCAGGCTCTTCTCAGGAGCCTTCTTGGTGATCTCTTCGAACGTGAGGACCGACATAAAACGGTGGGCGGGCGTAGTGGGTTTATAATTACGAATAGCCATTCTTAAGCCCTCCCTTAAATCATGCCTTCGAAGAATTCGATGGGCTTGGAATCTTCAGTCAGGGTTACGTAAGCCTTCTTCACTTCGGGAGTGCGGCCGGCGTGCATGCCCTGGCGCTTGATCTTACCTTCGGTGCGCAGCGTGTTTACGCTCTTCACCTTGATGTTGGGGAACACGATTTCCAGCGCCTTCTTGATTTCGATCTTGTTGGCGTTCAGAGCCACTTCGAAAACGTAGCGCTTGTCCGCAATGCCGTCATAGCCCTTTTCGGTCAGGACGGGGCGCAGGATGATATCATGTGCGTACTTCATGCGAACACCTCCTGAATAGCTTCGACAGCTTCCTTGGTGACAACGATCTTGTCAGCGTTCAAGAGGTCATACACGTTGATGGTGTTGACGTAAGCATCCTTCACGAAGGGGATGTTCTTGGAAGCGCGGACGATCTTGTCTTCCTTGCCGGGCAGAACCAGCAGGGTCTTCTTTTCGGCGCCCAGTTCCTTGAGCATGCCGGCGACCAGCTTGGTCTTGGCTTCGGCGATTTCGATCTTATCCACAACGATCATGTCGCTGAGCTTGCTGGTCAGAGCGCTCTTCATAGCGAGACGACGGACCTTCTTGGGCACGTTCACAACATAATCGCGGGGCTGGGGAGCAAACACCACGCCGCCGTGACGGAACTGGGGAGCGCGGTTGCCATGGTGGCGGGCATTACCGGTGCCCTTCTGGCGATAAATCTTACGACCGCCGCCGCGAACCATGCCGCGGGTGAGGGCGCTCTGGGTGCCCTGACGCTGGGCGGCCAGGTAGGAGCGGACGACCAGGTGCATAGCGGGAACATTTACTTCGACGGCGAAAACGCTGTCGCACAGTTCCATGCTGCCCACCTGCTTGCCGTGCATATCTACCACTGCAATGTTAGGCATAATTTCGTTCCTCCTTGATTAGGCCTTGCAGGAGTTGCGGATCAGGAGCAGACCCTTCTTGGGGCCGGGCACTGCGCCGCGCACGAGCAGCAAAGAGCGCTCGGCATCCACCTGCACGATGGTCAGATTCTGGATGGTGACGCGTTCAACACCGTAGTGACCGGACATCTTCTTGCCCTTGAACACGCGGGAGGGGTCGGAGTTGGCGCTCAGAGAACCAACGCCGCGATGGTACTTGGAACCGTGAGCCATGGGGCCGGTGTGGTGATTCCAGCGGTAGATAGCGCCGGTGAAACCGTGACCCTTGCTGGTACCGGTGATGTCAACCTTGTCTTCAGCGGTGAAGACGTCAGCCTTCACAACCTGACCCACTTCGTAGGAAGCGCTGTCTTCCAGACGGAATTCGCGCAGCACACGCATGGGCTTCACATTCGCCTTGGCGAAGTGACCGGCTTCAGGCTTGTTGATCAGCTTGGCAGCGCGGTTTTCGGAAAGTTCTTCAAAGCCGAACTGCACAGCTTCGTAGCCATCCTTTTCGGTGGTCTTCTTCTGCACCACAGTGCAGGGGCCCGCCTGGATAACCGTCACAGGAACGAGGCGGCCGTCGGGCAGGAAGACCTGGGTCATACCCAGCTTTTTGCCGATGATTGCCTTTTTCATTTTTCGTTGCCCTCCTGCCTTACAGCTTGATTTCGATTTCGACGCCGGCAGGCAGATCGAGCTTCATCATAGCGTCCACCGTGCGGGGGTTGGGGTTGTGCACGTCGATGAGGCGCTTATGAGTGCGGCGTTCGAACTGTTCGCGGCTGTCCTTGTACTTGTGGGGAGAACGGAGGATCGTCACGATCTCCTTCTCGGTGGGCAGCGGGATGGGGCCCGATACTCGGGCGCCGGTGCGCTTAGCGGTTTCCACAATGCGCTCGGCGGACTGGTCGATCAGATTGTGTTCATACGCCTTGAGCTTGATGCGGATCTTTTGGCTGGCCATGTTTCTTCCTCCTTGATTTCGTACTCGCGGACACGCGGGGGGAGTCTTTCCCGGCACGGGGGCGCTTCGCAGGATGCGTCCCCTCTCTTGGGGAAAGCCCGGTGCCATCCCACGCAATTTGCGCGGTGTGAGTCCGTCGACGGGGTCTGGCCCCGTCTGGTCTGCGATAATTACCCGCCCTGGCCGGGGCGGCAACTTACCGCTTCATCCCATAAACAGACAACATTAGCATTATACATGATCTTTTGAATATTTGCAAGAGGTTTTTCAAGTTTTCTGAAACTTTTTTTGCAAAAATTTGCACTCATAAGCCCTGAAACCCTTTGTTTTACGCCGTTTCCGCTTTTTGGATATGACAACCCATCCGGGCGTATCGCAAAACAGTTTTCAGGTGAATATCCGCCCGTTTACACCCTTGACAGATGCTCTGAAAAACACAAAAACGGAGGCCTTCGCCTCCGTTTTGACCAACTTTTCCATCCCAGTTTTTCAGGGATGTATAATACGGAAATTCATTTTACATTTTGTCTATCTTTACGGTATTTTCAGATGCTGCCTTCCAATTTGAGGTTCTCTCCCACGAAGGGGAAAGCCGCAGAGCAGCCGGATACATACACGCCGTCTTCCTCAAAACGGAATACGTTGTCCATGGAATAGGGCCCTTCCTTGGTGCGGGCTACCAGGCAGAGCTTGCCGTCCTGCCAGCCGTATGCCCCCATCACATCCATGCCGGCAGGGGCAAAGGGCGCCTTCTCCCAGTGATTCATCCGGTATTCACCCTGACCGAACGCCAGCGTCATGTTCACCGTTTCGCCGGGCAAGGCATAGACCTGCGCAGTCAGCATGATATCACTGTCGGCATCCTGTTGGGCAAACGTAAGGTTGATTTCTCCTTCTTCATAGCGGTAAGTGAGCGTACCGTTCACAGCGCGGTCTCCTCTGCCGGCAGGCACGGGATAAGCCAGGTTCCCCAGCAGCTGCTGCAGTTCCTGCTTTTCTTCCTCGGTGCCCTCTTCCATATCGGCAGCATCAAACAGATATTCGTGGATCCAGTTCAGCTCGGCGGCAATATCGTTGCAGCCGGCGGTGCAGACCACCACCATATCCTTCTTCTTGTCCACCACGCAGTACTGGCCGTACATACCGTCACCGCGGAAACGGCCGTAGCGGCAGCGCCAGATCTGGTAGCCGTAGCCCTGATTCCAGTCGGAAGGCTCGCCTTCATCATGATTGGAATTATCAATATGGATAGAAGATGCGTTTTCCACCCAGCCTTCGGGAAGTACGCGTTCCCCGTTCCACATGCCGTCCTGCAGAAGCAGTTGGCCGAATTTGGCAATATCCCCGGAAGCCAGATGCAGACCCCAGCCGCCGCAGCACACACCCTGAGGGCACAGATCCCAGTCCGGTTTTTCAATGCCCAGTTTTTCAAACATGCGGGGCATCAGATAATCGCGGATGTTCATACCCGCCGCCTTCTGCACCATGCGAGATGCCAGATAGGTGCCGTGGCTGTTGTAGTGGAAGTGGGTGCCGGGTTCATGCACCACGGGATAGGACAGCGTACGCTTGCCCCAGTCTTCCCCGCCCTCGCCGAAGGCATCGGAATCGGGATGCAGGCCGGAGCCCATGCACAGAAGATGGGACAAAGTAATCTTCTTCAGATCTTCAGAGGGGTTCTCAGGCGCGCACTCAGGCAGCACATCCACCACGGCGCTGTCCCAGGAAAGCAGCCCTTCCGCCACGGCAAAACCGCAGGCGGCCGAGCAGAACGTTTTGCTCAGCGAGTACATTACATGGGGCGTTTTATCATCGTAGGGAGCAAAGTTCATCGTCGCAGCGATTTTCCCATGGCGCACCACCACCACACTGTGGTAGCCCATTTTGCTTTCCAGCGCCTTTTTTGCAAAGGTCAGCACACCCTTGCTGGACACACCCGCTTCTTCCGGGAATTTGCATACCGGCATTTCGTACATTGGTTTTTCCTCCCTGCACAGCTTAAATTCATATGGAATCTTTTGTTTATTCGTCCTTCGCAAACAGCTCGGTACTGACGGTCACCTTTTCATCAAGGGACATATTCTCAAGTTCTGCCAGTTGTTCTTCCATGGTCAGCGATGCATCCATTTTCACAAGGGCTGCCTTCAGCGTTCTTACATTTTCACCGTCTTCCAGTGCAGAGCTCCCCGCAATGCGCAGCAGATACTGTGCATCTTCCGCATTGTAAACCCGCACGCAAGCTTCACCGCGGACACACTGTTTAAGATACAGCGCACCAGCGCTTTCCATCTCTCCGACCATTTTCCATGTGCCCGCTTCAGCCTCGGCATACCCTCCATCCGTCACAAGAAGTCCCTGACCATCAAACTGGAACACATATTCCGTTTCAAGCGGCGCCTCCAGCAGGAGATTCCCCGTTTCCACATCCACAAGACCGGCTGCACCATCCTTCAGATAGGCCAGGCATTTCCCGTCAGGAGAAAGATCAAAGCGTTCCGCTCCTTCCGTGCCGGAAACGGCATACACCTTGCCGCAGGTCATATCCGCAAGGAAAATGGGAGACAGTGTTTTTCCGTTTTCATAATCAGCCAGCGCCAGAAGCCCGCCGGGGGCATGCGCAGACAGGGCAAAACTGCCGGAAAGTTTTTCCGTATGGAGCACGGTATACACATCCTCACGGTCCATATACCACATCAGATCGCCGTAGAACCCATAACTGCCCGCTTCATTTACACGCATTACGCCGCGGAAAGTGCGGCTCATGGCGCGCGGCGCAAAACTGTCATCCCGCACCAGCAAGCCGGCGTCCGCATCAGGAAGGGAAGCGGCGCGCTCGCCGTAATCCGTCATTACACCCAGCAGCGCAGCACCTGACACATGCATCCGCTCAAATCCCAGCAAATTGCGAATGACTCGGGCATCATAATCCCCGATACCGTCCTTATCCGTATCCGCAGCATCAATGGCAGTACCGGTGCGCACTTCATAAGCGTCCACCAGTCCGTCTCCATCCGTATCCGGAAAATCCACCGTAACGGCCGCGGTATGTCCCGCCATATCATGCACCACATAGGTGTAGTTGCCCGCCTCACGGGCAGCATAGGCATATTCCGCCTCTGCAGCACCCTGATAATACTGCGTAGTGCCTGCAAACAGGCCGTAGATTCTGTCCACACCGCTGATTGCATCATAACCCGTCAGGATAAATTCATTGCCATCCAGCACGGTCAGTTCAATGTCGGGCAGCGTTTTGTCCAGCTTGTAATCTGCCCGGAAGGGACCGCCTACAGCGCCGGCATATTCGCCCTGCTCTGCGCGGATATAGTATTCCGCACCGGACGCGCTTTCGGGCAGCATAAGGGTTTTATGGTATTCGCCGCCGCGGCTGAAGGAGATAGCATAACCTGCGGGCGCCTGCAGCTGCGCAGCAGAAGTATACCAGCCCTTTTCGTTCTTTTCGCCCGCCACAGAGGCAGAAACAGAAAAAGCAATCTGCTCAATGCGGAACGTGCCGTTTTCCTTGATCAGAATATAATTTTCAGCAAGATCGGCAGGCAATGCAAGTTTATCCGCATGCAAAACGTATGTCCCTGCGTTTTCACCGGCATCGCGGTATACACTTCCCTGCAAAACGGCGCCTTCAGGCAGACCGGGCACAGAATAGGCATATGAACCATCCTGCATGCCGGCATACTTCATATTGTCATTCCACCGAAGGAACAGCTGCGCCTTATGCACCTCAACCTGTACAGTACATTTTGCCGTCTCATAATTTTCCTGATCCGCAGGCGTAAAGACCGCTTCAAACGCACCGCTTTCATTGACAGCAGGTTTTCTTCCGCCGTCCTTGAAAGCCAGTTTGCCTTCCACAAAGTTTCCCCGGGCATCCGTCGCCGCGCCCTGCAATACCGCATCGCCCAGCGTCTGCCCATAAGTGATCTTTGCACTCTCCGCAGTCACCGTAAGCGGCGCTTTTTCCACCGTGACCTGCACAGAAAAACGGACGCTTTCCCTGTGCACATGATCCAGCGGCACAAACAGCGCGCTCACTGTATGAGTGCCCACAGGCAGCACTTCATCCTTTTCAAAAACAAAGTTTCCCGGCACATTCTGTCCGAATTCGTCCACCGCGCTGCCGCCCGTCAGGGAAACGGCGCTCAGCGTTTCGCCATATTTCAGCGCCCGGGAAGGAACGGGGGTGTTTGCTATCTCCGCCGTCAGTTTCCTGACTTCCACAGGCACGGAAAAATACACCGTTTCATAGCGGTCTGCCGCATTGATGATGGGCGTAAAGACCACCGTAGCCTGCTGGCTGCCCACACTGGGCACCAGATCCCGGATTTCCCATTCAAACACGCCCTGAACCGGCTCCATATCCCCATGATGAGGATTGATTGCCGAACCGCCCGAGAGCACAGACTGGTTCAGGCTCTGCCCGTATTGAAGGGGAGAAGCCGAGGGCATCTGCGCAATCACAGGGCGCGCTTTATTCACCCGTACAGTAACCTGCACATCCTCAAAAGCTGCGCCCAGATTTTCATCGGGAACAAAATACACGAAATAGCTGCTTTCCCCCACTTCGGGCACCTGCATGCGGTTGCGCCACAAAAAGGAACCCACCGATTCCGCAGGCACAGTCTGCCCATCCAGTGTGATGGTGCTTCCGGATGCATCCAATACACTGTCGTAAAGGTGCATGCCGTATGTGATGGAAGAAGCGCTTACCGTAAAGGAATAGCCCTCCACCCGCACAGGTTCACTGTCAGACTGCAGCTCATCACCAATAAGCTGCCCCGCAGGATCTTCAGCAAAAGCCGTACAAGCCGCTGTCAGCGCCAGGATCAGCAGCGCAAAAAGCAGCATTTTCAACCAGTTTTTCATCCGGTCCTCCTATGGATGGCCGGGACCATCTTCCCAGCCTGTTGATCCGTCCGTCTGCCGGACAGCAAAAATCATTCATCAACGGAATGCATCCTGTGCATACCCTTACAGGATAGTATACCACATTTTTCAGGAAATGCGCAAATCAAAAGGGATGCGCATTCTTTTGCAGGACACGCATCCCCAAAAATGCTTATTCATCCGCCTGTGCAGGCACGTTTTCGCACAAAAGCGCCAGTTCGTCCGGCGTAAAGGTAAAGGCGGGAACATCCAGAGACGGTTTTTCCATCAGAGAAGGCTGCAGAAAAAACACCGCGTTGCCGTTTTCATCCGCATAGAAATCCAGCGTAGGGCTGCACAGAGCTTCAAAATCTTCCCGGGTAATATCCTGCCGGCATACCCCTTGCTGCTGCAGAAGCACAAACTGTTCATACAGTACAGGCAGCACGGCGCGGCTGATCTGGTCGGAAGATTCCCCTACCATCACCACGCCGCGCAGCGTCAGCGTTTCGCCCATATATTCGCCGCCCACGTCGAACACTTCGCTGTCCAGGGTGTAAAAACTGCCCGTATCATCCGTTTCCACCCGGGTGATGAGCAGGGAAAAGAAATGCTCATCATTGCAGGTCACCCTGTAATCCTGACAGATGGTCACAGGGCCGTTCTGCGTCATTTCCTCATTGGCGGCAAACATGGGCAGCACCAGTTCCCGCATTTCATCAAGGGCAGTCACCAGCGTATCATTCACCATCATGGCTGCCACATCCGTCATGCCCGTTTCCAGTTGAGGCACGCGGTACTCATAGCAGTAGGTCCATCCGTCTTCGTCCGGATAGTATTCCGTGTTTTCCAGCGGAACAATCACATGCTCCGCACCGGCGCAGCATGCATGAAGACACACAAGCAGCGCCGCGACCAGCGCATAATAATGTTTCTTAGCCATTGTTCAGCCCCCAAACAGCCAGAGAATTGCGGATCAAATCTCCATAGAGCGTGTATTCCTGCTGTCTCTCGGGCGGGAAACGCATGTCCACCCGGTACACATAAGGCAAATTTTCCTGAGCCACGCAGATCTGGTACGTCCCCTCCGTCACCGCCGTAAAGGTGAACAGCTCCCTTTCCTCGGTGATTGCCGCATCCGGATAAAGGGCCGCAAAATCCTGCAGCGCTTCATCATAGGAAGCTCCGGGAAGGCAGGTGATAATCACTTCCGCAGAACCGTCCGCCGTCTGGTATTCCCGTTTTTCAGGTGCATCGCCGCAAAGCCCCAGCACGGAGGGCAGGTACAAAGAATACTCCATGTCCGCATTTTCCACCAGCTGCCAGTCCGCCGTCTGACCGTCCTGATAGGTTTCCGTCAAAGTAAAGCCTGCCAGCGTGTAACCGTAGGGCGATGTTTCATCCCCCTGCAGCACCACTTCAGCCCCCGTCCACCAGGTCAAATCCCCTTCAGGCACCCACTGGGCAGGCGTGGAGAAATACCCCCACAAGGTATACAGATCGCACTGCAAGGTCAGCGTGTTTTCCGCTTCGCCCACATCACTTTCGTATACATAAGCGCCCGCCAGCGGCATCTGGTCAAACCGGCTCACATCGCAGGAAAGACCGTTTGCAAACCGTTCATCCGCTTCACCGGAAGCAAAGAACATGCTGTAGAGCATATCCGCATCCGCCTTTGCAAGGTTTACACTGCTTTCGCTGCTCCCCTCTACATAATAAAACAGGGAAAACAGCGCTTCCTGCATGGCGGCAGAAGGCGTTTCACCCGGGGCGAGCGCGGTCACATCCTCCGCCATGACAGCGCTGAACACCAGGTTCAGCATATGCTGCAAGGGTTCGTTCACCACCGCTTCCATCATCCCTTGATCCCGGCAGGGCGCAGCCAGCGCCTGCACAGGCAATGCCAGAGCCAGCATCAGAGCAAGCAGAATCATCCATCTTTTTTTCATCGGTTCATCCTCCGGTCAATACAGCCATATCATTTGAGAAAGTATATCGGCTGCCTGTTTTTCTTCCGTTTCCGACACGAAGACGGCATAATAAGTGTCATCCAGCGAAAAACCAAACGCATGCCCATCTTCCCGGGAAACTTTCAATACAGGTGCGCCCAGCACATCCAAAGCTCCCTGTTCAAAGGGTATATCCGCCTGCTTTTCCCAGACCAGCGCAGCTGCAGTCCGGGGCGTAACGGCACGCACCAGACAGCCGTTTTCAAAACGCATCTCCATGCGGCGCACCGTTTCTCCGTACTGTTCAAGGTTTCTGGTTTCCCCCGCCATAAGCACCTGCTCCCAGTAAGGCACAGGCGCGCCGAAGGACTGTTTCAGCAGTGCAAGATCGGTAAAATCTCCTGCCTGCAAACGTGTCACCGCCTGATTTTCCCGGGCAGAGCGCATCTCTTCGCCGTTGCCCAGCAGCACACAGCCCAGATACACCGCGCACCCCACCACAGAGCAGCCTATCAGCATGCAAAGACGGCGGAAAAACACGCCTGCTTTACTTCTTTTTTGTTCCATGTTTTTTCCCTTCCGTTTTTTCCTGCTCCTGCCGCTTCTTCATTTCATTGCCCGCCGCGCAGCTGACCAGCGACAGGCACATGACCCCAATGGACAGCCAGCCGTGTTCTCCGTGAGGCGAAAACAGCAGGCACGACCCCACAGGGAAGAATGCAGCCATGGGATGCAGACCTTTTTTGCCGCCATGGTAGGACAGCACGCATCCTAACACAGGCGCAAGCACACGCATGGACAGCACATACAGGATAAAACCCGCATCGCCCCATTCGGCATAAGCAAAGGGCATTGCCCACAAAGCAAGCGCAGTTCCCAACAGCACCAGAAACCAGATGACGGATGCAGGCACACGCTTCATCACTGTCACCTGATCCTTTCCCGGATCTGCGCAGGCAGCATGGCATCCAGATGGGCAGAATTCCCAAGGTAGCTCAGGCATTCCCGATAAAAAACACCGGTGAGCAGCACGCATTCCGCTTCCGTCAGAAAGGGAGACAGCATCATATTGGCAATCATGTCCGCACAGGGACGGGACAGGGCTTTTACCCGTTTGCCCACCCATTGGAAGCCCAGCCAGCCGCCGGTATGTTCCCGCTGCCCGTCAATAAAAATGTGCAGGTATTCCCGGCACAGCCTGGCCAGGTATTTTTGCATCAGCATGTCCGGTTTTTCTGAAAGCATCCGGCATTTCTGCAGCCGATCATGGTCAAAAATCTCCCGGGTCATGCGCTTTTGCATGTCCTCATCATGCTGTTCGGGATGTTCGAAGGCATGAAGCAGGTAACACTTGATCACGGAATAATCGATCTTTTTCGGGTCCCGGCGGGGAAGATTGCCCAGCATGAGCAGTTCAAACTGCACATCCGCATCCTCCGGCGCGCCTTTTTCCGCTTCCAGAAGAAAACGTTCCTTCAAAACAGGGTCCGTTTCCGCACAGGCCATTTCAAGCAGCCTTTTGGGGTCAGACGGCAATACCACTGCCTGTTTTCTCATATCCCCGCCTCCTTTCCCGTTCATCCTTATAACGGCATTATAACACATTTCCCTGCCGCTTCCCATCCAAACCTGCAAGATTTACACTTTTTTCACTCATACCCATCAAAAAAACGCCGAAAAACGGCGTTTTTCTGTTTCAGTCTTCATCTTCTTCGTCTGCCAGCATCCTTTGATGGCGCTCCAGAAACAGTTTGAGAAACTGCACATCAGGAAGCTCTGCATAGGCTGTTTCCTCAAACCCGTTTTCAGAAAGCCTGTACACCTGCGCACCGGGCAGCGCCGTTAAAACAGGCGAATGGGTAGCCAGAATGAACTGGCATTTCTGATGCCGGACTGCATCCTGAATGAGCAATGCCAGTACATACTGGTTTTCGTAGCTCAGTGCGCCTTCGGGTTCATCCAGCAGATACACGCCGCCGGGCTTTAAGCGGGAACGGAAGAAATCCAGAAATCCTTCCCCATGGCTCTGCCTTGCCAGATCGCCGGCGTACAGTTCTTCCAGATCGTACAATGTACGGGCCCAGGGCATTTTGGCATAGGCTTTATCGGCGATGGAATCATCCTCGTCAATCCGCTGCATTTCCCTGCGGGCTTCCTGCTTGGTGTTTTCCACCCACACGATGTAGGCAATGAATTCCTCGGCGGAAAAGTAAAAACAGCGGCTGGGATGCATTCTGCGGGCCAAGGTAAAAACATCCTGCGCATCAAGCAGTGCATTTTTCCTTGGCAGCACGCCTTCCCCGATGCGTACGGCGTTCATCTTCTGGGCAAGCAGTTCCATGAGCGTGCTTTTACCGCTGCCGTTATTGCCGCAGATGAGGGTAATCTCCCTGTCAAAGCATACTTCGCCCAGCGCGCGGATGGCAGGAACGTGAAAGGGGTAGCCTTCACAGGCTGCCCCTTCCCCGGCCGCGCGATACAAACGGCTGTAATAAATCATATCAGTTTTCTTCGTTGAAGTAGTAGGGCTTGCCGGTCTTGGCGGAAGTGTAGATGGCTTCCAGAATGCGGGTGACGCAGGCAGCCTGTTCGGGCAGCACGGTCAGTTCGCCCTTGCCCAGTACGGCGTTGCAGAACACCATGTTTTCAATTTCGTGGGGTTCGCCGCTGCCTGCGCCTTCATAGAAGGCAGCGCCGCTGGCGCCGGTCAGGTCGGGCTTCATGGTGTACTGACGGTTGTTCTTGATGCCGTTGATGGTGAGGCCTTCGTGCATGTCAGCACCGGCCAGAGTACCGGAAAGGGTGGTGGTAGCTTCTTCGATATCCAGAGTGTTGAGCGCCCAGGCAGAGTTCAGCTGCACGGTGGCGCCGTTTTCCATCACCACGAAACCAAAGGCGCTATCTTCCACGGTGAACTTTTCAGGGTCCCAGTTACCCCAGGCGTTGCCCTGGTTGGTCTGGTCGTTCAATTTGTGGTACACGGTGCCCACGGCATAGAGGGGCTTATAGTTGTTCATCATCCACAAGGTCAAATCCAGCGCATGGGTGCCGATGTCAATGAGTGGACCGCCGCCCTGTTCGTATTCATTGAGGAATACGCCCCAGGTAGGCACGGCGCGGCGGCGGATGGCATTGGCGCGGCCCAGGTAAATATCACCCAGTTCGCCGTCTTCACACATCTGCTTGAGGTACTGGCTGTTGACGCGGTAGCGGCTCTGGTAGCCGATAGTGAGCAGCTTGTTGTTGCGCTTGGCAGCGTCCAGCATACGGCAGGCTTCGGCATAGTTAATGGCCATGGGCTTTTCGCACATAACATGGCAGCCGGCATCCAGCGCAGCCACGGAAATATCGCTGTGGCTGCGGTTGGGGGTGCATACAAACACGCAGTCCAGATCCAGCTTCAGCATTTCTTTATAATCTTCAAACACCTGGCAATCGGCAGTGCCGTATTCCCTGGCAGCCTTTTCGGCACGTTCGCGGATAATATCGCAGGTAGCCACCACCTGACACATACCGTTTACTTTGATCGCAGGGAGATGCTTGGCATTGGCAATGCCGCCGCAGCCGACAACGCCGACCTTCAACAGTTCAGCCATGGAAAAATTCCTCCTTCATGTTCAAAAAGCATAGTTCGCTGCATACATTATAACGAACTTTCACCCCGTGCGCAACCGGAAATTTGTGCTCCCGCAGGCAACAAAAAAAGGAGCTACAAGGCTCCTTTTTTGTTAGGCATTATCAATACTTACGCTTACGCGCAGCTTCAGCCTTCTTCTTGCGCTTGACGCTGGGCTTTTCGTAATGTTCGCGCTTACGCACTTCAGCCACGATGCCCGCACGCGCACACTGGCGCTTAAAACGCTTCAGA
>JAFYLS010000011.1 GCA_017550035.1 Clostridia bacterium
CAATTTATGGCGATTACTCTCGCTATACCAGCAAACCTCTCAAGGATTTTATCTATGAGAGCAACAAGGGCAAGAGTGTATTTTTTGTTTCCACCATGGAAGAAGCTATCGAAATGCTGACAAAGTAAATTCCAATTTGTCAAGCAGCGGAACTCACTTTCCCTCCATTTCAAGAGGGCGCAATGATGCGCACTGTACCAGTGCATTGCATTTGTTGGGCCACATAAGCAAACGAGCATCCGGCATATTCGCCAGATGCTCGTTTTTTCATTGTAGGATAAATTTATCCTTAAGAACTCATCCACCAGGGAGCCTGCGTTTTTCTTTTTCTCCCATTTATCTTTTCCCTCCGATGTGGTATAATGGTGTTGTATTCGCCCAAAAAGCTCCTGTATGCAGCAGACTTTTTCCTTATTGAATACGCTTATACATTTTTTCACCCGAATACAAGGAGGCCCTTTCGATGAACCCATTTTGGATCGGTAATCTGAGCAGTCTGTGCGCCATGGTGACGGATTCTCTCAGTGCACGCCGCAAAACCGGAAAAGGCGTGCTGGTGATGCAGACCATAAGCCAGATTCTTTATTTACTGGGTGCTGTGGCGCTGAAAGGCTACAGCGCCGCCGTGCAAAACGCCGTCAGCGTCCTGCGCAATGTTTGCGCCATCCGCAAGCGGAACAGCAAGGTGCTGGAATGGACCTTTGTCATCGTCGCTCTGGTGCTGGGTCTTTTGTTCAACAACCTGGGCTTTATGGGTCTTCTGCCCGTTATTGCCAATTTGCAGTACAGCCTGTGCGTGTTCCGCTACCGGGACAACGAGCGGGCGCTGAAAATCTCCTTCGTATTCTGCACCATTGCTTTTTCCATTTTCAACGCCGTCATTCAGAACTACGTGGGCACAGTGTCCAACCTGGTGGTCATGGTTACGCTGATCCTCTATCTGGTCAAAAACAAAAAGCCTGCAAACCCCTGACGCTTTCACCGCCCGGACCCGGGCGGTTTTCTTTTTCAAAAAACAGAATTTGCGCCTTGACACAACCCCTGTTTTTCTCTATCATGAAAGCAGAAAACAGCCAAAGATGCGGGAGGGATATGCATGTTCACAGCATCCATGGTCACCTATACCGAAAGCCTGTTTGTCTATCAGAGTCCCATTCATCAAAAGGTGCAGATGAATTACCTCATCCATGTGCCTGCAGATTTCAGGAAGGACGAAAAACTGCCGCTGATGGTGTTCCTCCACGGCGGCGGCGAAAAGGGCGGCGATCCGGCAAAGATCAAAATCCACGGTTTGCCCAGGTATGCTTCCAAAGGCGGCTTGCCCGTCCGCGCCGTCATCCTGTCCCCGCAGGTGCCCGAAAAGGGCGGCTGGAACTGGTGGCTGCTCCACGAGGAGACCTTTGAACTGATCAAGAAGGTAGCCAGGAAATACCATGTGGACAAGGACCGCATCAGCATGACGGGCCTGAGCATGGGCGGCTTTGGTACCTGGGTGATCGGCACCTTGCACCCGGAATTCTTTTCCGCGCTTGCGCCCATCTGCGGCGGCGGTATGACCTTTTCCGCCCGCCGGCTTACCGATACGCCCGTGCGCGCCTTCCATGGCGGCAAGGATACGGTGGTTCCCCTTCACGAAAGCCAGCGCATGGTGGACGCCGTGAACGCAGCAGGCGGCAAGGCAGAACTCATCGTCGTTTCCTCCGCCGGGCACAATTCCTGGGAATTTGCCTATGAGGAAACCAATCTGATCCCCTGGCTGGCTGCGCAGAAACGTCCCGAAAAGGAATAACCCTTCCACACAATGAATACGATACAGAAAGCGAGTGCGACCCACATGAACTACGTAGAAAAGCTGCATGTATTTCAGAGCCCCTACCACAAGGACATTCAGATGAACGTGGTGGTATCCGTTCCCGAAGATTTTTCCGCCGACGAAAAGCTGCCCATGATGGTATTCCTCCACGGCGCAGGCGAACGCGGCAACGATCCCGAACTGCTGGCCATCCACGGTCTCCTCAAATACACCCGCAAGGGCACTTTCCCCCACCGCGCCGTGGTAGTCTCTCCCCAGGTTCCCAGTGAAGAACTGACCTGGAGCCACCTGTGGGCAGAAGCTTATGACCTGATCCTGCAGATGGAAAAGGAATACCATGTGGATGAAACCAGAGTGACCCTCACCGGCATTTCCATGGGCGGTTTCGGCACCTGGGAAATCGGCATGATGCACCCCGATCACTTCGCAGCCATCGCTCCCATCTGCGGCGGCGGCATGTCCTGGCGCTCCGGCGCACTGGTCAACACCCCCGTCCGCGCCTTCCACGGCGATGCGGACGATACCGTGGAACTGTGCATGTCTCAGGTCATGGTGGACGCCATCAACCGTCAGGGCGGCAAGGCTTCCCTCACCATCTTCCATGACGTGGGCCACAATTCCTGGGCGCCCGCCTACGAAGACACCAACCTCATCGCCTGGCTCTACGCCCAGAAGAAGGCATAACTTCCCGCAAAAGCAAGATTATTCTTGACTTTTCACCCCGGATTTTGTATGATAGCCCTTGCGAAGAAGGAAAGAGTAACCGTCTGACCGGCCCACAGAGAGCGCACACATGGTGCAAGTGCGCGGCGGAATGCGGCGAACATGGCTCCGGAGCACGCAGGGTGAATCGTCAGCCCTGCCGCTTAAGCCCCGTTACAGGCTGTCAATGAAGGTATGCCGCACCTAAAAACGGCATGCAAAATCAGGGTGGTACCGCGTATCAAGTGATTTACGCCCCTGCATCGAACAACACCGATGCGGGGGCTTTGTTTTGAAAAAAGCAGCGCAGATCCCCGCGAAAAAGGAGAGGTTTCGTCATGAGCGAACAGAACAGGAAAACTTTCTACATCACCACGCCCATCTACTACCCCTCGGGCAACATGCACATCGGCCACACCTACACCACCGTGGCTGCCGACACCATGACCCGCTTCAAGAAGCTGACCGGCTATGACGCCTACTTCCTCACCGGCACCGACGAACACGGCCAGAAGATCGAACTCAAGGCCGCCGAAGCCAAAGTGACCCCCAAGGAATATGTGGACAAGATCGTGGCCAACACCAAGGAACTGTGGAAGCTGATGAACATCGAATACGATGACTTCATCCGCACCACCGACGAACGCCACGAAAAGATCGTTCAGAAGATCTTCAAAAAGTTCTACGACCAGGGCGACATCTACAAGAGCGAGTACGAAGGCATGTACTGCACGCCCTGTGAATCCTTCTGGACTCCCAGCCAGCTCAAGGAGGGCAACCTCTGCCCCGACTGC
>JAFYLS010000091.1 GCA_017550035.1 Clostridia bacterium
CCGACTTCATCTCCTACAATGCTGCCAAGGCAAAGTGCGATAAGTATCAGGAACTGGGCCTGAACTCCGAGACCGCTGCTATCTTCAACATCACCTCCCGTGAACAGGTTATCCTGAACACCTGGTACGGCGGCGAAATGAAGAAGGGCATGTTCTCCATGATGAACTACTACCTGCCCCTGAACGGCATGGCTTCCATGCACTGCTCTGCCAACACCGACATGAACGGCGAAAACACCGCTCTGTTCTTCGGCCTGTCCGGCACCGGCAAGACCACTCTGTCCACCGACCCCAAGCGTCTGCTGATCGGCGATGACGAACACGGCTGGGACGAAGAAGGCGTGTTCAACTTCGAAGGCGGCTGCTATGCCAAGGTTATCAACCTGGACAAGGACTCCGAACCCGACATCTACAACGCCATCAAGCGCAACGCTCTGCTGGAAAACGTGACCGTGGATGAAAACGGCGTGTGCAACTTTGCTGACGGTTCCGTCACCGAAAACACCCGCGTGTCCTATCCCATCGATCATATCGAAAAGATCGTGCGTCCCGTGTCCAAGGGCCCCGATGCCAAGAACGTGATCTTCCTGTCTGCTGACGCTTTCGGCGTGCTGCCCCCCGTCAGCATTCTGACCCCCGAACAGACCCAGTACTACTTCCTGTCCGGCTTCACCTCCAAGCTGGCCGGTACCGAACGCGGCATTACCGAACCTACCCCCACCTTCTCTGCCTGCTTCGGCGCTGCCTTCCTGGAGCTGCATCCCACCAAATACGGTGAGGAACTGGTGAAGAAGATGGAAAAGAGCGGCGCCAAGGCCTACCTGGTCAACACCGGCTGGAACGGCACCGGCAAGCGCATCTCCATCAAGGACACCCGCGGCATCATCGACGCCATTCTGGATGGCTCCATCCTGAAGGCCGAAACCAAGAAGATCCCCTACTTCGATTTCGAAGTTCCCACCAACCTGCCCGGCGTTGATCCCAAGATCCTGGATCCCCGCGATACCTACGCCGACGCTGCTGAATGGGATGTTAAGGCCAAGGACCTGGCTGCCCGCTTCGTGAAGAACTTCGCCAAGTACACTGGCAACGAAGAAGGCAAGGCTCTGGTTGCTGCTGGCCCCAAGGCTGAATAATCATTGCTAAAAGAACGGGACGCGAATGCGTCCCGTTTTTTGATGCTCTTAAAGTCTATCTGTAGACGAATTGTGAGATGAGAACTATAATAGGAGAAAAGCATAAGGGGGAAGAAAATGTGGAAGAAGTTATGGTACGAAAAGCACAGTCCGGAGATGAGAAGGATTTTGCATATATCCAGGTCCAATCGTGGATCAGCGCTTTTTCTTCTATCCTGCCTGTTGAAACCATGCAGCGCATGACAAACTTGAAGCGTTTGGAAGGCATGTATGCGAGAAACATACAGAATGCAGATACGGAGTTGTATTTGCAGCTTGTTCATCATAAAGCACACGGTATAGCCGGTTGGAGCAAAGAAAGAAGCGGTGCTCTGGACCGGACTGCCGAACTGATCTGCATACACAGTTTGCCGGACAAAAGACGTTGTGGATACGGCTCTGCATTGATCGATGCCGTCCTGCAGGATATCAAAGCTTGCAGATGTTACGATCAGGTTGTGCTATGGGTGTTTGAAGAGAATCATACTGCCCGAAAGTTCTATGAAAGGCACGGTTTTGAAGCAACTGAAGAAAGAAAAGACTCGTTTGGCGCATCGGAGATGATGTATCGGAAACGGCTTGAATGATTCAGCGCAGAAACATATCCCCCAAAAGGAAAAAGGCGCCTGTCGAGGCGCTTTTTGTTTAGATATTCAGCTGATAGGCTTTGCGGGGTGAGCCGTCAGATACATAAATGATGCCGCAATATTGAAAACCCAGACGGGTCATGGTATTCTGCATCACATAGTTGTCATGGTGGGTATCGGCACGCAGCTGCTTGCAATGGGTCAGGGCAAAATCAACGGCCAATTTGAGAATGCCCTTTACCGTGCCGTCGGACGCGATGCGGTGGATGGTGCCGTAGGGGAGAGCATTGGGCCATGCGCCGTCTTCGATCAGTTGATAGGTAGGGTCTTCGCCCAGAATATAGGCAAAAACGCCATGAATAACGCCGTTTTCTTCTATTACAAATAGCTGCTCTTTGGCAATATCCTCTTTCAGCAGTTCTGGTTGAGGATAGCCGCCGCTCCATTGGGTAGGATTTTTATGAGCACGCATGAAGGCGCGTGCATTATCGTAGACGGAAAGTATTGCTTCCAGTTCTTGTACGGCAGCTGGACGGATATGCATAGGCTGTACCTCCATCGATCGTTAGAAAAGTGATCCGCCTGAAAAAAGACGGATCACGCAATATCGTATTCGTTATTTGTTCTCCAGTTTTTCCATGGCCTGATAAATGGCTTCCAGTTCATCCTCGGTGGTGTACTGAAGAATGATTTTGCCTTTCTTTCGGCTTCCCTTCAGGATGGCGCGTACGCCGATGGCTTCGCGGAGACGGTTTTCCATATCCTGCAATTCTAGCGGCAAACCTTTCTTTTTGGGTTCTATGGGCTGTGTTCCGCCCTGCTTTTGAGCACAGAGCTGCTCCAGCATGCGGACGCTGAGTCCTTCTGCAATCACCTTGCGGCACAGGAAAATCTGACGTGCTTCATCTTCCAGACCGGCCAAAACGCGGGCGTGACCGGCCGAGAGATGATTGGCTGCAACGGCGGTACGCACTTCTTCCGGCAGGGAAAGCAGACGCAGTGCGTTAGCAACGGCAGGACGGGATTTTCCCAGCCTTTTGGCTGCTTTTTCCTGCGTATAATGGCACTTGTCCATCAGAGAACGGATGGCCAGCGCTTCTTCCATAGGGTTCAAATCTTCACGCTGCAGGTTTTCAATCAGCGCGATTTCCATCTGTTCCTGATTGCTCAGGTCCCGAACCAGGCAGGGAATGGTATCAAGTCCGGCTATCCGCGCGGCACGAAAACGGCGCTCGCCGGCTACGATGAGGTAGCGGCCTTTTTTTTCGGTTACCAGAATGGGCTGCAAAAGTCCGGCTTCCCGGATGCTTTCAGCCAGCTGGTGCAGCGCTTCTTCGTTGAAAACTTTACGAGGCTGTTCGGGGTTGCGATCAATATCTGTAATGGGCAGCATGCGGATATCGCTGCCTTCAAAAGTACCTTCATCGGGCAGAAGTACATCCAGCCCGCGGCCCAAACCGGTTTTTTTCATGGGTGTTATCTCCTGTTATTCCTGCTCTTTATGGCTTCCTGGCTTCAGCCGTTGTTGCGGCGCAGCACTTCTTTTGCCAGTGCATTATAGGCATCGGCGCCGGTGCTGCGGGGGTCGTAAAGATGAATGGGCAAACCGTGGCTGGGGGCTTCGCCCAGACGCACGTTGCGGGGGATGGTGGTGCTGAACACTTTATTTTTGAAATGTTTTTTGACCTGTGCCACCACCTGCAAACCCAGATTGGTGCGACCGTCCAGCATGGTGAGCAGAATACCTTCAATATCCAGAGAAGGATTGATGCTCTTTTTTACACGGGACACGGTATTCATCAATGCCGTAACGCCTTCCAGTGCATAGTATTCACACTGAATGGGAATGAGGATGCTCTGTGCAGCAGCCAGCGCATTGAGGGTAAGAAGTCCTAAAGAGGGGGGACAGTCGATCAAAATATAGTCGAACTGGTCGCGTACACTTTCAAGAGCGGCACGCATACGGAATTCGCGGCGCTGCATGGAAACCAGTTCCACTTCCGCGCCGGCCAGACGAATATCCACAGGCGCCACATGCAGCCCCTTTTGCATAGTGGGGCAGATGATAGATTGCATGGTGCATTCGCCCAGCAAAACTTCATATACGGTGTTTTTGCCGGATTTTGCGCCGGCGCCGCTGGTGGCATTGCCCTGAGGGTCCATATCCACCATGAGGACCTGTTTGCCTGTATTTGCCAAACAGGCTGCCAGATTGACAGCCGTGGTGGTTTTTCCTACGCCGCCTTTCTGATTGGCGACAGCAATAATTTTACCCAATTAAAGCCCTTCTTCTTTCGGTAATGGATACAGCCAGCCCAACAGACGGAATGGGGGATAGCTGCCTTTGGCAATTTGAACGATCATATCCAGTTCAGCCTGCGTCTGCAAAGGAGCAAAGCGGGTGTGCAGTGCGCGGAGCGCAGACAAGCTGGCTTGCTGCATGGAAAAGTTTTTCAGCAGCAAAAGGTGTTCTTCGTCAATGGGAAACGACAGCAGCAGGGGAAGCAGCATTTCGTCGGCAATATCGGAAAAGTCATCCGTCTGCATTCGTACCGGGTATCCGCCGTCAGGAGATACCACCATGCTGCCGTTTGTAACCCGCCGTACTGCACTGAAAAGGTACAGTGTCAGGTGCTCGCACAGAGCCTGAAGATCATCGGTTTTCCGGGAAGCATTCAATTGCCTGACGATGTATTCGCAGTCAGGCATAAGCTTTTGAAGCAGTTCGGAGCCTGTCCAGGGCAGAAGAATATTGGCGATCTGAGATACAGGGATCACATTGCCGCCTCCTTTTGCCCGCACTGTTTATCGAAAGCAGAAAACCTGATAACAAGATACCATAAAAACAGGAAAAAGTCCATAGAAGGGGCGATGAATATCCTGTACAGGGAAGAAAAAGAAAATTTAACAACCGGGCAACATGCCAAAGGAAAAGTATAAATATACAATGTTTGCATAAATGTTGCCTATGTCTTGTGGCGTATATTTGCAGAAACCACTATCTATGGTGTGGATGAGTTATTAACAATGAAATGTGAGCATACTGGGATGAAAACACAGTATAACTGCAATATACTTGAAAAAAACAGGAAAATCTGGTATGATAGGTCAGCACCTTACGGAGAAACAACTTATCCACAATAAGTTATCAACATCCTGTAAAGGAACGATCCCTTACAGGACGGGGCTTTGTACGCTTGATGCGCAAAAAAGTGGACATAAATATGCACGGGAAGCGAGCGATATACTTGGATCATCAAACGATGTGGGACCGGGCGTGCGACATTCTGTATGCCGATATGAAAGAAGTAACCTTCAACACCTGGATTAAAGTACCGCTGACGCCTTTGGGAATAAAGGAAGATGTGTTTTATCTTTCTGCCGCTACGGAAATGTATCAGCAGATTGTGACTTCCCGGTATATCGGCAACATCAGTGAGGCACTGACGCAGGTGGCTGAGCGTGATGTGCGTGCCGAAATCCTTTCCCCTGCACAGGCGAAGGATTATCATGAGGGAGCGGTGGAAAGTCAGCGCATCATTGACAATGCCAATCTGAATCCCAAGTATACCTTTGAAACCTTCGTGGTGGGCAATAACAACCGTTTGGCACATGCGGCCTCTCTGGCAGTTGCCGAGCTCCCCGGCGGAGATTTCAATCCGCTGTTTATCTACGGCGGAGCGGGTCTGGGCAAAACCCATCTGATGCACGCCATCGGGCATTATGCTTTGGAAGAGAATCCCAATCTGCGGGTGCGCTATGTAACCACGGAAGTGTTTACCAATGAAATGATTGCAGCCATTCAGAGCCGTACCATGGCGGAATTCCGGAATAAGTACCGCAACATCGATATTCTGCTGGTGGACGATATTCAGTTTCTGGCTGGCCGCGACGGTACGCAGGAAGAGTTTTTCCATACCTTCAATGCGCTGCATTCTGCGGGCCGTCAGGTGGTTGTCACTTCCGATAAATCACCCAAGGAAATCCAGAAGATGGACGAACGCCTTATCAGCCGTCTGGAATGGGGCATGGTGGCGGACATTGCCAAACCGGATGAAGAAACGCGCTTTGAGATTCTCCGCCGCAAGACCGTGTCCGGCGGCATCCGGATTGAAGAAAGCGTACTGCATAAGATCGCCCAGAAGGTGTCCAGCAACATTCGTGAGTTGGAAGGCTGCCTGACTCGTCTGATCGCCTATTCCAACCTGACTGGTAAAGTGATTGACGATCAGCTGGCAGAAGAAGCATTGCGGGATATTTTCCAGTCCAACGAACCCCGTCATGTGACTTGCGATGATGTGATTACTGCGGTGGCCGGTTATTACAATGTGAAGGTAGAGGAAATCAAGGGTCCCCGCCGCAACCGTGAAATCACCGTTCCCAGACAGATCGCCATGTTCCTCTGCCGCGAGATGGTGGATGTTTCCCTGGAAGTGATCGGACACCGTTTTAACCGCGACCATTCCACTGTCATGCATGCCTGCCAGAAGGTGGTCAGTGAAAAAGAACAGTCTCCTTCTCTGGCGTCTCTCATTCGTGACCTGACAAAGCAGCTGCAGGAACGCACCTGAAAATAACAGGGAATTGCATTTTACAGGAGATATGCCCTTGTGTGCATATCTCCTGCTTGTATGTATTGCGTAAATATTGAAAAATATTATTTTGCAGCGTATCTTACTTTACATACGGTCGCGTTTATGATATACTTCTTATAATCAAAAAGGGCAATGCCCGATCAATATTGAAGGAGGAACCCGTTTTATGAAAAAGGTTCTTGCTATGATTCTGGCACTGGTGATGGTGCTGAGTCTGTGCTCTTTTGCTTCCGCAGAAGATTATTCTGACTACACCATCCGCATCTACTCCAACTCCAACTCTACCGAACGCGCCAACTGGCTGCTGAATGAAGCCAAGAAGGCTGGCTTCACCATCTCCATGGATGATAACGCTGTTATCAATGGCGATACCGCTGCCATTCAGGCTGCCAATGAAAATAAAGACGGCGACATCATCTTCGGTCTGAACGAAGTGCGCTGGTCTCAGCTGGTAAACGGCACTTACGAAAACCTGAAGGTCATGGACTGGACCCCCTCCTGGGCTGATCAGGTGGGTCAGTACAAATATGACGGCAAGGCTTACGGTTTGGTTATCCAGAACATCCTGATGCTCTACCGTAACGACGAACTGGGCACCAATGGTGCTGTTCCTTCTTTCGAACACTGGGCTGACATTGTGAACTGCGGCTACACCTGGTACCGTCAGGGCAAGGTGGGCGGCACCACCAACGGCAACATCAACAACGCCATGCTCTATGCTTTCACTGATCCTGCCAGCCCTGCCGGCGGTATCTCTGTGGAAGGCTGGAAGACCCTGTGGAACTACTGCCAGAACGGCGTATTCACCGGCGACAGCTACGGCTTTGATCCTCTGAACCGCGGCGATGTTCAGGTATCCACGTTCTATTCTTCTTCTCTGTACGGTAAAGTTGATGCCGCTGCCGAAAGCAGCGAACATCCTCTCGTGGGCGCTCCCGTTCCCGAAAACTGGGGTCTGGTTGAAATTGCCGACGGTACCTACTACATTGCCGAATATCTGGGCGTGCTGGAACGTGACGGCCGTACCGAAGAAGAAACTGCTGCTGTGAAGGCTTTTGCCGAATGGTTCGGTTCTGCTGAAGTGCAGGCTGCCTGGGCAGATGAATTCGACTCCTTCCCCTGCAACGAAGGCGCAGTGGAAGAAATTTACGGTGAAGACATCCCCTCCATCTACACCCTCAAGAACTTCGCCCTGAACAAGGTGGAAGGCACTGAAATGACCTACGCCGAATATGTGGGTGCCCACAATGGCGAATGGACCAACATCATGACCAACCTGGGCTTCTACTGGGCTGACAATACCAACGCTCCCGCTGAACCCGACTGGGATAACCTGGATTGGGCTGTTCTGACTCAGGCACAGTAATGACTGTCTGGTCGAATACCTGAAGGTTTAGCATGACAAGGCGGGCCTGATCATGTGTCAGGCCCGCCGTTTTCAAATCTTTGGTCTGCATAAGGCCCTGTGTGGAGAAGAGGGGGGAATACCCTTTTCTGCGCGGCAAAAAATCCTCTGAGAGGTCAGGTAAACTGCCATGATTGAACTGAAGAATATTGTTGTAAAATTCGATGATTTTGAAGCGCTCCATAACATCAATGTGGATGTGAAGGAAGGCGAGTTTTTCACCTTCCTGGGTCCTTCAGGCTGTGGAAAAACCACAACGCTCCGTACCATTACGGGCTTTATTGAGCCTGTCAGCGGCACGGTGAATGTGAACGATGAAGATATTACCCATGTGCCGATTGAAAAACGCAATATCGGCATTGTTTTCCAGAGCTATGCATTGTTCCCCACGATGACCGTGTATGACAATATTGCCTTTGGCTTGAAAGTCAAAAAGCTCAAGAAAAACGAGATCGATGCAAAGGTCCGTGAGATTGCCCGCAAGGTTGATCTGAGCGACGAACAGCTGAAGAAGGCTGTCAGCCAGCTGTCCGGCGGGCAGCAGCAGCGTGTGGCCATTGCTCGTGCGCTGGTGACGGGTCCTGCCATTATCTGTATGGATGAGCCGCTGTCCAACCTGGATGCCAAGCTGCGTGTACAGCTTCGAAATGAATTGAAGAAAATGCAGAAAGACTTTGGCATTACCACCATTTACGTAACGCACGATCAGGAAGAAGCATTGACACTTTCCGACCGTATCGCTGTGTTCAATAAGGGATATATCGAACAGGTCGGTACCCCCAACGAGATCTACAACCATTCTGCTACGGAGTTTGTTTGTAACTTTATCGGCGATATTAACCGCATTGAAGATACTGTTGCCGAAAAGATGGGACTGCTCTCTGATAAAAATCATTTTGTGCGTCTGGAGCGCCTGCGGGTGAACCGGCCTGCGGAAGCGGATGAAACGCAGGTGGAAGGAACCATCGAAAACCGTGAATATTACGGCTTGTACATTAAGTACTATATTCGTACCGGTGATCAGACCTTGAAGGTGATCGAAAAGAATGATGGCATCAACATTTACGAACCGGGCGAAAAAGTGACTGTTGGGATTCATAAGGCCGATGTCATGAGTTATCCGAAGCAGTAAGGAGGCGATGAGATGAAAAATAGAACTCCCGCCTGGCTGAAACCGGATATGATCTGGAAGGTCTTTGGCACGGCATTCTTTGTTTATCTCTTCTTCGGTTTCATGCTGTTGCCCTGTCTGAACACGCTTTCCCAGATTTTTACCACCCGTAATGCAGCCGGTCAAATAGACCCCTTTGCTGTGCTCCGATTCTTCTTCGCAGGAAACATGCCCCGCTTCCTCTGGAACTCGCTGAAACTGGCGCTGGCGCTGGTGGTTACGGTCAACGTGGTGGGCGTTTCCATCGTGCTGCTCACCGAATACTTTGAGATCAAAGGCGCCAAAATACTGCGCATGGGCTATATGACCACGCTGATCTATTCCGGCGTGGCGCTGGTAACGGGTTATCTGTTCCTGTATGATTCGGACGGTATCCTCACCACCTGGCTGATGGAACTGTTCCCAGGCATGAATAAGTACTGGTTCACCGGTTTTAACGCCGTTCTTTTTACCATGACTTTTGCCTGCACTTCAAACCACATGCTTTTCCTTCGAAATGCAATCCGCGGTATTGACTACAATACGGTCGAAGCAGCCCGCAACATGGGAGCAAAGCCCTTCAAAGTGCTGCTGAAAGTGGTTTTTCCCACATTGATCCCCACCATGTTCTCTCTTACGGTCATGACTTTCATTACCGGTCTGTGCGCCATGAGTGCGCCCACGCTGCTGGGTTATGACTCCATCAATCCGGAAATCGTGCGTCTGGCCGGATCTTCTGTTGCAGATGAGGCGTTCCCGCAGGCCCGTGCTGCACTGCTCAGCATCATTCTGGCTATGTTTACCATTATTTTGCTGACGGTGCTGAGCAGTTACGAGCGCAAGGGGCATTATCTGAGCGTCAGCAAAACAAAAGCCAAACTGGTGAAGCAGAAGATCACCAATCCTGTGGCAAATGTGCTGGCTCATATTTATGCCTATGTGCTGTTCATCATCTACATGACGCCTGTTGTCATGATCGTGCTCTTTGCATTCCAGAATTATCCCGCCATTCGCAGCAAGACGCTCAGTATGAATGAGTTTACTTTGATCAACTTCTTCGGTGCCAAAGACTACGAATTTCTTACGAACCGCGGAAAACTGCGTATTCGCGAAGGGTCGATTTCCGGTTTGTTCGCCAACGCCGATACGGTTGGCGGTATCCGCCTCAGCTTTGTGCTTTCCGCACTGGCTGCCGGCCTTGCTTGCGTGATTGTTGTGGTGGCAGTAAATTACATCTTCAAAAACAAGGATAAGAAGCGCAGCACTGTGCTGGAATACAGCCTGCTGTTCCCCTGGCTGCTTCCGACTATTCTGATTTGCTATTCTTACCGCACTTATTTCAACAGTGAAAGCGTGTGGTATGTATTCAACCAGAACCTGTACCTGCGCGATAATGTGCGTTTCCTGATCGTAATGGCCTATACAGTGGTAAAGCTGCCGTTTGCGCTTCGTATGATCAAAGCGGCTTTCTATGCCATAGACGAAGAGTTGGAAGATGCTGCACGCAATTTGGGGGCCAGCGGCTTCTGGACATTCTGCAAAGTGAAACTGCCCATTATTTTGCCAAGCGTACTGGCTGTTTTTGCACTGAACTTCAATGCGCTGTTTACCGAATATGACATGTCTGCGACCTTCCATTCCAGTTATGGTAAATCTTACGCCATGGTCATTCAGAACATGTGTGCGGAAGAAGGACGCGACGGTTATAACGTAAACGCTTCAGGACGTCGTTGTGCATCGACTGTATTCATTATGATCGTGTCCGGCGTGATTCTCTATTTGGTGTATGGCGTGGGTGCCCGCGACCTTGGCGAACGGCTGGAAGCCAAAGAACGCAGGCGGCGCAGGATGCAGAAGTTAACTGCACCTTTCCGCAAGGTAAAAACGGAAGTTACCTCAGTACAGAGGTCTGCACCCTAATAGCATGAGCGAGTGAATAGCTTTGAAAACATCATGGATAAAGAAAAGAAACCTCCGCAGCGAAGGCTGCGGAGGTTTTTACGTATGTGTTATAGTTATTCGGTCCAGGCGGCAAAGCCTTCGCCCAGCGTTTCGTGAGTGTCGGTTACAAACATGAAGGCAACGGGATCTTCCTGCTTCACGATGCGTTTGAGCTGCATGGTTTCCCGATTGCTGACGACGCAGATCAGCACATGGCGGTGCTGGCCGCTGTATGCACCGGTGGCATCCAGCAGTGTGGCGCCTCGTTCCATGTCTGTCAGCACATGAGCGGCAATGGCTTCTGCTTTGGTCGTGACGATAAAGCAGGCTTTTGCGGTGCCAAAGCCCGCCATAACCAGGTCCACCGCTTTGGAGCTGATGGCAATGCAAATAAGGGCATAGAGCGCTGCTTCGGGCGTCATGGTAAAGGCAGCAGCCATGATGACCAGAAAGTCGAAAATGAACAGATATGCACCGACAGAGATGAAAGGAATATGCTTGTGCGCCATGCGTGCCAGCATATCCGTGCCGCCGGTCGTTGCTCCGCCGCGCAAAATCATGCCCAGACCGATGCCCAGAATCAGACCGCCGAATACGCTGCCAAGCAGCATATCATGGGTCAGTGCAGGCAGGGGAACAAGGTCGATAAACAGGGAGAACAATACGGTAGCAATAAAGGAACGGATGAAGAAACTGCGGCCCATGGTCTTGTAGCTTGCCAGAAACAGCGGCAGGTTCATGACCAGACTAACGGTACCGACCGGCAGTCCCGATATGTAATTGATGATGGTAGCAACGCCCGTCAATCCGCCGGGAGCAATATTATTGGGAATCAGGAATGCCGGATAGGCCAGACTGCCGATGAAGCAGCCCAGCAGCATGATGGCATATGCCCGGGCATGTTCGGATTTTTTCAATGATGAAAGTCGATTGGAAAAAGACGGCATACAGTACCTCCGTGATTTGCATATGACGACTTATATCTTTTCGATTTTCGATTAAAAAATCCTTTTATTTTCAAAAATATTCCTTATAAAGTTTCAATAAAGCGCGTGCGTATTTCGGTAAGTTTGTCAAAATCCATGGCATCGATATAGCAGCGTTCCAGTGCATCGTGCAGTTTCTTGGCTTCATTCAACGCATCGTATGCCTGATGCAGCAGCAGGTCATAGGCGGCACGGTTGAAGGACATGCGGTTCATGTGCTGGGAAAGGACGGATTTGTCCAGATCAATTTCGTAACGCGGTGCATCCATCATGACAGCGGTGGTTATGAGCGTTCTTCCGATGTGGAGGTGTGCAATTCGATCGGGATTCAGCGGGTCATGATATGCGGTGTGCTGCCAGCGGTTGATCAGCGCCTGTTTCTGCAAGTGTTCCAGAATGTCGTGAGCGCAGAAGCCCCAGGGAAAATCCAGACAGATAATCTGATCGGCGCGCAGATGCTCCAGCATCTGCACAGTGCCTTTGTAGGTAATGCTTTGCACAAAGGTATCAAAGCATTCGCCTTCATCTCTGGGGCAGAGCTGCACGCTCAGTTCTTTCTGTAGTGCCTGCAGGTGTCTGGGGTCAGTAGCTTTTCGGTATACATGAAAGGCGTCCTGCATCAGGCATTCTGCGGCATGAAGATAGCGGTATGCCTGCTGGAAGCTGGCTGTGGTATCCTGTGATAATTCCCGGATTTCTTTTCGCTGGTTCTCAAGCTGTTTTTCGTTCAGGCATGCGCCCAGGTTCAGAATCCCATCCTGCGCGCCGGGAAGCAGCGGATCCAGCGTATGGGGACTGGTGCTGTCAACGATCAGAAAACCGTTCTCTTCATCCCATAAAGCGTCCAGACTGTCCGGGTCTCCGGAACAGGCAAAGAATTGAACCGCTCGTCCCTGCTGCATCAGGTGTTTACCTGCCTGTCGGATCAGCGTGCTTTTGCCTACGCCGGGACCGCCCTTCAGCAGAACAGCGCGCCGTGCTCTTTTCAGCAATTGATCATAAAACCCATAAAATCCCTTGCAGGTATTGCTGCCTGCAAACAGAAAGCTGTCCATATCCATGTCCTCCTTTGGTTGATAATCATGGATATGGTTCCTGCATGGACTTTATGCATAAAAAAACGCCCGTATGGGCGTTTCAGGACGTTTTTTTGATGCTTTCAAGGATGTATGCCATGTACATATCTACGATCTGGAGATCGGTGTACTGGTACAGCATGCGGGTGCCTACGGCGTCCTCGATTTCGTTGATGTAGGTTTTACCCTGGTGGAAGATGAAGTCAATGCCGACCAGCGCGGGATGCAGCAGACCGGCAATCTTATCGCACATGGCAAGCATTTCCTGGGTTGGGGTGGTGGTGCGCGCCGTGCCGTGGAGACCGAAATTGCTGCGGAAATCATTTTCGCTGTAGCGCAGCATGGCCTGTACAGGCTTGCCTCCCAGCATGTAGATGCGTACATCCTTCCCGGGAGAATCGCACAGGGGCTGCACAACGGCATTATCGGGGAAAATGAAATTCAGTTTTTCCAGATAATCCTGTTCGCTTTCGCACAGGAAAACCTTGCGCCCGCCGCAGCCGCCGGCTGCCTTGACTACGACCGGATAGGCAAAGGGATGCCGCGGCATCATGGCATTTACAAAGGCGGTGGGCAGGGTGGGCAAACCATGCTTTGTGAGGAAGGTATGGGTCAGACGCTTGTCGTTGCAGATACGGGATATTTCTGCATTATTGAAAACGGGGACGCCCATGCTTTCTAAATGAGCGGAAAGCAACGGCTGCATACAGCGGACTACGGCAAAATCCGGCACTTCCGGCTCGAGAAAGGGCATCCCATCCCGAGTGCCGAAAGAAAGCTGGTCCACTGTTACCAGTTTCAGGTTCACATGATGCTGCTTTGCTGCTTCCATGAAAAATTCAACAAAGCGCATGTTGCGCTGAACATTTTCTTTTTCGTAAATCAGAAATCCAGTCATTGTGCACCTCGGACAGCATCCAGAATATGGGCGGCAATATCAACTTTTGTCAGGTGATAAAGGGCGGTAAAATGGGCATTGGAATTCACTTCGCACAGCATGGGGCCGTTGGCACTGTCCAGAATATCCACGCCTGCGAAAGTGAGCCCCAATTGACTGCATGCATTTACTGCCAAAGCAATCTCTTCTTTGGTGGGGGTGTAAGGAAGTGCTTTGCCGCCGGAAGCGATATTGGCGCGGAAGTCCGTTTCGTTTATACGGCGCATGGCTGCCACGCACTGCCCGCCGGCCATGTACAGACGCTTGTCCTGTCCGTGGCTTTCCTGGATATACTGCTGTAAAAGCAGGGATTTTCCAGCAAAACGGGTAAGGATTTCAGCGGTTTCTTCGCGGTTGCTGGCCAAGTAAACCTGCTGACCGAAGGACCCGCAGCCTTCCTTGATGACCATGGGATAGGAAAGCAACTGCGCTGCCTGATCCAGAAAACCTAAATCTGGATACCCTCGGCCGGGAAAGGTAAGGGGGCACAGGATGGTTTGGGGTACAGGCAAATCGTGCAGGTGCAGGTGAGTCAAAGTCTTATCATCGCAAAGGGCGATGGCGCGGCTGGAATTATACACGGGATAGCCGTTCATTTCCAGATACTGGCAGAGACGAACATCTTTATCCCAAAAAAGGATGAAATCAGCAGGGGCAGGAAGCTTTGGCGCAGTTCCCGGCACGCAGGGAATATCGCCGTTGCCGCACACGTGAAGCGCGATGCTCATGCGTGCTGCAGCAGACACAAGCAGCGCTTCCATTTCATCCATGGAAGCGCTGGGCCAGTAACTGTTCCGGATCAGTAAACCGTGTTTCATAGAAGTTTAGAATCCTCACGGCGCGCATTGCGCTTGTATTTGCAGGTTTGGGTCAGGATGCTCAGACCGGGTACAAATGCAAGCAGCATAGCACAAAGACAGTAGAAAACATAGCAGCATTTCCCCGTCCATGTCTGCTCTGCACTTTCGCAAAGCAGGGGAACCAGGGCGCTGTACAGCGCATCGTATTGCCTGATGCATAAAAGTAGGCAAAGCAGCGGCAGACAAATGGTGAGCAGACCGCCGCAAAGCCGCAGCATTTTGGCTGCACGGCTGAGCGGCGGAGGCACCCACTCGGTTTGCCGAACCGTTCTTGAATTTGCGCGGGGGGAACGCTGCGGCGGCTGCGGAGCGGCTGCAGGTGCATGGTGTACGGCAGGCTGCGAAAAGCGGCGATTGTTTCTTGTTGCACCGCAATGGGCGCACTGAGTGTGCTGATCGCTGTTTTCAGTCAGGCATTTTGTGCAGGTCCACATTCGTGACAGCCCTCCGTTTGATAGTTGCAGTATTAGTCGCCAAAGGTAATGCCCATGTTGCGGGCCAGCTTCACCATCTGGTGTTCAGCGGGTACCAGCTTGGGCACGCCGGCGATGTCGCTGAGCTTGTTGTGGGTCACGGAATTGCCCACCAGCGCCACGGAATAGCCGTATTTCTCATCGCGGATGAGTTCTGCTGCATGGACGCCGAACTGAGTGGACAGCACGCGGTCATAGGCACTGGGAGAACCGCCGCGCTGGATATGGCCGGGAATTACGGCGCGGGCTTCTACGCCCACCATTTCGCTCAGTTCTTTCGCCATGCGGGTGGAGATGTTCACAAAACCCTGTTCCTTGCGGAGGGCTTCGCGTTCTTTGCGCTTCATCTTGGCTTCTTCTTTGGTCATAGCGCCTTCGGCTACTGCCAGGATGGAGAAGGCCTTTTTGCTGTTGGCGCGTTCTTCCACAGCCTTGGCAATCTTCTTGATGTCATAGGGAATCTCGGGCAGCACCACCACATCGGCGCCGCCGGCGATGCCGGAATACAGCGTCAGCCAGCCGGCCTTGTTGCCCATGATTTCAATGACCATGCAGCGTCCGTGACTGGCAGCTGTGGTATGGATTCGGTCAATCACATCGGTGGCAATGTCCACTGCGGTGTGGAAGCCGAAAGTGAAATCGGTGCCGTAGATATCATTATCAATGGTTTTTGGCAGACCAATGACATTCAGTCCTTCCTGAGAAAGCAGATTGGCGGTTTTGTGGGTACCATTGCCGCCCAAAGTGACAAGGCAGTCCAGCTTCATCTTTTCATAATTCTGCTTCATGGCCTTGACCTTGTCCACGTTGTCTTCTTCAATCACGCGCATGTTGCGGAAAGGCGTGCGTGCAGTACCCAGAATGGTGCCGCCCAATGTGAGAATGCCGGAAAACTGGCTGCGTTTCATTTCCTGCCATTCGCCCTCGATCAGGCCGCGGTAACCATCGGAAATACCAATGATCTCTGCATCAAACATTTCATAAGCTGCACGGGCAACGCCGCGGATGGCAGCGTTCAAACCGGGGCAGTCGCCGCCGCTGGTAAGGATACCGATTCTGCGTTTCATAGCAATGCCTCCTGTATATCGATGAATTTGGGAAAATGCACATTGACCGGGAACAGAAACATTCTGTCAGAAAAAACTATTTTTTGCTGGCAGAAAATTACTTGCGCTTGCCGATACCCAGTGTGCCAAGCAAAGAGCGGGTCAGCTGAGAACCCAGTGTACGGCCGGAGGAAGTGGTGGCGCTGCGGGCAAAGGATTCCAGCAGCTGTTCGCCAAAGCCTTTTTCTTCCTTGGTTTTCTTGGCAGCTTTGGATACTTTCTGTTCGATGGCAGGCGCGGCAGGTGCGATCTGCTGATACTGCTGCATCTGTACAGGCTGCTGATAGGTTTGTACCTGGGCAGGCTGCTGTACCATGGGTACGGGTGCAGCCATGTTATCCATGCTCTTTTCTTCGTACATGCCGGTCTGGGGGTTGAATACACGGAATACCATGGGCTGGTACACGGGCTGCTGAGGCACTTCGACCTGCAGGGGCTGCTGCGCCATGGGCACAGGCTGAACCACCTGGGTCTGCTGTGCGCCGGCATTTGCAAAACGCACGGACAGCAATTCATAAGCGCTTTCGCGGTCCACGCTCTGTTCATATTTGCCGGCAAACATGCCGGTTTCGATGAAAGTACTGCGAAGCTCGGGAGCGATCATACCAATGGAACTCTGCGGAGGCAGAATGATGGCCTTCTGCGTAACAGAGGGAGTTCCGTCTTCCTGCAGGAAAGAGAGCAGTGCTTCGCCGGTAGCCAGCTGGGTGAGTGCTTCTTCGGTATCAAACAGAGGATTTGTGCGGAAGGTTTGCGCAACGGTTTTTACAATGCGCTGCTCCTGCGGCGTAAAGGCGCGAAGGGCGTGCTGCACCTTGTTGGAAAGCTGAGAAAGAACGCTGGAGGGAATATCGGTGGGAGACTGCGTGACAAAGTACACGCCTACGCCCTTGGAGCGAATCAGACGAACGGTCTGTTCAACGCGTTCCAGCAGCATTTTGGGACAATCATCAAAGAGCAGGTGCGCTTCGTCAAAGAAGAACACCATGCGGGGCTTTTCGCTGTCGCCCTGCTCGGGGAGCAGCTCATACAGTTCGCTCAGCATCCACAGCATGAAGGTGGAATACATGGCAGGTTTGGAAAAGAGCTTGTCCGCCGCCAGAATATTCACCATGCCCTTGCCGTTTTCGTCCAGGCACAGCCAGTCGGCAATGCTCAGTGCAGGTTCGCCAAAGAAGGCATCGCCCCCCTGGTCTTCCAGAATGGCAATGGCGCGCTGAATGGCGCCGATGGAGGCTTTGGAAATGTTGCCGTAGTTTAAGGTATAGCGGGATGCATTTTCGCCCACATATACCAGCATGGCTTTAACATCCTTCAGGTCAATCAACAGGAAGCCTTCGTCATCTGCAATGCGGAACAAAAGGTGAATCACGCCGCTCTGGGTATCATTCAGCTGCAGCAGGCGGGAGAAGAGCAGCGGGCCCATTTCGCTGACCGTGGTGCGGACGGGATGGCCCTTTTCGCCGTACACATCCCAAAAGGTGACGGGGCATGTGCGGGGAGAAAATGCGGAAAGTCCGCATACGGCCATGCGTTCTTCGATTTTGCTGTTCATTTCACCGGGTTTGCACAGACCGGAAAGGTCGCCCTTGATATCGGCCATAAAAACGGGAACACCCAGCTGAGAAAAGCCTTCGGCCATGACCTGCAGGGTAACCGTTTTGCCGGTACCGGTGGCGCCGGCAATGAGACCATGACGGTTAGCCATGGAGGGAAGCATGGAAACAGCGCCTTCATTAGAAGTGCCAAGCCAGATGGATTCATTCAGAAGCATCGTTTTTACCTTCTCTCTTCGCAGCATGCGTTTTGATTGTATCAGCAGGGAATCAGCAGACAGACGCTCTGGGCGCTGATGCCCTCGCCCTGTCCCTCATATCCCATTTTTTCTGTGGTAGTGGCTTTGACGGATACCTGAGAAATATCCGTTTCCAGTGCGCGGGCGATATTAGCGCGCATGGCTTCAATATAGGGTGAAAGCTTGGGCTTCTGAGCGACAATCGTTACATCGCAGTTACCAAGCCTGTAGCCTTTTTCCTTGATTTTTGCATAGGCTCTTTCCATCAGAAGCACGGAGGAAATGTCTTTGAAGGACATATCCGAATCCGGGAAAAGTTTGCCGATATCGCCCATGGCCATGGCGCCCAGCATAGCGTCCGTCAGGGCGTGAAGCGCCACATCGGCATCACTGTGCCCGAGCAGACCTTTTTCATAGGGAACTTCCACACCGCAGAGGATCAGCCTGCGGCCTTCCACCAGCCGATGAGCGTCAAAACCGGTGCCTATGCGGGGAAGGGCAGGGAAGAGCGATTTTGCCATTTGATAATCCTCCGGCGTGGTCAGTTTAAAGTTCAGCGGATCGCCGTCCACCAGATAAACGGGATACTGCATGTTTTCCAGCAATGCGGCATCATCCGTACAATCCTGCGTGGCGCTGCGGTGCGCTTTGAGCAGCAGTTCTGTCTGAAAGCCCTGAGGCGTTTGCATGGCGTAAAGGCAGGAACGGTCCAATGTGCGGGAAACGATGTTTTCATGCGCTTCCTTGATGGTATCTTTGACCGGCACGGCGGGAATGCCGCTTCCGTGTTCCCGGGCACTGTCAATCACACGCCGGATGACTGCTTCGGATACCATGGCGCGGGCGCCGTCGTGGATCAGTACGATATCGCAATCTTCAGGCAATGCATTCAGCGCATTTTTGACGGACTGCTGGCGGGTATCGCCGCCGTATGCCACCTGATAAAGTGGCAGATGAAAATCCTGAAAAAGAGAACGGAAAAGGGGTTCTTCTTCCGGACGCACAACCAGAACGGTATGGTCTGCACAGGCATGAAAGGCTTTTGCGCAGCGGATCACTGCGGGTTCGCCGCCCAGTGTGAGCAGTGTTTTGCTTTCTTTGGTGCCCATGCGGCTACCGCTGCCGCCACATAAAATAACCGCGCAGATACTCATGCCTTTTTTTCTCCCAAACGGTTGAACAAACCAGCATAAATGCTTTCGGCGTGTTCCGGCCAGTTTTCTTTCATGGTGCGGGCGATTTCTTCACTGGGCAGAGAAAGGGAAATGTGAACCATTTCCATATCCTGCTCCATGACGCGAAGATGCAGCTCGTATTCGCCGCGCTTGGTCTGGTGATAATCACTTTGGAAATCCTGTTCGCGCTGAACGCGTGTGCGCCATTGGGGAGAAAGTTCCTTGATCAATTCCCGCTGACTGGCGGGCAGACGGTTTTCAAACAGGTTCAGGGTTTCCTTGCCGGCTTCGGTCAATTGATAAAAGGTTTGTCCAATTCTTTCCAGACGCTGGGTCAAGCCCTGATCGCACAAATCGTTCAGGGTAAACATCATATCAAAATAGTTCATCAAATCCTGATCAAACAGGAACTGCAGCAGCTGCATATCGCTGCAGCGGCCCAGTTTATCCAGAATCAACAGGAGTAAAAGCCGCTGTTTGGATTCAGCCGGCCTTTTGGGCGGTTCAAATGCCATGTGCACCTCCGCGAGGATATAATATACCTGTATTCACCTGATAAATATTCTCACTTCATAGGATAAAATCCTGCAAGCAAAATGGGAAAATGCCGGAAAACGAAGAAAAAACAGTGCTGCCAGGTTGCCTTGCACGCTTGCCTTGAGGGGGGCTTTCTGGTAAAATCAGAAGGAAAGACGGAAAGGATTGACGATAGAATGAATCAGGAAGCTCATGAATGCACCCGAATGCTGCTGGACGTTTGGACGGATGCTTTTCTTGCGCCCGGTTTTCTTTGCGGGCATGATACCAGCGATCAGGCCATGAAGGATGAAGGTCTCAGAGATTTTTTGGGCAATGCTGTGATGCATGAGATTATGCCCTATCTGCCTTTTGAAAAGAATCAGGTGGAACTGAGCGTCATTGCTGTATGCGCCATATTGGAAAATAAAGCAACGCCTGTGCAGCTGATGGAGAGAATTCCCAATCTGCCCGAGCGTATGGAAAAGGGACTTTTGCCGCTGATGGAAAAGTACGCGCAGGAGCGCTTTGCATTTCCGCCCTGCCTGACGCTTTCACTTGCGGCCATGATGATGCTTTTTGCCGGTACCCGCCGCAGTGAGGACGGAAAATACACACTTGCCCGGGGAGAAGATGTACTGCCCGTATCCGGCGATGAAGAAATGCTGGAGGCTATGTCGCACTTGAGCTGCGATATGTCCGCAGAATCTTTGGCTTATGCCGTGCTTTCCGACCGGGTTGTGTGGACGCAGGATTTACGGGATGTACCCGGGTTGGAAGAAAGCGTGACGAATGCACTGTTTGATATTCAGCTGCTTGGCGTCCGGGATGCCATGCAGAAAGCTGTAAAAATCCATCGGGACAGTAAAAGGGAAGAATAACAGCATGAAAATCGTATTATTTGCGCCGGAAATACCGCAGAATACGGGCAATATTGCCCGCACCTGTGCAGCAACCGGTACCGAATTGATTCTGGTGGAGCCGCTTGGATTTTCTCTTGCGGATAAGTACTTGAAACGCGCTGGCATGGATTATTTCCGCATGGTGAATATGCGCGTGGTGCCGGATTTTGAAACTGTGCTGAAGGAATATCCGGATGGAAAGTTTCACTTTGCTTCCACCAAAGCGCCAAGGGCATACACTGAAGCTGTTTACGGCAAGGATGATTTACTGGTTTTCGGCAGCGAAAGCCGGGGGCTTCCGGAAAATATGCTCAGCAAACGGTATGAGGACTGTATCCGCATTCCCATGCGGGCAGAAGCGCGTTCGCTGAATTTGTCGGTATCTGCGGCGGTCGTACTGTTTGAGGCGCTTCGGCAGCAGGATTTTCAGGGGCTTTGCGCGACGGGCGCTTTGACGGGTCGCGAGGAAAAGACGGAACCCTGGTTGGATTATCTGTAAAAGTTTTGCGACGGGAGTGTATGGCATGATTCCGGACCGGGAACGGTATGAATTGAAAAAACGGCTGGAAAAGGTGGAAAAACAGAATCAATACCGTTTGGCTGCGGGCATACTGGAGTTTGTAGGTGTTGTGGGCGGTATTGCCGTCTGCTTTGTACTGCTGGCGCTTTTGTTCAGCTTGCTCAGCTGGCTCAGACAGGATGTTGGCAGTGCCCTGACCATTTTCCAGTCGCAGTTTCAGTGATGCATACATGCTTTGGCAACAGGTAGAAATACAGATGGCAAAAGAGGGTGGAAGAATGCAGCTGAGCTGGGAAAATCTTCTGGAGAGAATTGAACACTGTCAGAAGTGCACCCTGTGCAGCGGCATTCATAATAAGGTGCCGGGGCAGGGAAATACCCATGCCAAACTGATGTTTATCGGCGAAGGTCCCGGCGCGGATGAAGATATGCAGGGACTGGCGTTTGTGGGTGCAGCAGGCAAGCTGCTGACTAAAATGATCGGTGCCATGGGGTATACCCGAGAGGATGTATACATCTGCAACGTAGTCAAGTGCCGCCCGCCTCACAATCGTGCTCCGGAACTGGATGAAATGGAAAGCTGCATGCCCTATCTCAGGGAACAGTTTTTGCTTGTGCATCCTAAGGTGATTGTGCTGCTGGGCGCAACGGCGGCCAAGGCTGTGCTGGGCGATCATATCCGCATTACCCGAGACAGGGGAAAGTGGGTGGAGAAAAAAGGCTTTTATTTTATGCCCACATACCATCCCGCGGCTTTGCTTCGCGATGAAAGTAAAAAGAAGGATGCCTGGGAAGATTTGAAACAGGTGATGAAAAAACTGTCGGAGTTGGAGGAAAAGGACGATGCTCTCGCTTAAGCAGCTCAATCAGGAGATGGAAACTTTTTTTGCCTCCATTTTTGCCGGCGAGGATAAGCCGCTGGTGTTTGGCGAAGGACACGCTGCCCGGCCGCAATTGATGCTTGTGGGGGAAGCGCCCGGAGAACAGGAAGTGCTGCAGCGCCGTCCTTTTGTGGGAAAAGCCGGCAAAAATCTGGATGAATTCTTGGAATTGGCAGGGCTTGACCGCAGCGTGATTTATGTAAGCAATGTAGTGAAAATCCGTCCGACGGAAAAAGGACCTACGGGCAGAACCCGAAACCGTGCGCCTAATCAGGAAGAACTGGCATTGTTCACCCCTTTTTTGATGCGGGAAAGCGCCATGGTGCAGCCGGGAATTATTGTCACGCTGGGTAATGTGCCCTTGCAGGCTTACCTTGGAAAACATCAAACCGTGGGGCAGTGCCACGGAAAAGTGCACTTGACACAGGAAGGCATGCGGATATTTTCGCTTTACCATCCTGCCTCCATGATTTACCGTCCGCAGCTGAGGGAAACCTATGCTGAAGACATCATGGCTTTGAAAGAACTGCTTGACTGACAATTGAGACGAAAAACAGTGGTTTTCAGACAGAAGCCCTTCTATTTTCCCTCCGTTCATGCTATGATGTTCTCACCCAATATGAGAAAGGAGCAATGTGAATGGAGGGCTTTTTGAATCTTATTATGGCAAACCTTCCTACGGTACTGTGCCTGGTTGTGGGTATTGGTCTTTTGATTCTGGAAGTGTTTTTGCCCGGTTTTGGACTGCCCGGTATTTCCGGTGTGGTTCTGATGATTGCCAGCGTTGCGCTGGTTTGGGTTAACTACGGCGCTGTGGCCGGTCTGGTGGTGGCGGTGTGTGCACTGGCACTGGCAGGACTGGCTATCACCGCGTCGTTGCGCTCTGCATCCAAGGGAAAATTGAGCAATTCTGCTCTGGTACTGCCGGATGTAGGCATGAATGGTATGGACGCAACGGCCGAAATGAATGAACTGATCGGCAAAACGGGAGAAACGGACAGCGTGCTGCGTCCTGCCGGGATTGTGGAATTTGACGGTGTGCGTCTCAATGTGGTGTCTGAAGGCGGCTACATTGAGAAGGGCGCGAAGGTGCGCGTGGAAAAGATTGAAGGCAACCGCATCGTGGTTCGCAAAGTGAAGTAAATCCCCAAAACATCTGAAGGTTATAAGAGAGGAGAAAAATCATGCCTGCTGAAATTTTGTTGGTTCTGTTGATCGTTATTCTCATCGTTCTGGCGACTGTGTTCTTCCGCTATGTTCCCCTTGGGTTGTGGATTACTTCCCGTGCTTCCGGTGTGCCGGTGAAGATTTTCTCTCTGGTGGGTATGCGTTTCCGCCGCATCAATCCCCAGAAACTGGTGAATGCCTACATTCAGGGGCGCAAGGCGGGTCTGGATGTAACCACCGATATGCTGGAAACCCATTACCTGGCCAAAGGCAACGTGGAACGCGTGATCAATGCGTTGATTTCCGCCAAGCAGGCGGGTATCAATTTGTCCTTTGAAACGGCCCGCGCCATTGACCTTGCCGGCCGCGATGTGCTGCAGGCTGTGCAGATGAGCGTTTTGCCCAAGGTGATTGAAACGCCTCCCGTTGCTGCTATTGCACAGGACGGTATTGAACTGCGTGCCAAGGCCCGCGTGACTGTGCGTACCAATATTGAACGTCTGGTGGGCGGCGCCGGTGAAGAAACCATCATTGCCCGCGTCGGTGAAGGCATTGTTACCACGATCGGTTCTTCCCATACCCACAAGGATGTGCTGGAAAATCCCGATCTGATCAGCCAGACTGTGCTGAACAAGGGTCTGGATGCCGGTACTGCATATGAAATTTTGTCCATTGATATTGCGGATATCGACGTGGGCCGTAACATCGGCGCTCAGCTGCAGATGGATCAGGCTGAAGCGGATCGCCGCATTGCACAGGCAAAGGCTGAAGAACGCCGCGCCATGGCTGTGGCCCGTGAACAGGAAATGAAGGCTGCCGTTCAGGAAATGCGCGCCAAGGTTGTGGAAGCCGAAGCGCAGGTGCCTCAGGCGATGGCCGAAGCGCTTCGCAGCGGCAAACTGGGCGTGCTGGATTATTACCAGATGCAGAACATGATCGCCGATACGGACATGCGCAGCGGCATTGCCAAGGCAACCAACCCTGCTCAGGGCAGCGAAATCCTCAAGGACGAAAAAAACAAGAAGTAATGCTTTGGAAAGGAGCCGCATATGGAACTCTTTGAAGCGTTGATCCCGCTTCTGTTCGTGGGCCTTGCGGTTTATTCCAAGGCCAAGAAAAAACAAGACAAACAAAACAAGGAAACTAAACGCGTGAACAGCTGGGAGGGAGCGTATGCTCCCTCCGAAGAACTGTTGACTGTGCAGAATGTTTTGCAGACACCGTATGCGCAAGTGCCGGTGCAGCAGTCGTTTCTGCAGCCGGTGCAGGAGAAAAAGGCAGAGCCTTTTCCGGCAGCTGTGCAAACCATGGCTTCCTCCATCACATTCCCTGAAGGGGTGGATCCCTGTCATGACGGCATGTATGAAGAAGAGAGCGAGATGCCCGTCGTGCTGGGAGTGAATCAGGAGGAAAAATCGCCTCTTGCGCAGGACATGGTACTCGGCATCATATGGGGCGAAATCATGAGTGCCCCCAAATGCAGAAATCACAGCCGAAAGTAAGAAAAGAGCGTTGTTGCGATATGGATGAAATGCGGCAGATTCGGGTTTTGATTGCGGATGATGATGCGGGGATGCGTCTGATTCTGAGAAAAAAGATTGAAAAAACAGAGGGTTTTGAAATTGCGGCGGAAGCAGCGGATGGTCAGGAAGTGATGACGCTGTTTGATGCCGTGCGCCCCGATGTGGTATTTCTGGATGTGGATATGCCTGAACGCACGGGGGTGGAATGCGCCCGTCTGATTCAGGACGCCAATCCGGGATGCATGATCATTTTTGCCACCGGGCATGAAGAATACATGAGCCAGGCCTTTGAGGTATACGCCTTTGATTACCTGGTGAAACCCTTCAAACTGGAGCGGCTGGAAAACACCCTGCTGCGCATTCGCGACCGCGTGCTGAGATTGAGCGATGCGGAAAAGAAGCCTACACCTGTGAAAAAAAGCAAAACGGCTTCGGCTGCCCGTCTGATGCTCAAACACCGGGAAGGCGTCAGCTTTGTGGATGTGAAGGATATTCTTCTGGTGCAGCGTGAAGAAAGATCTACCGTCATGTACACCGATGACGGCGGGCGCTATGTACTTCCGGACACTCTGTCCGAAATGGAAGAAAGGCTGGATGGCGAACTTTTCTTCCGGTGCCATAAGAGTTATATCGTGAATCTGGAACGCATCCGGGATATTACTCCTTATGGGCGGTGGACCTACATCATCCGCCTGGAAGGAACGGAGCACGATGCACTGATCACCCATGAAAAGTATGAAGAACTGGAAAAACGGTTTATCTGATGATCCGGTGCATATGCTCAAAATGAAATAAGAAAAGACGCTTCGTTACAGAAGCGTCTTTTGTTTGCGTGTATCTCTGAGAGCAGAAAGCGTAGTGTGCCGTTTACGTACCGGCAGGCGGCGCGGCGCACTGTTCAGGTGCGGGAGTACGGGCCATTTCAGCGGAATATGGTCCATGATTCGCAGATGTTCAAAATCCTGATTGATCATTCGTTCGTATGCGGAAGGATGATCATCCTTTCCCTGCAGATGATGGGGTGCCGATAGCATTTTTGCCAGCAGGTTTGCAAAATAACGAGCTCCCGTCATGCGAATCAATGCATGAATGCGTGCTTCGTACCGGCGCAGCGCATGCAGCGGCACGCCGTGTTCACCTGTGATGTTCCGGTAGGCATGGGACAGTTTCCGGGACAAATAGAGAATCATTCTGCTGACGCTGTCGCCCAGCCAGTCCATGACCCTGCCGGGTATGCTGACCTCGGTGAGACCGGAAATGATAAGCCGGGCATCCTGATCGCTGATATGGCTGAGCACCCGCAAAAGGGCAATGGAGAACAAAAGTGCTTCCCGGGTATCGGCAATGCGGTTGACAAGGGAAAGCATTTGGGGGAAAAACGGGTCCTGCAAAAGTGCGGGGTAACATGAATTGCGCAGTTCGTCTGTCATATGCATCAGGTGGCATGTGCCCAGATGATGCTTCGCGCCTACGCGGGGCGTCAGATCATCACTGCAGATCAGGTGATGCAATGGATAGTGAGAAAAGGCTTCCGGGAAACCGTTGTGAATGACGGTAGGGGAAGCAAACCCGTACCCTAAAAGGTATTTTTTCATGACACCGCTTTGCAGCAAACGGGCGCAGAAAACCTGCATCACAGCACTGCCCTGGCTGTGACCGCTCATCCAGATGAGAAACCGGCTGTTTTCGTGGCGGCATTCTTCCAGAATCATGCGCAGCGTCAAACGCTCTATTCCAAGCTGCTGTGCTGTATGGGAGAAACGTATGTCGTCTGCATGGCTTTCAAATTCTTCCGTCAGCTGCAAAAATCCCTGATGCATATATTCTTTTCGTGAAAGACGCAGATTGGAAATCCAGTCAAATAGGCGTTTGCCCGTGCCCATGAAACCGATGGCAATCAGTATTCGTCCGTCGGAAAGCGGATGTGCCATGACCAAAGACTTGCAGGTATCGCTTTTGTCTTTCTGGCGCAAGGTACCGTAAATCTGATGAAAAGCGTTGCTGTTTTGAATGCGTTTGCGGGCTATACCGGTCAAAAGACGGCTGATTTTGCCCTGCATGCCGCTATTCTGGCTGGCATTCACGCGGCGCCCTGTCATGAGCGTGTGATCAATCTGATAGCTGAAATCCTGCCAGCCGGCTTGCTGCCATTGGCTGGTTTCCATATGGTAAGCGGTGGCGGAAAGGGCAAGAGACATATGCGCAGCATGCGGAGTCATTTCAGGCTCATCCGAAAATGACTGCACAATGGGTTCGGTATGGTCAAGACGCAGAAGTTTGTCTGGCATATATATCCTCCTTTCTGCTATGCGGCTTCATCATATCATGTTTCCCGTTGTCAGGCAAGAAAATGTATTGCTGGATGGAAGAAATTACCGATGACAAAAAGTGTAACAAAGACGTAATGTACGTTTACATTTTCTTCTTAATATGTTATAATTTTTCCATCGTGTTCATGCTATTTGCAGAATGAACAAAGGAGGAACTTTAGATGAAACGGTTGCGCTTGCCGGCGCTGGTGATAGCATTGGTCCTGTTTTTTACATCCGGCGCTCTGGCATCGGTGACGTATACAAAATTGCAGCGGGGAGATTCGGGCAATCAGGTGCTGAAAATGCAGCAGGCATTGCGTGAACTGGGATATTCACTGACGGCGGACGGTAAGTTCGGCGCCGGAACGGAACTGCAGGTGAAGAATTTTCAGCGGGATCAACAGCTGGCGATGGACGGTGTGGCCGGACAGAAAACGTTGGAAAGGCTGTATCAGCTTGCGGATGGCGAGAGCAATTCTCAAATGCCCGGCACCCTTCAGCGCGGTGCAAAAGGCAGTCAGGTGCTGAAAATGCAGCAGGATTTGAACAAACTGGGATATGGCTTGACTGCGGATGGAGACTTTGGCCAGGCTACCGAAAATGCCGTGCGCGCATTCCAGCTGATCAACGGCCTTACGGTTAACGGCATTGCGGATCAGAACACCCTGAACAAGCTTGCTGCTCTGCTAAAGGAGGGCAATCAGCCTGAAAGCGTGCAAACACCTTCTGCAACGGCGGCGCCTGGCGCGCAGCAGTATCAGAAATTGCAGCGCGGTTCCAGTGGACAGGCTGTGAGGGATTTGCAGCAAGCATTGAAGAAACTGGGATATGCCATTCAGGTGGACGGCAGTTACGGAAATGCTACCCAGCAGGTGGTCAAGACCTTCCAGCGGGATCAGAAACTTTCCGTAGACGGCATTGCCGGTGCGATGACCCAGAAACGGCTGTATGCACTGGTTAACGGCGAAGCAACGGCTACGAGTGCGCCCACCTTTGCACCCACTGTGCAGCCTACTCAGGCGCCTTCTGCTGTTCAGCCGCAGGGCGGAAAGCCGGCACAGGTAATGACGGGCGGCGGGTATTTGAACCTGCGTGATGAAAGCAAAAAGAAAATTATTGGTACCATTCCCAATTATGCGTATGTGACGGTAACCCAAGAGGGCAGCGTGTGGTGTGCCGTGGTGTATAACGGCAATGCCGGTTATGTGATGACCTCTTTCCTGAAACTTGAAAATCAAGGTACGGCAACAGCAACGGCGAAACCTATGGTTACGTCTGCACCGGAAATCAATGTGCAGGGAAATACCGCGCAGGTGGTAACCGGCAACGGCGGCGGACTGAACCTGCGTGAAGCGCCAAACAGCAAGCGCATTCTTAAATCCATTCCCAATCTGAAGTATGTAACGGTTACAGAATATGGCGCGGAATGGTGCGCTGTGGTTTATAATGGTCAGGCGGGCTATGTGATGACCAAGTTCCTGGATAACTTCGGTATGGACATTCCCACCAAAGCGCCCACAGCAGCGCCTACTTATCTGCCCACTGTTGCGCCCACAGCCGTACCGCAGGCGACGGCAACTGTGGCCCCTTCGTACGATGCAGCTGTATTCACCCGCACTTTGAAAAAGGGGTACGGCGGAAACGATGTGCGCAAACTGCAGGAGCGGCTTGCTGCGCTGAACTATCTGGATGCTTCTGATGTGGATGGTGACTATGGCGAAGGAACGGTTGGAGCTGTCAAACTGTTCCAGAAGCTGAACGGACTTTCTGCAGATGGCGTGGCAGGTAAAGAGACCTTTGAAAAACTGTTTGCTTCCAATGTTATTGCCTATTCCAAAGAACTGGAAGGCTACAGCGATCTGCATGTCTACTATGAATCTGCGGATGCGGATCTGGTGGACGATATCAGACGGATGCAGACTCGTCTGATGCAGTTGGGCTACACCACTCCTGTGACAGGGAAATTTGATGCAAACACCTATATGGCTGTACTGAACTTCCAGCTGCGAAATAATCTTCCGGTGAACGGTGTGGGCAGCACTGCCATGCAGCATGTGCTGTACAGCGATCAGGCAAAGCCTGCATCTGCGCAGCCTTCTTATCAGCTGGAAGAAGGCGCCGGATATATGCAGGCGCCGGATGCGGGCAGTATCAAACTGCTGCACTGGCAGAATGAAGTAAAGAGCAAGCTGCCTTCCGGCGCAGTCATGGTGATTTATGATCCGGTCAGTAAACTTTCCTGGACGCTGAAATCCTATGCGCCCGGCCGCCATTGCGACAGCGAACCTGCCACGCTCCGGGATACGCTGATCATGTTCCGTGCCTTTGGCAAACCTTCCTGGGATATTCGTACGGTGTATATCAAACTGCCTGACGGACAGTGGACCATGGCGGCCATGCACAATTATCCTCATCTGAAAGGCAATATTGCCGAAAACGGTTTTGACGGCCATGTATGCGTACATTTCCTGCGGGATATGTCCGAAGCACAGAGGAACGATCCGAATTACGGCGTGGACAATCAGAAAGCGCTGCGTCAGGCCTGGAAAGTTCTGACAGGTGAAACGGTCGATTAATAAAGCGAATAAGAAAAGGTCCCGGCTTTTGGCGGGTGCTCGTAAAACAGTTAAACCAAAAATTTAACTATTTTACGGCATCTGTCAGACGGGGTTGGCTAAACAAAGTTAGCGATACTTGGTTTGATAACCGAGTATCGCTTCTTTTTTTACCCGTAAAATGCTTTTGTGGAGGTACATATGATGCAGGAACTAAACTATATCCGTTGCGGTGATTACTATATTCCCGATGTTCGCTTGCCGGAGGAAACAAGACCTATTGGCCGTTGGGGGCGTATGCATAGAGACTATATCAAGGAGCATAAGCCTATTCGCTTCAACGATCTGTGTCTTAGCGGTGAACTGTGGTCGTATTTGGCTGATTTGAACGAACAGGCACAGAGCCACCTTGAACTTATCATTGAGCAAATGAAGGCCGCTGAGGGCGTGACAGAGCACCTGAAGCAACACGATCAGATGGCATGGGTTGGCGCCATGAACAGCATCCGCAACCGAGCCGAGGAAATCATCCTCTGTGAAATGATCTACGAGGAGGATGCAGTGTGAAAATCCTCGAAGAATTTTGGTACGGCAATATCGAGCCTACTGAATACGACACTTCTTCCTGCAAGGAGTGCAAGAAGCTGCAGGAG
>JAFYLS010000092.1 GCA_017550035.1 Clostridia bacterium
CGTGGGTCAGAAGCCCGAGGGCTGGGATTTGGCCGACTGGGTGCTGAGCAAGTACCAGACCGAGGAAGACCGCAAGGTGATGTTCGACGCCTATCTCTACGCCGCCGACGCCGCCAGGGCTGTGGTCACCAAGGGCGTGGACAAGGCCATGAATCTGTTCAATAAAAGATAATACCTCAAGGGACGTTTGTGGGGGTTATGCACCCCCACGCCCCTCACCAGGGTCCTGAGGACCCTGGACCCGCCGTATTGGTCATGGTTGTTTCCCTTCGGTTTCAGGTGTTTCCCAATGCAGCTATGACGGAACGGAGATGGCAAAAGCCTCCCTTTCGACAAGGAAGACTTCCAAAAGGCCCCCTTGTTGAAAGGGGGCTCCCGCGCAGCGGGTGGGGGATTGGTTTTCTTCTATATATTGTAATGAGGTGTCGAAATGTCGATCCGCAGTTTTTCTCCGGTTTCCGGAGAAAAACGTAAACCTTCTTCAAAAAAGGAGCCGAGAGAGCGAGCTCTCTCGCGTCCTTTTATTGAAGAAGAAGGCGCAGCGGCGCAAAGCGCCGGCTGCACCGGCGGATCGGGCGCCGTGCCGTGCCCGGACCCGGTTTCGCCCAAGTTGGCATAAATAAACACTCCATCCCACGACATGATGGATGTATGAAACCAATCCCTCAGTCACCTTCGGTGACAGCTCCCTTTCAACAAGGGAGCCTTCAATTCCTCCGCCGCTTCTTTTCGCTCATATTGGCGCAAAGAAAAACGCCGCGCCTCGGCAAGTAACATGTCGGGGGACGGCGTTTTCATTTATTCAAGTTAGTCGAAAATGGCTGCCGGCACTGCCGGCTCGGGAGACGGAGTGTTTTTTGATTCGATTTGGTCGAAATGGAGAGGTCCAGGAGGCTTAGCCTCCTGGTAGGGTTCCAAGGGGCAAGGCCCCTTGGTTAGATCTTCATGGCGTGCTCCACCGGCATGGCGTGAATCAGCGCCTGCGCCTTGCTGCGCAGACCGAATTCCTTGTTGACGGCGGTCATGATGTTAGGCGCATCCTTCTTGGGCGCCAGAATGAGCAGCAGTTCCTTTTCCTGGTTCAGCTCCACGCCCAATGTTTCTTCCGGGGTGGTGCCGCTGGCAAGGCGTGCCTTGATGACCGTGCCGCCGCGGGCGCCTGCCTGACGGGCGGTGTGCATCACCTGATCGGTAAAGCCCAGATTGACGGAGATGCAGATGAGGGAATTATCGGAATTGTAGTTCATGTTGGAACCTCCCGTGGTTTCAATGGCAGCGGTGGGCTGCACCATCATGGAAAGCAAATTACTGATGGCGGTGGTCTTCAGCAGCAGGATCAGCCCGTGAATACGGCCGATCTGCAGAAATGCGCTGTGCAGATTGCCAAGCAGTTTCTGGGCCACGCTTTCTGTGGCGAAGGAAATCACAATGTCCTTGTCCGTGGTGCCAAGACCCAGAATATCCAGAATTTCAGAGGGCGCCGTGCCGCGGCCCAGGCACTGGTAATGCACGGGAATGCCGGACTTGCGCAGCTTGGAAATGAGCATGTGCCCGTGTTCCTGCTGCACGATGGACAGAATCATCTGTACACGTTCGCTCATGCTTCAGCACCTCCCATATCATCATAGAAGAGGATCACGTCGTCATTGTCCGCAATATGGCTGTGCATATTCTTGCGGCCCAGCTTATGGCGAATTTCGCTGACCAGACCGATCACCTGAATGGTGATGAGGGGCGTCATGGCTACCATGGCCACAATGCCAAAGCCGTCGGCCAGCAGATTGCCGCCCAGCGTTCTGCAGGCGCCCAGCGCGAAGGGAAGAATGAACGTGGTGGTCATGGGTCCGCTGGCTACGCCGCCGGAGTCAAAGGCGATACCGGTGTAAATTTTCGGCACAAAGAAGCTGATGGTCAGCGATAAAACATAGCCTGCGATCAAAAAGCCCGTCAGCGGAATGCCGAACAGAATGCGCGCCATGGACAGCATCACGGAAATGCTCACGCCGATGCTGAGCCCCAGGCCAATGCTTCTCTGGCTGATGCGTCCGTTGGAAACTTCTGCCACCTGACGTTTGAGCACGTGCACCGCGGGCTCTGCCGCAACGGTGAAAAAGCCGATCAGCGCGCCTACGGGCAGCAGCCACCAGCGGGTGCCGCCGTCAGCCAGCGAGGCGCCCAGCAGCTGGCCTGCCGGCATGAAGCCTATGTTGGCGCCGGTGAGGAAGGCCACCAGTCCCACATAGGTATACACAAGGCCCAGGCCCAAACGCATCAGCTGATGCCAGCTGTAACGGCGGAAAAGGATCTGGAATACAATGAACACGCCCACCATGGGCAGGAAGGCGACGGATACTTCGCGGGCATAATGGGGAATGGCTTCCATGAACAAACGGAAGGCTTCCTGTGTGGTGGCGGCTTCCAGAATGATAGCCGCTTCGGAAACAGGTTCGGGCTTGTAGAAAATGCTCAGCAGCAGCACGGACAGAATGGGGCCCACCGAGCACAGGGCAATGAGACCGAACGAGTCGTTGCCGGCGTGCTTGTCGCCGCGGATGGAGGCCATACCGGCGCCCAGCGCCATGATGAAGGGCACGGTGATAGGGCCTGTGGTAACGCCGCCGGAGTCAAAGGCCAGGGGCAGAAAATCATTCGGCGCAAAAATGGCAACGATGCCCACCAGCAGGTAGAAAAAGATCAGCAGCCGGTTCAGGCGCAGACCCTTGTGGGTACGCAGCATGGCAACCACCAGGAAAAGGCCCACGCCGATTGCCACGGACAGGATCAGCACCATGTTGGGCACGGAGGGAATCTGCTGTGCCAGCACAGTCAGGTCCGGCTCGGCCACGGTAATCAGCACACCCAGCGCAAAACAGCAGATGAGAGACACCCACAGTTTTTTGCTTTTGTTCAGCTGCACGCCGATGCCTTCGCCCAGGGGCTGCATGGACATGTCCGCACCCATGGCAAACAGGCTCATGCCGCCGATGAGCAGCAGTGAGCCGAAGATAAAGACCACCATGACGCCGGCATTGAGCGGCGCCAGGGTAATGCTGAGCACAAGAACAATGGCTGTTATGGGAAGTACCGAGAACAGGGATTCGTTCAGTCGGTCGAGCAGCAGCTTCAAACCCTCACCTCCGGGGAAATCTGTGAATAGAAAGCGGGTCAATTTGCACAAATATGCCCACGTTTTTTCCTATTATATATTATACAAGATGAAAGGGTTTGAAGCAAGGCAGGCATACGGAGAATTTTTGTATACAACGCACCAAAAAGTGGCAGCAATGCGTCATCCCCGGGCAATGTCCCAAACGGCGCGGATCAGCGCTTCTATTTCGTCCTCAGTGTTGTAGGGACCGATGCCTGCCCGCACTGCGCCACGCTCCAGCGTACCCAGATAAGTGTGGATGCTGGGTGCGCAGTGCAGCCCGCCCCGGAGCGCAAATCCCTTCCCTGCCAGCAAATCTGCCGCTTCGCCGCTGGCAAGGTCGCCGATGTTGAAAGCGCACACGGCAGTGCAGGGGGCATGTTTGCTGCCGTATACCGTTACGCCGGGGATCTTTTCCAGTCCCGTCCGCAGCACCTTGAGCAGGTGCTGTTCGTACATGCCCATGGCGCCCATGTGATTGTGCACAAACTTGACGCCCTGCAAAAGCCCGGCAATGGCAGGCAGCGGCGGCGTGCCGCTTTCCAATAGATCGGGCATCATATCCGGCTGCTCCATGGATTCGCTCATGCTGCCCGTGCCGCCTGTGCGCAGCGGTCTCAGGGCAATCTCCCTGCACACATACAGCGCTCCCACCCCCATGGGGCCCATCAGCCCTTTGTGGCCGGGCAGGGCAATCATGTCCGCATCAATCCGGGTCAGGTCTTCCCGCCCGGCGGTCTGTGCGGCGTCCAGCAGCAGGGGAATGCCGTAGCGGTGCAGTTCATCTGCAATTTCCCCGGCCGGCTGAATCACGCCCGTCACGTTCCCGCCGTGGCACAGCACGCACAGCGCCGTGTTTCCCGTAATGTGTTTGCCAATGCTTGCGGGGTCGATGCGCCCGTTTCCGTCCGGCATCAGCGTTTTCAGGGTGATCTGCCCCTGTTTTGCCAGCGTGGTCAGGGGACGCATCACGGCATTGTGTTCGGCGTAGGAAACCAGCACCTCATCTCCCCTGTGCAGAAAACCCCGGATGGCGGTGTTCAGCGCATCGGTGCAGCCGGAGGTGAAGGCAATTCTGCTTTCATCCTGCTTGCCCAGCAGCTGACTTAAACGCCGGCGGCAGTTTTCCATAATGCGCCCGCCTGCGATGGCCCCCGGATGCCCGCCCCGGCCGGGATTGCCTGCAATATGTGTCATCACGCCGCTGACCGCCTTTGCCACTTCGGGGGGCTTGGGGTAGGTGGTGGCGGCGTTGTCCAGATAGATCATGCTGCGCCCTCCTTCCCTGTAGGGTATGTGAGGAAAAGGGAGGGTATGCCCCATGCACGGCGCGGCAGAAAAAGGCATACACTGAACTGTGGAAAAGGAGGCATTCAAATGGGTATAGAAAGCTTTCCCATTGCGGCGCTGCGTTCCCGTCAGGCGGTGCTGCGGCTGGATTCCATGCTCCGCAGAGCGGGTGCAAGAACGGAAATCGTATCCACGCCCCGGCAGGTGGCCATCGGCTGCGGGCTGTCTTTGCGGTTTGATATGAAGGATCTGCCATTGGTGAAACAGTATCTGCAGGGGCAGGAGCAGGCGCTGATCGGACTGTACCGGGTGGAGAACGTATCGGGCCGGGTGCATGTGACGCCGCTCAATTGAGGGAATCAGCGGAAGAATTGCAAATTTTTTACGAAAAAGTTGCACGATTGACACAAAGTTGGTATACTGTCCTTGGGAATGGGGAGAAAAACATCTTTCATTTTCAGAAGAACCCGTTCCGGGAAAGGAGTACCCTTTCAGTATGGAAAGCAACCGACGCATGGCGCGCAGAAGCGCCCGGGAACAGCATACAGAAACTGCTTATCACGAGGATTATCCGGTGAATGCTGCAAACACCCTGGAAAATCCCCGTCCGCTGGTGCATGCCCTGCAGCAGAATATCCGCAAGGCCATCGTGGGCAAGGACGAGGCCATTGAACTGATGCTCATCGCCCTGATTTGCCGGGGACATGTGCTGATTGAAGATGTGCCGGGCGTGGGCAAAACCACGCTGGTTTCCGCGCTGGCCAAATCGCTGCAGTGCACGTTCAAGCGCATCCAGTTCACGCCGGACGTAACCCCTTCCGATGTGACCGGTTTTACCATGGTGAATATGAAAACGGGCGATATGGAATTTAAGCCCGGCGCTGTCATGAGCCAGATTGTGCTGGCGGACGAAATCAACCGCACCTCTCCCAAGACCCAGAGCGCGCTGCTGGAGGTCATGGAAGAAGGTCAGGTCACGGTGGACGGTGTTACCCGCCAGCTGCCCCGTCCTTTTATGGTCATGGCCACCCAGAACCCGGTGGATTTCGTGGGCACCTATCCCCTGCCCGAAGCGCAGATGGACCGCTTCCTTCTGAAGATCGCCATCGGCTATCCTTCCATTGAGGAGGAAATGGACGTACTGGAACGCTACACCGCATCCGTTACCCCCATGCAGACCATGACGCCTGTGTGCGGCGCGGAGGATGTGACTGCGCTGCAGGAACAACTGGGCAATGTGTACTGCAGCCGGGAAGCCCGCAGCTATGTGGCGCAGATCGTGTCCGGCACCAGGTCCCATCCTGCTTTGCAGCTGGGCGTCAGTCCCCGCGGCGGCATTGCGCTGCTTCGCGCCAGTCAGGCCAGCGCCATGCTCATGGGAAGGGATTATGTGCTGCCTGAGGATATCCGCCGCATGGCGCTTCCTGTGCTGACCCACCGTTTGATCCTTACCCCCGAAAGCCGCATGAAGGGCATTCTGCCCGAACAGGTGCTGCACCAGATCATTGCAGCCACGCCCGTGCCTGCGGGGCGTCAGGTATGACGCGCCGGGGCGGTGCGCTTTTAGCCGTCACGCTGACGGCCTTTTTGTGTGCCCTGTCCACGGGCAGCCGGCTTTATTATTGCATTGCGCTGTGCTTTTTGCTGGTTCTGGCAACGGGGCTTGTTTCTCTGCCTTTGATGAAGCGTTTGATCCGGGTGGAATGTACGCTGTCCCCCTATAGCGTCAATCGCGGGGAAAGCGCCAAATTGCAGATCCGTATTGTCAACCGCTGTTTGTGGCCGCTGAAATCGCTCTGTGTGCAGGTGCGTATGGGCGATGTGGTGACCGAGCGTCAGGTAAAGCTTTTTCCTATGCGGGAAAGCAGCCTTACGGTGGAACTGCCTGGTGTGCATGTGGGTGCATTTCTGTGCGGTGTGGAAGGCGCTTTTGCTGAGGATATATTTGGTGTGGTGAAGGCAAGCATCCGTCATGATGAAAAAGAGATGCTTCTTTCTCTTCCCCTTTCCTTCCCGGTGGAGGAAATCACTTTTTCCCCCGGCGATACGGGCAAGGCCGCCCTCACCCGGGCCCAGGAAGACTACACATCCCCCGAAGATGTGCGCGCCTATATCCCCGGCGATGCCATGAAGCGCATCCACTGGAAGCTTTCCTCCCGCAAAGGAGAAATGCTGGTGCGCCGCTACGAAACGCCCGCCCCGCCCGATACGCTGATTCTGGTGGATCAGCGTGCGCCGCAGCATGAAGAAACGGAAAAGGCCCTGTATCTCAGGGATGCGGTGTGCGAAACGGCGGTTGCGGTTGCAGATATGCAGCTTCGCGATCAAAGCCCCGTCCGCGCGCCTTTTTACGGGCGGTATGCCAATGAATTTGCTGCCGATCAGGCAGTGAACGTGAATTATCTCAAGGAAATGCTGGCGCTGCAGCCCTTTGACGGGCAGGAGGATTTTGCCCGTACGCTGCAATTGGAACTCAGGCGCATGGGGCGCACGGGCGCGGTGATCGTGATCACCACATATCTCACGCCCAATGTAGTGGAAGCCATCAGCCGCATCCGGCGCATGGGCCCCCATGTGCGTTTGTATCTGGTTTCCTTTGACCCTGAAAACGAGACGCTGCAGCCCTTTGTGGGGCAATTGCAGCACCATCTGGTGGAGGTTTGCTATGTCACGCCCGCTTGACAGGCAGGCGTTTTTGAAACGCCTTGCATGGAATGTGCCCGTGTCCGCGCTGGGTGCGTGGGGCTTGGCGGAGATTTATTTTGCCGCGCTGCCTGCAGGCGGTGTGCCCGTCTATTTCCTGCCCCTTGCAGCGCTTTTGATGTGCCTGGTGCTGGGGCTTTTTGACGTATTGCTGAGCAGAAAAGGCAAGCTCATCGCCGCTGCCGCATTTTTGCTGGCGGAAGGCACTTTGTTTTTTTTGAACCGCGGTTTTGCGCATGCCGTTTACCGGGCAGTATGGTCCATGGGACTGGGCTTTTCCGGGCTTGAGGGGGCCATGCTGCCCTACGGCGGGGAACTGGCGCTTTTGTTGTCGCTGATTTTTTCCATGGTGTCCTATTCGCTTGTGCGGGAAAATCAGTTTCCCCTGGCCATGGGCTGCCATTTGCCCGTACTGGCAGCAGGCGTGTACCTGACGGGCGGGGAAACCTTCCTCTATGTGCTGCCCGTGCTGCTTAGCCTTTTGTGCATGCTGTCGGGGATGAACGGCAGGAGGCTTTCCGCCGTTTTGATTTCGGCGGTCATGGTGGGTGCAGCGTTCCTGATTACGCCGCGGGAAGAAAATGTGACCGTTGCGCCCCTCAAGCAGACGGCGGATGAAATCCGCAACCTGTTCGAGGACTATTTCTTCTTCACCGATACCCGGGAAAGTTTCTCCATGCACAGTGCAGGCTATCAGCCGCTGAAGGAGCGTCTGGGCGGGGAAGCCAGCCCCGGGCAGGAGGCTGTGATGCAGGTGGAAGGCGCGCCCAACGCCGCCATATACCTGCGTGCCTCTTCCATGAACACCTATACCGGCCTTAACTGGTACGATACCCTGTCCGGCAGGCGGTACCTGTATACATCCCGCTCTTTTGAGGATTTGCGCCGGGAGATTTTTGATGAGGCGCGTCCATTTGCAGGCGAAACGGAAACGCAGACCGTTTCCGTCACGATGCTTGATCAAGGGACGACCACGCTGTTTGTGCCCCAGCGGCTGAGGCACTTGAGCACCCTTTCCGACCGCATGGTGCCCTATTACAACGATGCGGGGGAAGTGTACATCACCCGCAATGTATCGGCGCAGGATGCCTACACGGCGGCGTATCTGCCGCTGGATGTTACCCGGAATGCCACCCGGCAGATGATCAGGGAAAATCTGCTGACTCCTGATGCAAACATGGCAGCTGTGCAGGAAAACTATTTGACCGTGCCGCCCCATATCCAGCAGGAAGTGTGGGATATTGCTTCTCGGGTCACGGAAGGGTTGGCCGATCCTCTGGAAAAAGCGCTGGCCATCCGCAATTATCTGCAGCAAAATTACACGTATGAACTGAAGGTGGGCGAGCCGCCTTCTTCGGTGGACTTTGTGGCCTATTTCCTGCTGGGTCCGGATAAAGCGGGCTACTGTACCTATTTTGCTTCGGCCCAGACCATTTTGTGCCGTATGGCAGGGGTGCCCGCCCGGTATGTGGTGGGATACCTGGCCAATACGGATGAAAACGGGCAGGCGCTGCTGACAGATAAGGATGCCCATGCATGGACCGAAGTGTACTTGAACGGCTTTGGCTGGCTCACGCTGGACGCAACGCCGGGCAACCAGCAGTCATCGCAGGATGAACAGGGCGATGGGCCGGAAGAAGGAAATGACCCTGTCCCTACGCCTACCCCCACCCCCACGCCGACGCCCGAACCGGATACGCCGGATGCAACGCCTACGCCTGAACCTGTGGAACAACCTGAAACACCTACCCCCGAACCTACCCAAACCCCTGAAGTCGAGCCGGAAGAGGATGTTACCCCGCCGCCGGAGGAACAGCCGCCCGAGGATGAGGATGAACCCGGCAATGACCGCCGCGCATGGTGGTGGTGGCTGCTTGCACTGCTGCTGATGGTGCTGCTTGCGCTGTGGATGAAAGTGTCTTCGCCCGAAAACCGGGCAAAGCGGCATCCGGAAATGGCGGGCGCTGTCTATGCCGATGGGTGCCTGCTGCTGCTCCGCGCCATGAAGCTGCGCAGAGGCAGGCAGGAAACGCTGTCCGAGTTTGCCATCCGGTGTGAGCAGGCATGCGGTGTGCCGCTGAGAAATTTCTTCGCCGTGCTTGCCCGCAGCGTATATGCCAGACAAAGCTCCCATAACCGCTGCATGGATGCCCGCACTGCGGAAAATGCTTACCGCATGCTGCTGAGGGCATGCCGCCGGCGTCATAAAGCGTTTATGCGGCTTCATATGGCAGTGCGCCGCAACAGGCGGTATTCACTGCCGCGCTTCTGACGGAGACCTTTGAAACAGAAATCCCGTTGTTCCTTCCCTGAATAAAAATGACCCCATCTTCCCGCATGGCAGGGAGATGGGGTTTTGTTTTTGAGAGGAATCGTGTTGCCGATCGAAATAGATGTGGCGAAGCCGTATGACCAGAACATGAAGCCCCGAACAGGTCGTGGGACGGAGATGTGGGAAACAGGTGTTGGTCGAAAAGGAAGTGGCAACGCCACCTTAGCCGAAAATTTTGAAAATCTTTACGGCTTTGCGGGCGGTTTTGTATAACAAGCCTTCCATGTCGTCGGCGGCTTCCTTCAGCTTTTCCCGGATGGGCAGGTGCTGGGGGCAGTGGCTTTCGCATTTGCCGCAGCCGATGCAGTTGGAAGCGGAGGTGGCATTTTTGCGGAAAGCGGTGCACATGGCATATTCGATCAATCCGCGGGTCTTATCTTCGGTATGGCGGCGGTTGTAGGCGGCAAAGGTGCCGGGAATGTCCACGTTCCTGGGGCAGGGCATGCAGTAGCCGCAGCCGGTGCAGCCCACCTTCATTCTGGCATTGATGGCGGCGACTACCTGACGCAGCATCGTCTGGTCTTCTTCCGTCATGGCGCCGATTTGGGTATCGGAAGCCGTCTGCATGTTTTCTTCCAGCATTTCCATGCTGTTCATGCCGCTGAGCACGCAGGTCACTTCTTTCTGGTCCCACAGCCAGCGCAGCGCCCATTGAGCCGGGGTGCGCTGTACAGCGGCGTTTTCAAACAGCTTCATGGCTTCTTTGGGCAGATTGCGCACCAGTTTGCCGCCGCGCAGCGGCTCCATGATGATGACGGGCAGCCCTTTTGCATGGGCGTGGTTCAGCCCGCGGCGCCCTGCCTGGCTGTTTTCGTCCATGTAATTGTACTGGATCTGACAAAAATCCCAGTCGTAGGCGTCCACCAGACGGCAGAAAGTGTCGCTGTTTCCGTGATAGGAAAAGCCCACCTGACGGATTTCGCCTGTGCGCTTTTTTTCTTCCAGCCATTCTTTGACGCCCAGAGCGCACATTTTATCCCAGGTGGCGGTGTCCGTCAGCATGTGCATCAGGTAATAATCCACATGGTCTGTGCGCAGGCGCTTAAGTTCTTCCCGGAACAGCTTTTCCATGCCCTCCCGGCTGCGGATCAGGTAATGGGGCAGCTTGGTGGCAATATAGACCTGATTGCGCACGTTGTTTTTTTCCAGAATTTCGCCCAGCGCGCTTTCGCTGCCGGGGTAAATATAGGCTGTATCAAAATAGTTGACGCCGTTTTGGATGGCGTGCATGATCTCCTTTTCGGTTTCTTCCATGTCGATGCGCCCCATCTTCTGGGGAAAACGCATGCATCCGAAACCCAGTGCGGATACGGAATTGCCGTATTTATCCAAGCGGTACTGCATCTGAATTACGCCTCTCTTTCGAGGAATATCCTATCACAGCGGCACAGGGATTGCAATACAGCGGAGTTATACACAGAAAAACACAGAAAACAAAAACCCCGCAGAAAACTGCGGGGCAGCACAGCGTGAATCATTCCAGAACCAAAGACTTTCTCTTTCCGTTCTTGTTCACGGGGTATTCACGGATGCGGGTGACATAATCCAGATTGATGGCTTCGGTCTTTCCCTTGTTTTCGATGAGCAGCGCGCCATCCAGCACTTCCAGAATCACGCCTTCTGCATGATGGGTAACGTCCATGGTATAAATGATGCAGTCTTTTCCGATAAAGCGTTTGGCCAGTTCAAGCATTTCCTTTGTTCCTCCGTTCTTATGTCGCTTTTTCATTTCCATTACATTGCGGGCAGCCCTGGTTCTTCTTCCACTGGAAAAACAGATGAGAATCAGTATGAGAATAATAATCAGCCCCAAACTATCCAAAGTGTCACCTCCTTCTTGGATGTTGCATGCCAGATCACCGGAAAAGCGTTCTTTCCGGTTGATTTATTCTTTTTCCTGTCTCAGCAGTATAGCATATCGCCGCTGAAAAAGAAAGTATGTGTACACGACATTTTTGCTTTCCTTGGAAAAAAACGTAAATTTCACCTGCAGATTCTATTTATATGGCGGAAAGTGTGGTATACTGTATGTCGATAAGAGAAAGGGCAGGTGCCTGTATGAAACATGAATGGAAAAACTATATCCGCGTAGGTGTAACCGCTTTCGTGGTGTATTTGTGCATTCGCCATTGGGGCGATGCGCTGAAGGGCGTGGGTACGCTGTGGAAAGCCATGGAGCCGGTGATCATCGGCTTTGTGCTGGCGTATATTCTGAATATTCTTATGAGCTTCTATGAGAAGCTGATTTTCGGTCATGGCAGAAAAAAGCTGAAGCTTTTTGCCGGGAAGAATCAGAAGCCTTCTTCCCCGAGGAAGGCGTCCGGCAGCGGAAAATTCAAGGCGTTCCTGTACAAGCGGAGCGTGGCGGTCAGCCTGCTTCTGGCGGCACTGACCCTGGTTTTGCTGATCACCCTGATCCTGGTGCTGGTGGTGCCGCAGCTGATTGCCTGTATTGAACTGCTGATCGAAAAAATGCCCGGCGCCATGGACAACGTGTTCCAGTCGCTGATGAACAATGAATGGCTCCGGGAAAAGGGCTGGCTGGACGAAATTCAGGTGTTCCTGCAGGAGTTTGACTGGCAGGCCCGTCTGAGGCAGTTTTCCTCCGTCATTACCAGCAGTCTGGGCGGCGCGGTCAACTTCCTGACCACCACCATTACCAGCACGGTATCCGGTGTGGTCACAGCCTTCCTTGCCATCATTTTTGCCTTCTATATGCTGGCGGGCAAAGAACGCCTGCTGCGGCAGATGAATGCCTTGGTGGACCGCTTCATTTCCCCCGCCCGGGCGAAAAAGACCCGCTATGTGTTTCATGTGATGCACGACTGCTTCAGCCGCTACATCGTAGGTCAGTGCACCGAAGCGGTCATTCTGGGCGCCTTGTGTACGCTGGGCATGATCGTGCTGGGCATCCCCTATGCCACCATGATCGGCGCGCTGATCGCCTTTACCGCCCTCATTCCCATTGCGGGCGCCTATATCGGCGCGGGCGTGGGCGCCTTTATGATCTTGACGGTGGACCCTGTGCAGGCGCTGATTTTTGTGGTGTTCCTCATTATTCTGCAGCAGCTGGAAGGCAATTTGATCTATCCCAAGGTTGTGGGTTCTTCCATCGGCCTGCCCGGTATGTGGGTGCTGCTGGCGGTCACGCTGGGCGGCAGTTTGATGGGCATTCTGGGCATGCTGCTGTTTGTGCCGCTGACAGCGGCTGTGTACCGCATCCTTCGCGAAGTGGTGCAGAATACTTCGCCGCTGATGGAAAATAAAGTTGAATAAGTGTAAATTGTTTTTGACAGCGGCGGCATAAATCCCTTGCGAATTGCATAAGGATGCGCTATACTGTATAAGCGATACTTTTTTATACAAGGAGAAGCTTATGAAGACGGACGCTCGTATTCTTCACACCCGGAAGGCGCTGCGCAATGCATTGCTGAGCCTGCTTCCTGAAAAGTCCGTGGATACACTTACCGTGAAGGAAGTATGTGAAAAGGCCAATGTAAGCCGCGCTACTTTCTATAAGCATTACAAGGATTGTTTCGATCTGCTCAAACAGATGGAAAGCTGCATGCTGGAAAAATATCTCCATGCCCTGAACATCACCAACCCTGTGGACGTGAATCAGCTGGCAGAAGCGGTATATGATATGGTGGCGGAAAACCATGAACTGTTTCAGCTGGTGTATACCGATCCCCGCCATGAACAGCGAATTCAGTTCCTCATCAGCAAGGCGCATGATCCCTGCATCAACTGCTGGAAGAACATGCTCAAAAATATTACCGATACCGAACTGGAAGTGCTGTTCAGCTTTATTGCCAACGGTCTGGTGAACACCATGGCCACGCTGTACGGCAAAATGGAAAAGGATGTGCTGGTTTCCCTGCTGCGGGGTATCATGCATCAGTGTATGGAAAAATACCTGTAATCAAAGAATGGTGTCCCGCGGGTAGATACCTGCCGGAACTTTACAAAACCCCGTCGCCCGACATGCTGCTTGCCGGATGACGGGGTTTTTGTTTGGATGAGTTTGCGCGCTGGGGAAATGACCTTTCGGTATTTGGTGCATTAGGAAGGGGTTTGCCTGAAAGGAAATCGATGTGAGCAATACGGCAGGGTGCAGGGAATTTCATTCCCTGCCCGGGGTTTGGGGACAGCGTCCCCAAAGGAAAAGCCGCTCCGGAGGGAGCGGCTCTTTTGTTTCTGAAAAGGATTATTCGCCTTCGATGACGGCCAGCATCAGCACACCCACGATGATGATGGTGATGAACAGATACTGCTTCTTCGTCAGCTTTTCCTTCAGGAAGATACGGGAGAGGATCAGGGACACCACGCACACAGAGGACAGGATGGGGGCGGCGATGGCGCCGTTGCCGCTCATGGCGTATACGTAGGTCAGCTGACCGGCGGTTTCGCACACGGCGGCCAGGGTCTTATCCTTCTGCTGCTTCAGGCTGCCGAAGGGCACGCGCTTGATCATCATGAAGATGAGCATCACCAGGCCCACCAGCGCGAAGGTCAGTTCGTAGGATACGTTGGCTACCAACTCGATGTTGTCCGCATTGATGCCGATGAGGGGACTACTTTCCAGTTCCAGGAAGTAGATATCCAGCACGCAGCCCACAGCGTCAATGAAGGCGTACAGGAAGGGCATGCAGAAGGCGATCACAGCCAGCTTCTTGCCCAGATGCTTGCGGCGGGTGGTTTCGCCGTGGTTTTCCAGATAGCCGATGCCAACCACGCCGATCATGATGATCACAATGGCGATGCCGGCGGGCAGGGAGATCATTTCGCCCAGCACGATGACGCACAGCAGCGAGCACAGCGCGCCGGAGGTGTTTTCGATGGGGTCGGAAATGGATTCTTCAATGAAGCGCATGCCGAAGAAAGAGAACGCCATGGACAGGATGTAGCAGGCGGATACCGGCAGGTAGGCGATCAGGTTCTTGAAATTGTAGCCGATATCTTCGGTCAGCAGGGTGTACACGGCGTGCAGACCCATCACGGCGCCCACCAGCACGCAGATCTTCAGGTGGCTGTACTTTTCACGTTCGACAGCACCCTTTTTGTAAAACAGTTCAGCAAGACCCCACAAAAGCGTGGTAGCCAGAGTATAAACAAGCCACATAGTTTTTTTCCTCCGTATTTTTGTAAAAGAGTGGGGGTTCAAAACAGCGGCTTTTTCATGGAGAGCCCATGGCCAGGATAATAATGGTCTCCCGACGCAACCCTGCGCTGGATACGTCCATCGCACTTTCTCCTCATTTTCGTGGAATTTCCGGATCTGCCTGCGCTGCAGAAAGAGGCTGCAGCCGGAAGAACGGCAGGCTTATTGTAGCAGAAAATGGAATATTTTGCAAATATAAATTAAAATGTACATTAACATCTTGTGTGTTCAACAAATCAAGACTAAATGCGCCTGATCGCGCACGGTGCCGCATATCAGAACAATTCGCCCCGGACCGCTCCTTTTTCGATGGTCAATACGGCAAAATGCCCGTCCATGGCGGAGCCGGGATTCAAAAGCAGCACGCCGTCTTCTTCCCGCAGGAAGGGTCTGTGGGTGTGGCCGAACAAAGCCGCTTTTGCCTCTGCCCGGATGGCGGCTGCCTTCAGTTCGTAAAGACCGCTCTTTACGTTGAACGCATGCCCGTGGGTCATCAGCACGGTCACGCCGTCAAAATCAGGGGTGAAAACCGTGCCTTTGTCCCAGTCGCAGTTGCCGGGAGTGGCATACAGGGGCGGCAGAGACGCTTCGTAGGGCTTCATATCCCGGTACCCGTCGCCCAAATGCACCACATAGTCAAACTTCCCCGTGCTTTCCGCCTTCATCAGCACGGTGCCCAGTTTGGCAGCATAGCCGTGGCTGTCGCTGAGAACCAGAATGCGCATCACAGTTCCTCTTTCAGGATGGGCAGCATCTGCTGCATGGCGCGGGCGCGGTGGGAGATCTTGTTCTTTTCTTCATCCGGCATTTCGGAGAAGGTGCGGCCGTCCAGATATTCAAAGTAAGGATCGTAGCCGAATTCCCGATTTCCGCGGGGTTCGGTGGTCACAAGACCGGGACAGGCGCCGGTCACCACGCGGGTCTTGCCAAAGGGCGTGCTCAGCGCCATGGCGCACACGAACTGCGCCGTGCGTTCAGGCATGGGAATGTCCTTCATATTTTCCATCAGCATGCGGTTGTTGGCGGCGTCATCGCCGTGCCAGCCGCAGTAGCGGGCGCTGTGCACGCCGGGTGCGCCGTCCAGAGCATCCACAGCCAGACCGCTGTCGTCCGCCAGGGCGGCATAGCCCGTCTGTTTGGTGACGAATTCTGCCTTGATGGCGGCGTTGGCTTCAAAGGTTTCGCCGTCTTCCACCGCTTCGCCGGTAACGCCCGCTTCCTTCATGGACAGCACGGTGTAGCTGTCGCCCAGCATTTCGGAAAGCTCAATGATCTTGTGACGGTTGTTGCTGGCCAGCACCAGCGTGCGCTTGGGGCAGATGTGTTTGGCGCGTTCGCCCAGCGCACGGCGCTGCAGCGCCTGCAATTGGGCAATGCCGGCTTCGCCCAGATCCAGCAATTGTTCCAGTTCATCCCGGGTAAAAGCGCGGCCTTCGCCGGTGCCCTGCAGTTCGGCCATGGCGCCCGTTTCGTCCATGACGAAGTTCATGTCGGTTTCTGCGGCGCTGTCTTCAATGTAGCACAAATCCAGGCAGGCTTCGCCTTCGCACACGCCGGCGCTGACGGCCGCAATCTGGTGCACGATGGGGCTTTCCTTCAGTTTGCCCTGCTTGATCAGTTTATCCACGGCGCAGACCAAAGCCACAAAGCCGCCGGTGATGGAGGCGGTGCGGGTGCCGCCGTCGGCTTCCAGCACGTCGCAGTCGATGGTGATGGTGCGTTCGCCCAGCCACTTGCGGTCCACTGCCTGACGGAGCGCACGGCCGATGAGGCGGCCGATCTCCACGCCGCGACCATCCTTCTTGATGCCGTCGCGCTGCTTGCGGCGGCCGGTGGAAGCGGGCAGCATGGCGTATTCCGCCGTCACCCAGCCTTCGCCCTTGCCGCGCAGGAAGGGAGGCACGCTTTCATCAATGGACGCGGTGCAGATCACCTTGGTGCCGCCGGTGGAAATCAGGCAGCTGCCGTCTGCAGTGGAAACAAAGTCACAGATAATCTCATGGGGGCGCAGTTCGTCATGGGCCCGTCCGTCTGCACGAATCATGGCAGGATTCTCCTTTCGTATATCAGAAGGGTTCGGTCAATTGTACGCTGAAAGCGGGGAAGCTCTTGCGGATCAAATCTTCGTTCCGGTGAATTTCAATATCTTCGCGGTACATCAGGCAGCTTTCCACCGTTTCGGCGCCCAGCGCCAGGACAGAAAGGGCCTGAATGGAAAGCGTCATGTCGCAATCGCCGTCCTCGACCTTTTCGCATTTCACGGTATCGTGGACGGTGACGCGGTAGACGCCGTTGTTTTCTTCCAGCACGTCGCCGGTAACGCGGAAGGTGAGCGTGCCTTTTTCGGGCCAGGGGCGGTTTTCCATGCACCAGATGATGTCTACAAGACGGGCCATGCCGTGGCAGTTCAGCACCCGCTCGATCTCATAGGGCTCGGCAAAGAACATGAACGTGTTAAAGTTCTGGGGTGCCAGCCAGCACAGGTGGAAGCCCTGCGGCGCCAGCGCCTTGAGGAAACCCATCAACCCCCGCAGCGCCTTTTGAGAGGTGTAGGCGATATCGCGGATGCCGTAGGCCGGAGCGTCCTTGTGGCGGATGGAAGCGTAGATCACATAGCCTTCGGGGCTGCCCGATTCATCGTACCACAAATAGGTGTATACCCGTTCCTTGTAGGGATCCTTGTTCAGGTACCGGTCCCACTTGCCTTCGCGGTCGCAGGCCAGGTTCATGTTTTTCGTATAGGCTTTCCAGATGCGGGAGAAAACCTGTTCATCCATGGGGGCAAAGCACTGCTTCGCTTCGCCGATGGAGGGGAAGGCCGTCAGCTTTTCCATGGGAATCACCAGATTCTGGGCGCGGCAGCACTGTTCAAAACCGAACTTGCGGTAGAAAATGTGGCTGAAGGGATAGAGCCCTGCCAGCTTATCGCCCCGTTGTTTGGCATCCTGAAGCATAAAGGTGATCAGCTTGCGCATATGACCGCCGCGGCGGGATTCGGGCAGGCTTGCCACGCCGCCTACAGCCGCCATGGGCACATACTGCCCGAAATAATTTACGCTGTGGGGCGGGGCGCACAGGGTAGCCGCCATGTGACCGTCTTCCTGCACGGCGCCGTAGAAATATTCGTGGTCATGACCGCTTTCGTTCAGGGATTCCTGAAAATTCTGGAAATGGAAGGCCTGAGCCATGATGCGGCCGGCGGCCATCATTTCATCCGCACGGATCTTTCTGTATTCCATTTTGTCACCTCATCGTTTGCACATGCTGGGACAGGCGGCGCATCCGCCTTCGCCCGTTTCGCGAAGGGAAGGAGGCAGCGCATCGCCTACCTGCTTCATGGCGTCGATCACTTCATCGGGGGGAATGGGACAGGGAATGCAGCTCAGTGCCAGATCGGCGGCCACCAGCGCGCCTGCCACGCCGGATACATTGCGGAACACGCAGGGCACTTCCACCAAGCCCTGCACAGGATCGCACACCAGCCCCATCACGTTCATCAGGGCAAAGCCGACGGCGTCAAACACCTGCTTTACACTGCCGCCCCTGAGATACACCGCCGCTGCAGCAGCCATGGCTGCCGCGCTGCCGCATTCTGCCTGACAGCCGCCCTGAGCGCCGGAAACGCTGGCCCGGTTGGCGATCACGTCGCCCACCACACCGGCCACGATCAGCCCGTCGCACAGCTGACGGTCGGTAAAGCCGTAATCCTCCTGCAAGGTCAGCAGCAATGCGGGCAAAATGCCGCATGCGCCGGCTGTGGGCGCGGCGACGATACGGCCCATGACGGCGTTGCATTCCGCAATGGCCAGCGCCCGGGCGCCGGCTCTTCCCAGCATGCCGCGGGTGGCAGTTTTGCCGTTCAAAAGGGATTCACGGTATTTATAGGCCTGTCCGCCGGTCAGGCCGCTCATGGAACGGCGGTCGGGGTCAAAGCCTTCTTCCGCCGCCTGGCGCATCACTTCCAGAGCGTTCTGCATTCTTGCATAGATGGTTTCCTTGTCCCCTTCATCTTCCATCACAGCCAGTTCGGGCAGGGACAGGTGCTTTTCCATGCAGGTATTTTCCCACCATTTCAGTGCATATTCCATGGTTTCACACCCTCCTTACACCTTTTCCAGCGATATGGCACGCTGAATGCCCGGAATGCTTTTGAGCGCATCCAGCGTGGCAGGGTAAATCACATCGTCCATTTCAAGGGCCATCACGGCTCTGCCGCCCACGCTTTCGCGGAACACGCGCATGGTGGCAATGTTCAGATTTTTCTGTCCCAGTACGCGGCTCACTTCGGCAATCACGCCGGGCACGTCCCGATGGAAAATGACCAGTGTGTGCTGCTTTCCACGGAACCCGGCTTCCAGACCGTTGATGGTCTCCACCCGGATTTCGCCGCCGCCGATACTGGCAGCCTGCACCACAATTTCACTGCCGGATTTTCCCCACAGGTGCAATCTTATGGTATTGGGGTGGGCATCTTTCAGCTCGGTAGGCACAAAGGAAAAGGCCATGCCCCTGTCTCTTGCAATGTTCAGCGCATTGCGCAGGTCCGGATGATCCACCGCCATGTCGAGCAGCCCGCCGATGACGGCGCGGTCCGTGCCGTGGCCGATGTACGTTTTGGCAAAGGAGCCGTGCAGATAAATTTCTGCACGCACCACTTCATCGTCCAGCAAACGTTTTGCCATGCGCCCGATGCGCGCCGCACCTGCCGTATGGCTGGAACTGGGTCCGATCATCACCGGTCCGATAATATCAAACAGATTCATATTTGCCTCCGTATGAGCGCAATTTTCTACCTACATTATACCTGCCAGAGCCGGGCTTGACAAGGTGGCTGTGCACTTTCGTTTTAACATATCCGCAGCCATGCTCAATCAGAAAACCCCGTCCTTCCGCTGAACAAAAATCGGAAAGACGGGGGAAATTACGGCGTCTGTTTCCGGGCAAACCTGCGCCGGATGGGATCAAACGGCGCCCTGAGATAGCATGGCGTCGGCAACCTTCAGGAAGCCGGCGATGTTGGCGCCCACCACATAGTTGTCTTCGGCGTCATATTCGGCGGCGGCCTTGTCTACGGCAGCAAAGATGTTTTCCATAATGCCCTTGAGCTTCTGGTCCACTTCCTCAAAAGTCCAGGAAAGGCGCTGGCTGTTCTGGCTCATTTCCAGTGCGCTGACGGCCACGCCGCCGGCGTTGGCAGCCTTGCCGGGGGCAAAGAGCACGCCCTGGTGCTGGAAGTATTCGGTGGCGTCCAGCGTGGTGGGCATGTTGGCGCCTTCTGCCACGGCAAACACGCCGTTTGCTACCAGCGCTTTGGCGCCGTCGATGTCCAGTTCGTTCTGGGTGGCGCAGGGCAGGGCGATATCGCACTTCACGGTCCAGATGCCGCGGCAGCCTTCATGGTACTGGGCGGTGGGCACACGGTTGGCGTATTCCTTGATGCGGCCGCGTTCCACTTCCTTGATCTGCTTGACAACGGCAAGGTCGATGCCGTTTTCGTCCACCACGTAGCCGTTGGAATCGCTCATGGCGATTACCTTGCCGCCCATCTGGGTAGCCTTCTGGGCAGCATAGATGGCCACGTTGCCGCTGCCGGATACCACCACGCGCTGACCGGATACGGTTTTGCCATGCTTTTTCAGCATGGAGGAAAGGAAATAGCACAGGCCGTAGCCGGTGGCTTCCTTGCGGGCAAGGCTGCCGCCCCAGGTGAGGCCTTTGCCGGTATACACGCCTTCGTACAGCGCGGTCAGGCGCTTGTACTGGCCGTACATGTAGCCCACTTCGCGGGCGCCCACGCCGATATCGCCGGCAGGCACGTCGGTATCCGCGCCGATGTGGCGGTACAGTTCGTTCATCAGGGACTGGCAAAAGTGCATCACTTCATTGTCGCTCTTGCCCTTGGGGTCAAAGTCGGTGCCGCCCTTGCCGCCGCCGATGGGAAGACCGGTCAGGCTGTTTTTGAGGATCTGCTCAAAGCCCAGGAACTTGATGATGCCCAAGTTCACGCTGGGATGGAAGCGCATGCCGCCCTTGTAGGGACCGATGGCGCTGGAAAACTGCACGCGGTAGCCGCGGTTGACGCGGACAACGCCCTGATCGTCCACCCAGGGAATGCGGAACAGGATCACGCGTTCAGGCTCCACAAAGCGTTCCAGGAGACCCTTCTTTTCGTATTCGGGGTGCTTGTCAAACACGGGAGAGAGGCTGTTCAGGATTTCGGAAGCAGCCTGAATGAATTCCTTTTCATGGGCGTTGCGGCTTTTCAGCTCTTCAAACACGCGGGCAACATAAGCGTTCATGGAATAAATACCTCCTGTCGGAAGAAATAAGATGCATCAGATAAGGGGTTGATTACAAACCGAATCTATTTTATACACGGACATAAACAAAATCAACCGCGCAGGGCGGTTGATTCTGTTCTTTATCTGTATTCTTTACAGCAATGTGGCAAAGTAATCCTCCGGGGTTTCGGCGCGGCGGATCATGCGGAAGGTGCCGTCTTCCCTGTACAGGATCTCCGCGCAGCGGAGGCGTCCGTTGTACTGGTAGCCCATGGCCAGCCCGTGAGCGCCCGTATCGTGGATGACCATCAGATCGCCCATGTTGGCCTTGGGCAGCATGCGGTCTACGGCGAACTTGTCGTTGTTTTCGCACAGTGCGCCCGTTACGTCATAGAGCGTATCGCAGGCGTCGTTTCGCTTGCCGCACAGATGAATATGGTGATACGCGCCGTACATGGCGGGGCGCATCAGGCAGCTGGCGCAGGCGTCCACGCCCAGGTACCGCTTGTGAATATCCTTTTCGTGCATCACGCGGGTCACAAGCCACCCGAAGGGGCCCGTCATGAAGCGGCCAAGCTCCGTTTTGATGGCTACGCCGGAATCCTTTCCCAGCACTTCTTCGTAGCACTTGCGCACGTTTTCGCCGATGCGGAAAATGTTGCTGTCTTCCTGACCGGGGTAGTAGGGAATGCCAACGCCGCCGGACAAATTGGCAAAGGAGAAGGCAAGGTCCGTTTCCTGCTCCAGTTCTTTACCCAGTTCAAACACGATTTTCGCCAGCGTGGGATAGTAGCTTTCTTCCGTGGTGTTGCTGGCCAGGAAGGAATGGATGCCGAATTTTTTGACGCCCATCTCTTTCAGGCGGAGCAGCGCCTGCGTCATCTGCGCCCGGGTGATGCCGTACTTGCTGTCGCCGGGCTGGCCCATGATGGCGCCGCCCAGATTGAATTCTCCGCCGGGGTTGTAGCGCAGGCACACTTCTTCCGGAATGCCGCCGAAATCCCGGAGGGTATCAATATCCGAAATATCGTCCAGATTGATATAAGCGCCCAGCTTCCGGGCATGGAGGAATTCTTCGGGCGGCATGGCATTGGCAGAGAACATGATGTCCTCCCCTGCAAAGCCCATCTTTTCGGCCATGATCAGCTCCACTTCGCTGGAACAGTCCAAACCGCAGCCTTCCTGCTGGAAAATTTCCAGAATACGGGGGTTGGGCAGCGCCTTCACGGCAAAATATTCCTTGAAAGGAGCAAAGGAAAAGGCTTCCTTCATGTCGCGAATGCGCTGACGGATGCCCTTTTCATCATACAGGTGGAAAGGCGTGGGAAACTGCTGTGCTGCAGCGGCAAATATATCATCGGACAAAGAAAAATTCGGCACGGAACATGACATCCTTTCTCTATTGCGGACAGGCGTGCAGGGCACGCGTTTAGCTTTTTGCTCTGTGCAGAACATGCCAAACGGGCATGCTGCACGAGAGTCATTATACTGCCCGGCTACGGTAGGCGCAATGTATTTTGTGCAAAAGCACATCAAAAAAACACCCCCGTCCCTCACACGTTTACGCTGCGGGGACGGGGATGTTGATTTGTTTGGGATGGTCTAACAAGGGTTATTCGTATTTTACATCCAGGAACTTGTCGCTGGCCAGAATGATCCAGCTTTTGCCGCGCTGAAGGGAAATTTCATTGCCTTCGCTGTCAAAAAACACGGTGCGGTGGTTGATGTCGTCGCGCACCCAGTAGCCCTGCACATGCACGCCGTTCATGAAGAAATCGGCGTTGCCCTCGCCCACCTCGGTCAGGAGAGGACGGTTACCTGTGCCGTCGTAATACTTCAGGGTGGTCCACTGGATGATCAGGTTTTCATAGGCCAGGGTTTCAGAGGGGTTCTTTTCGTCCACGTAGGGCTTGTTGTCCTCCGTGATGTAGCGCAAATAGGCGTTCTTTTCTGCATCGAACCGATAATAGGCGTTGCTGTGGCCGCTGCCGAAATCCGTTTCCACATAGGCGGCACTGTCGCCGCTGGCGGGGAGATCGGCAAACAGGAAGGGGCGCTCGGGGAAATCGTAGCCGGATTCGTTTAGATAGCTGACCAGCTCGGTCATCTGCAATTGATGGTGATGGGGGCTCTTGCGATCCTCGCGGCTGGAATTGAAGGCGCTGCCGTTGCTGCCCTGCAGATTGAAGGCCAGGTTGACGCTTTGGTCATACACGCCCAATTGGCGGATGCGGGTGAACACGTTGGAGCCGCTGGCTTCCTGACCGCCGCAGAATACCCACGCTGCATCCCATTCCTGACGCATTTCAGCGTGCATGATACGGGCGGAGCGCACGGGACCCACGGTGTCGGGGTGCTCGTTCATGAACAGCGCCATGAGGCGGGTGTAGCCCAGCCGGTCGATGGGCATTTCGTACACGATGTCCGCCTTGCCGATGCCCCACTGGGGACGAGCCTGCTTGATGTTGTCCACATTCACCAGCACGGGGATATATTCGCCTGTCCAGCTTTCGCCGGTGGTGGGGCTTTCACCTTCAATCACGGGGTTCACATCCCAGGTGCCTTCGGCGTTCTGTCCCTGGGGCACAATGCCGCGGTCGCCAGATGCGTCCACTTGGGTCAATGCAAGGGCGTTCACGCTGCCAAGCAGCAGCACAAGGGTCAAAACAAAAGCAAAAATTCTTTTCATAGGTACTCCTTTGTCTACTTGATTGGGTCTTCCGCATAAACAACGAGGAAAGACTTTCTTTTATTCCACACAATTTCCATTTCTCCTTCTTTGCGGGACGCTGTCCCGCGCCCTGCAAGGGGACTGAGTCCCCTTGACCCCGCCGTATTGGATGTCACAATGTCTCTTTGGCAAGATGGCTTCCCAATGCTGCTTCTGGGCGCAGGCAGGCTTTGTGTCTTTTCATCGCCCCTTGAAAGTGCAGAAAAAGTGTGATAAGATATAGAATGAATTTTTATGTTTGTAAGGATGGGATGAAACGTATGGATATGCGTTTGAGTATTGCCGAACTGGTCAAAAAAGCCATCGGGGAAGCCTACCCCAATGCACAGGGCGTGCCGGAAGATCTGGGTGCGCTGCTGGAAGTGCCCCCGGAAAAGGAAATGGGCGATTTTGCTTTCCCCTGTTTTAAGCTGAGCAAGGCGCTGCGCATGGGCCCGCCCATGATCGCCAAGACCCTTGCCGAACATATCAACGCCCCCGAAACTGCCCGTGTGGAATGTGTGGGCGGTTATCTGAACTTCTTTTTCAACCGTGAAAACTTTGCCCGCCAGCTGATGCAGGTGGTGATGGCCGCTCCCGAAAAGTGGGGCAGCTCCGAAGAAGGCAAGGGCAAAACCGTGTGTCTGGACTATTCCTCCATCAACATCGCCAAGCGCTTCCACATCGGCCATCTGAGCACCACGGTGCTGGGCAACGCCCTCAAGCGCATCTACGATTTCCTGGGCTGGAAAACGGTGGGCATCAACCATCTGGGCGACTGGGGCACCCAGTTTGGCAAGATGGTGTGCGCCTACAAAAAGTGGGGCGTGAAGGAAGAAGTGGAAAAGCACGGCGTGGAAGAAATGACCCGCCTGTATGTGCGCTTCCATGAAGAATGCGAAAAGGATCCGGCGCTGGAGGATGAAGGCCGCGCATGGTTCAAGAAGATCGAAGAGGGCGATGAAGAGGCTCTCAGCATCTTCCGCTGGTTCAAGGAAGTGACCCTCCGCGACGCCATGAAGGTATATAATTTGCTGGGCGTGGAATTTGACAGCTATGCCGGCGAAAGCTTCTATGTGGACAAGACCGACCGCGTGGTGAACGATCTGAAGGATAAGGGTCTGCTGGAAGAATCCGAAGGCGCACTGGTGGTAAACCTGGAAGAGGAAAAAATGCCTCCCTGCCTGATCATCAAGCGTGACGGCACCACCATTTACGCTACCCGCGACCTGGCTGCCATCTACTACCGCAAGGATACCTATAACTTTGACAAGTGCCTGTATGTGGTGGCCTACCAGCAGGACCTGCACTTCCGCCAGATCTTCAAGGTGATGGAAAAGGCCGGTTATGACTGGGCCAAGGACGGCCTCATTCACGTGGCATTCGGCATGGTTTCCTACGAAGGCCAGACGCTGGCCACCCGTTCCGGCCACGTGGTGTATCTGGAAGACCTGTTGCAGCGCGCTCAGGAAAAGGCGCTGGATATCATCAGGGAAAAGTCTCCTGCGCTGGATAACAAGGAAGATGTGGCCCGTCAGGTGGGCATCGGCGCTGTGGTGTATTCCACCTTGCAGAACAACCGCATCAAGGATATCGACTTCTGGTGGGACCGTGCACTGAACTTTGACGGCGAAACCGGTCCCTATGTGCAGTACACCTACGCCCGCTGCTGCTCCATTTTGCGCAAGGCGCCGGAAAACCTGCCTGCACCCGATTACAGCGCCCTGTGCGATGATGAAGCCCAGCACCTGCTGCGCCTCATCTCCCGCTTCCCCGAAGCGGTCAGCGAAGCGTGCCTGCGCAACGAACCCTCCATGGTCACCCGCGCCACCACCGAAATCGCCAAGGCTTACAACAAGTATTATTACGAACACCGCATTCTGGACGGCACCGAAAACGAAGTGGCCGCCCGTGTGGAAGTGACCAGGGCCGCTCAGGCTATCATCAAGACCGGTCTGTATCTGATCGGTGTGGAAGCGCCCGAACGCATGTAACAAATGCTTTCCCTGCATCATATACTGACCAAGAACCCCGAATGTAAAGGAGGTCGCGCCTGTGAAGTTTACCAAAATGCACGGCATCGGCAACGATTACATCTACGTGAACTGCTTTGAAGAAGTGGTGACCGATCCCAGCCGCATGGCGCTGGTGATGAGCAAGCAGCACTTCGGCGTGGGCTCGGACGGTCTGGTGCTCATCGAACCGGATGACAGCGCAGACTTTGGCATGCGCATCTTCAACAGCGACGGCAGCGAAGCCGAAATGTGCGGAAACGCCCTGCGCTGCATTGGCAAGTATGTGTACGAACGGGGCATGACGAATAAAACGCAGATCACCGTGAACACCAAGGGCGGTCTGAAGGTGCTGGAGTTGCATGTGGAGGATGGCAAGGTGGTTTCTGTTACGGCGGACATGGGTTCTCCCGAACTGACCCCCGGCAACATTCCCACCACGCTGACCGGCGATCTGGTGCTCAAGCACCGTTTGCAGATCCTGGGCCAGACCTACTTTATCACCTGCGTGAACATGGGCAACCCCCACGCCGTCATTTTTGTGCGGGATCCCGAAGTGGTCAATCTTCCCGAAATCGGCCCCATCATTGAAAACCATCCCCTGTTCCCCCGCCGCACCAATGTGGAATTCGTCCGCATCATTGACCGCGGCATTCTGCAGATGCGCGTGTGGGAGCGCGGCGCCGGCGAAACGCTGGCCTGCGGCACGGGCGCCAGTGCGGCGCTGGTGGCGGCAGTGCTGGGCGGGCTGTGCGACCGCAGCGTGCAGATGAAGCTGACCGGCGGCAACCTGAATTTGACCTGGAATGCCGAAGACAACCACGTGTACCAGACCGGTCCTGCCGCCTTTGTCTTTGACGGCACCTGGATCGAATAATACAAAGCGAAAGCAATCAAAATCCCTGCTGCAAAACATGCGGCAGGGATTTTTTCTGTATTCGGGTTGTAAATGCGTCGGATCAATGGACGGCTTTGTAGAACCACACGTCGCCGCAGCGTTTGTCCAGCACCACCTGAATGCCTTCCATCAGCTCCGCGCCAGTGTAGCGCCAGGTCTTTTTTGCTTCTGCAGATTCCAGCGTATAAACCGTTTCCGGCTGCAGTCCCTTCAGGCACACACGGAAGGTGTTTTCTTGGGCGGTAGATCCGTTCAGCAGGTGCAGGATACCGGCGTTTTCCTCCGTGTCATGGAACTGGGCGGCATAAAAATCATCGGAGCACTTGCGGCACTCGGTCAGAGGATAGTAATCCGTGCCGATCAGATAGCCGGCAGCTCTGCGCCAGATTTTCTGCATGTCGATGGCCAGCTGATAGGTTTCTTTATCCGCATCAAATCGGATGCCGTCGGTCAATGCCGGCGTCATGGCCACGTAATAGGAAAAGCGGTCCGGCTTGTACCGGGTCTGGCTGTAGGTACCGTCCGGCGCGCACCAGTTCTGGTTGTGAGCCCGGAAGTAGGGGATCCATTCATGCATCTGCCGGTGCTGCTTGAGCTTGATGGGATGGTTGCCGTAGCCGATATCCGTGTAATGCAGCGTCACGGCGCGGCGCATGGTTTCAATATCGTTGCGGCGTCCGCCGCCTGCGCAGGAATCAATGAGCAGTCCGGGGTTGCGCGCAAGCAAGGTATCCCAGTAGAGGTAATACCCCTGAATGTGCTGGTTTTCCATGGCGCCGATGCGGTCTTCCGTTTCGGCTTCTTCCCAGAAGAACCCGATGGAATAGTTGAAATCCTGCCGGTAGATGCCCACGCCGTATTCCTTAATGAGGGCATCCACATGCTCGATCATGTAATTGCAGCAGTCGGGATCGCCCAGGTTCACGGCTCTGTAATCCTGATCCACGCCGTCCCGGTGCCAGTGCAAAAGCCATTCGGGGTGTTCCCTGTCTATTTGGGAATCTTTGTAGGCACGCTCGGGTTCAAACCACAGCAGCAGTTTCAGATTCAGTTCTTTGCACTTTTCTCCTACCGGCTTGAGGCCGTTGGGGAAGCGCTGGGGATTGGCGTACCAGTTGCCCACCTTGAACCAGTCAAAATCGCAGGGATACCAGCCGGCGTCGATCCACCACACGTCCGGACGCAGACCGTTGCGGATATAGGTTTCCATGGCGGCGATCTGGGTCTTTTCCGTAGCGCCGGTAAATTCGGACAGGCCTTCTTCGCCGATCAGGTGTACGCAGCACATGGGCTTTGGCGCTTTGCCCAGCGGTCTGGGCATGACGTGGGCGGCATGGAAGCGGCGCCAGGTATTTCGGCCGCTGTCATCTCCGCCGTCATAGGCAAGCAGCAGCACCATGGGTGTACGCATGGTTTCGCCGGGATGCACCGTCATATGGCAGCGCTTTTGCCCGCACAGGAGACGGATTCCTTCCTCCGTTTCTGTAAGCGTTGCCGTCCATGTGCCCGACCAGCCGATGGCAATATTCACGCCCCAGGATGCAAACCTGAGCCGCATATAGGGGAAGGCGCCGTTGCAGGAGGTGCCGTCCCCGCAGGGGGCAAGGGTGAGGCCGGTTTTGTCAACGGGCGTTTCCCACCATTCGTAACCGGCTTCCGTGCAGGTATCGCCGTTTCCGTGATAGAGCACGGCGCCCGTATCCCGAATCACGCCGCCGATGCGGATGTCTTCCAGTATGGGAGAATTTTCTTTTCCCTTGTTGGTGAAATAGGCAGTATATTCTGCTGCGGCAAAATCGTGGTAGGTGCGGCACACCATGCGCACGGTGACCTGTTCGGGGCTCCGGCCTGTTACTACGGTTTCGGTTATGTTCGCATCTTCATTCCGCACCTGCACGGTGGGATGCCATGCGTCCGGAATGCCATGGATGGTTTTTCCGCCATATGAAAACTGCAGGGGCAATGCTGCAGGGTCCTGCTGCGCAAGCAGTCCCCGGTCACGCACAGAAGCGCTGTTCATGCTGTTCTCCTTTTGTACGCGGGATGCGGTTGTATAACCGCACTGCCGCTGTTTTTGCTATCCACATTATAGTACAGAAAGCAGATCCGTACAATTGCCTTTGCGGGAAATATTCCTTCTGCCGGGCGCAGCGGCGTCATGCAAGAAAGACAATTTTAGTACGAAAAGGGCATTGCATTTCCCTGCAGGCTTGATAGAATAGAAAAGCAGTTTACAAACTAAAACAGTTTTGTTATTTTTTGGAGGAATATTTATGAAACTCAATCCTCATATTGCCGCGCTGCCCGCAGGTTATCTTTTTGCGGAGATCGCCAAGCGCGTAAAAATGTATTCTCAGGAGCATCCCGAAGCGGATATCCTGAAGCTGGGCATCGGCGATGTGACCCGTCCTTTAAGCGCCTATGTGGCAGGCAAAATGGCGGATGCCGCTGCCGCCATGGCGACCAAAGAAGGCTTCCATGGCTACGGACCGGACTACGGCTATGATTTTTTGATCAATACCATTATCGAGCATGATTACGTCCCCTATGGCGTGAACCTGACAGAGGAGGAAGTGTTTATTTCCGACGGCGCCAAGTCGGACGTGGGTAATTTGCAGGAGCTGTTTGCACCGGACGCTGTGATCGCCGTGACCGATCCTGTCTATCCCGTGTATGTGGATTCCAATGCCATGGCGGGCCGCCTGGGCGAATATCAGGACGGCAAGTGGAGCCGTCTTGTCTACCTTCCCTGCAATGCAGAAAACGGCTTTGTGCCTTCCGTGCCCGAAGAACATGTGGACGTGATCTACCTGTGCTATCCCAATAACCCCACCGGGACCGTTTTGACCAAAGAACAGTTGAAGCCTTTTGTGGATTATGCGCTCCGGAACGATGCGGTCATCGTGTGTGACAGCGCCTACAAGGCCTTCATTACTACCGAAAACGTGCCCCACTCCATTTATGAAGTGGAGGGCGCCGAAAAGTGCGCTATCGAGTGCTGCTCCTTCAGCAAAACGGCCGGCTTCACCGGCGTGCGCTGCGGCTATATGGTCATTCCCAAGGCGCTGATGGGCGACGTGAACGGCGAAAAGATTTCCCTCAACCGTATGTGGCAGCGCCGCTCTTCCACCAAGTTCAACGGTGTCAGCTTCCCTGTGCAGGTGGCTTCCGCTGCCGTATATGACGAACAGGGCTGGCAGGAAGTGATGGAATCCATCGCCGCCTATCGGGAGAATGCCCGCATCATCCGCGAAGGTCTGGAAAAGGCCGGCTGCACGGTGTTCGGCGGCGTGGATTCTCCCTATGTGTGGATGAAGACACCAAACGGCATGAAGTCCTGGGACTTTTTCGATCTGCTGCTGACCAAGGCCCATGTGGTGGGTACGCCCGGCGAAGGCTTTGGCCCCTCGGGCGAAGGCTACTTCCGCTTAACGGCCTTCAACACCAAAGAAAACACCATCGAAGCCGTGCGCCGCATCGTCAGCGTGCTGTAGGTGAATGAAGGAATGTAAGCAAACGCCTTTCCGCGGAGGGTTTATCCAATATCGAAAAAAGACGAGCATCCGACGAATATGCCGGGTGCTCGTTTGCTTATGCATCTGTCCAAAGGGAATGCACCGGTGCGTATCATGGCGCGTTTCTGAAATGCCGGACAGCATGCCGTTGGTGCTGCCCGGTAAACTGAAACCTTTTTTCGTTTGCCAAAGCATCGTTTATTTCCGCTGCAGCCATCCTCTGAAAAGGCCTCCCTGAAATATGGAAATAATGAAAAAGAAGATGTCTGCAACCAGAATAAACAGAAATGAGGGCAGAAGAATGCGGGTGAACTTTACCCCGCAGGCAGTTCCTTTGTTAACAGCGGCCCCCATGCGCAGGCAATAGAAGAAGGCGCCCAGGCTGAAAAACAGAATGATCGCCAACTGCTGTGCAAAAATGGGCAATGCCGCAGTGAATCCGGCTACGGCTGTATTCAATACAAACAGGCCGGCATAAACAAAAAACAAAATCCGCATGACATTGAGCATCACACCTCCGCCAATGCCGACGCCGCCGCACCACTGAAAATGGCACCGCTTACAAAAGTTTTCAAACACCTGCATCAGGGGTCTGTTCTGGCATCCCTCAATAAAGCCGCCGTTGGAAACTACATACACATTCAGGTGAATATTGTGCTCTGTGCAGTATGTTTCCATTTCTTTCATAAAGGCAAGCATCTGCGAAGGCACGCCATCCACGTAAAGGGGCAGACCAAAGACCACGTGATCGGCATCCTGGATGCTTTTCAATACGCGCTCATGGTCGCCTGCATGACGCACCTGTTCCCTCACAACTTCGCCCCGGACAAAAAGGCGGACAATTCCAAGAAGATAGGAGGATACGCTCAATTTCTTTTTGGGACTGCCGTTTATGAATACCGTTTTCATAACGCCATACCCTCCAATTCATTTGGATTTGCTATATATCGGAATTCATACGCACTGTATCCGTAATTCAAAGCATTTCTTTCTGCCATATAACGGAAAGTGTTCATTTCATCCGTTGTCATGTCGCCGTAAGCATAGACGGTGAGTTTCTTCTTTTTTCCGTAGCGAAGCGTATGATGCATCTGCTTACCGCGATATGTACTAAAAGGAGTGGACCCCCCAATGCTTCGGTCCAATACGTTTTTGATGGACGGACTATAACTGCCGTAATGATTTTCTGTTATGATGATTAGTTCATCTGCCTTGCCGATTGTGCGGCATACCGTCTGCAGCGTATCTTTCATGTAACATTGTGCCGGATGCTTCGTCCAGCAACCGAAACACCCCTGACAAGGCGCATATTTTCCATCAGCATGGATCACATTTTCGCATTTGTTTCTGAAGAGCAAATCGTAAGACTCACCTAAATCATGAAGAATGGTTTTCATTTCTTTTTCCTTTCACAGTACAGACTGCTTATGATATGCAAACATGAAAACATGAAAACGGAAGTTTACTGCATTCATTCTATCATAACCAAATCAAAGCAGCAAGCCGCACATACTGGCAGGCTTGCTGCTTTGATTGAACAGTTTCATTTACTGCAGGCGAGGCGCGGTCACAATGGAATGAGAAGGACAACCCTTTCCCATCATCCCCGCGGCGCAAATGCGTTTTAGTATGACAGTGCAGCGTTTTCGGTTACACAACCCAGTCCGCCGGGCGCACCACGTGGTTTTCGCCGGGCTTCAGATCGGACATGAGCATCAGGCACTTTTCGCCGTTGATCAGGTGGGCGGTGGGATTTTCAAGGCCCAGCACAAAGCAGATGCCGGATACCGTGACGTTGAACTCCTTCATCAGTTCCACCATGCCGTTTGCCGTGCCGCCACCGCGCATGAAATCGTCCACGATCAGGCAGCGGCTGCCTTCCTTCACCGCACGGCGGGAAAGGCTCATGGTTTCAATGTTGCCCGAGCCGGACAGGTAGGAAATGTTCACCGCGCTGCCTTCGTACACCTTGGTGGTGCGGCGGGCGATGATGAGGGGCACGTTCAGCGCCTGCGCCGTCATCAGCGCCACGGGGATGCCTTTGGTTTCCATGGTCAGCACGAAATCCACAGGGGTCTGGTAATAGGCGCCGGCGATCAATTTGCCCATGCCGGATACATATTCCGGGTCCGCCAGAATATCGGAAAAATACAGGAAGCCGCCGGGCAGCAGACGGGAAGGGTCCATCAGCTTCCGGCAGATATCCTCCACAAAGGCGCGCTGAGGGCCGCCCACCTGAATGGGGCGGTAGCGTACGCCGCCGGCAGCGCCGGTCACCGTTTCCAGACGGCCCAGCTGGAATTTTTTCATGGTGTCTTCCAGAATGGCCACGTCCTCCGATACGGTGGATTTGGCGGTCTTGAACATATCGCAGAAGTAGCCCAGGGTAAAAATACGGTTGGGTGCGGCGGTGAGAATCTGGGTCATCGCAGCCAACCGCTCGTTGCGCTTGATTTTTTCCATGGTGAACGCCTCCGGGTCATCAGGTATCGTACGGGTTTCATATTCCCGTGAAGTACAAAAAAAGACTTGGCAATGAAAACTGCCCGCTCAGCATATTATAGCACGGAAAGCCGAATATTAAAAGACCCGAAAACGAGAAATGTTCGGAAAATTTTCACATTTTTCGAGGGATGGGCATAGGATGAAGGAAGAAAGGGGGAAGAACTTCTTTCAAGCCCGTACCGGAGCGTGAAAAATATGACCAGTGGTATGAAACAGGTGAAGCGGGGCGAAATCTATTATGCGGATCTGGACCCCGTGAAAGGATCGGAGCAGGGCGGGATGCGCCCGGTGCTGATCATCCAGAATGATCTGGGAAACCGCTTTTCCCCTACGGTGATCGTGCTGCCCCTGACCAGCCGGATGAACAAAGCGCCGCTCAGGACCCATGTAACGGTGCATCCGCCCATGGGCGGGCTGCAGAAAAGTTCGGTCATCCTGTGCGAGCAGGTGCGGACGCTGGAAAAAAAGCGGCTGTGCCGCTATGTGGGCGTTTTGCGTCCGGATAAAATGCGGCAGGTGGAGCAGGCGCTGCTCATTGCCGTAGGGGGCATTGACAAAGGGGAATACGCCCCCTACAATAAAGAGGAAAGCGAAAGAATAGATGTGAATGAGGAAATAACGAAAAAGGAACAGACAGACCATGAAGGAACAGTGGAAGAATAAAGAAATCAGCGGCATTGCCTGCCGTCATTATATGGAAACGGATTCTACCAACGCTGTCATCAAGCGCCTGATCCGGGAGGATGAGGCGCCTTTGCCCCTGCCTTTTTGCGTGTATGCCGATCAGCAGACTGCCGGGCGCGGGCGCATGGACCGCACCTTTGTGTCTCCCGGCGGCGGCTTGTATATGAGCGTGCTGCTGCCTGCGCAAGATGCAGAAAAAGCGTATCAGCTCACGCCCCTTGCGGCAGTGGCGGTGCTCCGTGCACTGAAGGAACTCCATGTTGCGGATGTGAAGATCAAGTGGGTGAACGATCTTTATCTTCGCGATAGGAAAATCTGCGGTATTTTGTGCGAAGGCGTACAGTTCAATGACGGAAAAAGCGGCGTGATTGTGGGAATCGGCGTGAATCTAAAGACGCCGGAAGGCGGATTCCCCTCCGAAGCAGGTGCTGCCGGCGCGCTGGACAGAGAGGACATCACCCGCAATCAGCTGCTGAAAAAGATCCTTTCCCACCTGCAAAAAGCGGTGCCCGGCGGTCCTTGCGAATGGAGCGATTATGAAAGCAACAGCCTGCTGAATTTCCGGCATGTGGTTTGCCGGCTGGGCAACAGGGAACTCAGCGGTTTTGTCAAAGGCATTGGCAAACAATATGAACTGCTTCTGGAAACGGAAGACGGCGAAACGCATGCCGTCAACTGCGGGGAAGTGACCAAAGTGCGGCCCATGGCCCGCGCGGCGTTCTTTGATTTTGACGGCACCATGCGCCCGGGCGACAGCATTGTGCCCTATGTGGCGTTCGTGCGTAAAAAGAAAAAAATGCCCCGGTGGCAGTATGTGCTGGTGCTGCTCAGCACGGCAGGCTATCTCTTGCGCATCCTTCCCTCCACCGTGCCCAAGACGGCGGCGCTTCGTTTCCGCAAGCGCCTGACCGAAGAAGAAAACCGTGCGCTGGATATGGAATTTGCCAGGTTCCTCATCGACAGTGCGTATCCTGTGGCGCTGAAACAGTGGAGCAATTATCAAAAGGCAGGCCATCAAATGGTGGTGCTCAGCGCCAGTACGGAAAATTATATGCGTTTTGTGGCAGAATTGCTGGAGGCCGATGCGCTGCTCTGTACGCCCATCGATGGGGACGGCAAGGTGCGTCATAACTGCCACGGCAAGGATAAAGTGGTGCGGGCGGAGGAATATGCAGCCAAAGAGAACATCTCTCTGGAGGAATCCTGCGCCTTTGGCGACAGCGGCAGTGATATTTATATCCTCACCCGGGTGGGCGACGGCTTTGCCGTGAATGCCAAACAAAAACTGCTCAAAAAGATCCGGGGGAAGGATATTTCGTCCGTCTCCTGGCGCTGATGCACGATTGCGGCGCAAGGTGCCCGTCAAGTGAAAAAAGAAACCCCGCCCTGCGGCAGAAAGTTTGCCGCGGGCGGGGTGTTTTTTCGTTCGGATGGGAAAAAGCAAAAATTCAGCGGCGGGAAAAAAGTGTTCCCGGGAAAGGTCAAAGCGTCAGGTCCGCCAGATACTTCTGCACATCCATCCCGTGACGCTTTTCGTCAAAGGCGTGCCAGGCGAAGGCGGCGCGGTGCGTCCGGGAATAGGCGATGCCCTGCCCGTACATGCCCATTTTACCCCGAAGGGTATCGCTCATGGGCGTCAGTTCGTAGTTTCTGTTTTCCACCAGATTCACCCAGGCTTCGGAAAGAATGCGCTGCCCTTGCCAAACGCCTTTGTTCAAATACAGGGCGCTCAGCTTCACATTGTCTTCCGCGCCGGTATACAACCCGGTGGCGCCCATGGGGAAGTCCAGGGGACACCGGCTCCAGGCGATCTCCTGAAAGCCCAGAGGCTCAATGAGCCGTTTGCGGAGGAAGGAATCCATCTTCTCTCCGCATACGTGATCCACTGCCCGGGAAAGCAGATAAAACCCGGCGTCCGTATACTGAAAATGGCTGCCCGGGCTGTAGGGACGGGGAAAGTTCAGCGCCAGCTGCAGGTAGTCCTGGGACGGATAGGTATTCACGTTTTCCACGTCGATGTCCAGATGCCCCTGTCCGTAGCCGATGCGATGGGTCAGTGCATGCTCGATCGTCACGTTTTTCCATGCGGGGTCGTGAAGAATATCTCCCAGGGAATCCCCTACGTCCAGCTTTCCTTCGTCCCACAGTAAACCGATGGCGGTAGTCGTAAAGGCCTTGGCCACGGAATATCCGTTGTGACACCGGGTACAGGGCTGGAAACGGTGAAACTGCAGGCCTTCTTCCTTTGTCCACATGGCAAAACCGTACAGGTTTGCATTCAATTGGGAAAGATCACGGATGATCCGGTCAAACTGCATGGCAAAATCTCCTTTTGTGCTTCTGTGGTTACAGTACCACAATCGGCAGATGAATACAAGTTCCCATGGCAACAAAAAAACCGCTTCCGGAAAAAGGGAAGCGGCTTTGTAAGTGTATATTTGGGGTGATCAGCCCTGATGCAGGGGAATTTCCACAATGAAGCTGGTGCCCTTGCCCTCTTCGCTTTCCACGCGGATGGCGCCGCCGTGGAGCAGCACCAGCTGATGCACGATGGAAAGGCCCAGACCCGTACCGCCGCTTTCGCGGCTGCGGGCTTTATCCACCCGGTAGAAGCGGTCGAAGATATGGGGCAGGTTTTCCTTGGCAATGCCGGGGCCGTTGTCCGTCACCGTCAGGAGGGCGTCGCGGCCTTCCTTGACCAGCGTCACTTTGATTTGGCCGCCCTGCTGCGTGTACTTGACGGCATTTTCCATCAGGTTGTAGATCACCTGATTGAGCTTGCTCTTATCGGCATACAAGTCGCAGGGATCGCCAAGGGTCAGCAGGATCCTCTGGTTCTTTTGCTGGGCAATGGGTTCCAGGCGGTGAGCCGTTTCCTTGCACAGCGCGGCGATGGACACGTTTTCCCGTGTCAGCTTCACGCTCTGGCTGTCCATCTGCACCAGCGTCAGCAGATCGCTGACGATGGTGGAAAGCCGGTCGATTTCCTTGTTGATATCCGTCATGAACTCGGTGCGCAGGTCCCTGTCCATATCCGGCTGATAGATCAGTGATTCGATCATGATCTTCATGGTGGCCAGGGGCGTTTTCAGTTCATGGCTGGCATTGCTGACAAAGCTGTTGCGGCTCTGGTCCAGCGTTTCCAGCTTTTCGCTCATGGAGTTGAAGGCGCGGGCAAGTTCCCGCATTTCTCCCGAGCCCTTTTCACTGACGCGGGCGGAAAAATCGCCTTTGGACATGCGCTGAATACCGCGCCTGAGACCGGTGATGGGGGCGGTGAACCAATGGGAAAAGGCGCCGCTGCAAAGCAGCGCTGCGGCAGCGACCAGAAGGAAAATGACCATCATCTGGTCCTGAAGGAGGTACAGCCGATCCATCATGGCGTCCACCGGGGAAATGAGCAGCAGTACGCCGATGATGCTGCTTTCATGCACCACGGCGGCGGCGCAGTAGCTTTCCCACTGGCCCTGATTGCGGGAGAGAAACAGCATGCTGTCCGTATCCAGCTTTTCACCCGTCTGCACATCGCGGATGCCGTAATCCACCTGATTGCCCAATACCAGAATGCTTTTCACTTCGCTGACGGGAAAAAGCTGCCCGTTCAGCGTGCCGTGCGTATCCAATTGCACCTTGCCGTTTTCATCCAGCAGCAGCACACGCCCGCCCATTTCGCTGCCGGATAAAAGCATTTCGTGCCGGAGAGCATCCATATCCCGTCCGCGCAGGGAGGGAGACAGCCTTTCCGCCAGTATTTCCAGTTGTGCGCGGTCGTTGGTAATGCGTTCTTCAAACAAAAAGTCGCCTACCATGCGGCTCAGCGAGCTTGCCATTACATAAAAGGACAGCCCGACGATCAGCAGGAAGGCGAGCAAAATGCGCACACGGATGCCGGAAAGGGGATTTTTAATCTTTATCGGTGAAATAGTAGCCCACTCCCCACTTGGTGAAGATGAACTCGGTCTGGGCGGGATTGCGTTCAATCTTTTCGCGCAGGCGGCGGATATGCACGTCTACCGTACGGGCATCGCCCATGTAGTCGTACTTCCACACGGTTTCCAGCATCACTTCGCGGGAGAATACCTTGCCCCGGTTGGTGATGAAGAGCTGCAGCAGGTCAAACTCCTTGGCGGTGAGGCGGATATCCTTGCCGCCCAAAGTGACGCTGCGGTTCACCACGTTCACTTCCATATCGTGCACGCGGATCACCTTGCGGTCTTCCTGCTGGGCAGGCTGACTGGCGCGGCGCAGAATGGTCTTGATGCGGGCCTTCACTTCCAGAATGTTGAAAGGCTTGGTCATGTAGTCGTCCGCACCGTATTCCAGGCCCAGAATCTTGTCCATGTCTTCGCCCTTGGCGGTGAGCATGATGATGGGCACATTGCTGTTTTCACGGATGCGCTGGCACACCTGAATGCCGTCCATCTTGGGCAGCATCACGTCCAGCAAAATCAGATCCACCTGGTTTTCCAGAAAAACCTTCAGCGCTTCTTCGCCGTCGGTGGCGGTCATGATTTCATACCCTTCCTGTTCCAGGGTATAGCGCAGACCTTTCAGAATCAACGGTTCGTCGTCTACCAGCAGAATTCTTTTGGCCACAGTATTCATCCTTCCTGTATAAGCACGCCCGCTGCGGGCTGCGAAAGCATCTTTTGCACATTGCACCAATGTACGCTCCTATTTTACACTGTTTTCATTACAAAAATCAAGTATTTCGCAATCTTTTCTACATAATTTTGGACATTTTTTCCTTCGTGGAAGCCGATTCGTAAAAGGTGCGTAAAAAATACAGGCTGCAGGGGGGCTTTGGCTTGACTTCATTGCCTGAAACATGCCATAATAAACCGTTTACAGGAGGTGTTTTATAGATGAAAAAATGGCTGCCCGTTTTGATGGCTTTGCTGCTTGTGCTGCCCCTTTGCGCCTTTGCGGAGGAAGCGGCTGAAGAAACCGTGGAAATGATTAAGCTGAGCAAAAAACTGGAAGTGCCCATCGACACGGAATACGTGGACTTCGGCACGGAAAAGATCGGCAGTGATCAGTTTGATAAATTGATCGCCAATTTGCAGAAAATGCCCAACCTGAAGAAGGTGGACATGTTTGAATCTCCCGTGTGGAAGAGCCACATTGAAAAGTTTGTGGCGGCGCTGCCGGATGTGGAATTCGGCTGGACCATGCGCTTTGCCGAGCACACCATCCGCACGGACGCCACGGCCTTTTCCACGCTCCACAACAACAAGAGCGAAACCCACAGCAGCCGTCACTGGGATATTCTCAAATACTGCAAAAATCTGGTGGCGCTGGATCTGGGGCACAACAGCATTGATGATATTTCCTTTATTGCCGATATCCCCTCCCTCAAGGTGCTGATTCTGGCCTGCAACTATATCGAGGACATTACGCCCCTTGAAAACCACCCCAATCTGGAATACATTGAACTGTTCAAAAACAGGGTGAAGGATGTGAGCGTGCTTGCGAGCATGCCCAACCTGATCGATTTGAACCTGTGCTACAACTACATCGAGGATTACAGCCCCCTGTACGAAATGAAGCAGCTGGAGCGGCTGTGGCTGTATAACTCCAACAATTACATGACCAGCAAGCCTGTGCCCATGGACATTGTAAACGGGCTCAAGGAAGCGCTGCCCAATACCCATATCGACTATGAAAACTACTCCACCGGCGGCGGCTGGCGCGAACATGACCGTTATTTTGTGATCTATGAAATGTTCAAGAATGGCACCTACATCCCCTTTGCATCCTCTACCGAAACTGCCGAGGCTGAATAAATGGAAAAACTGATTGTCATTCTGGGCACCACGGCGGCCGGTAAAAGCGATATCGGCATCCGTCTGGCGCAGAAGTTTAACGGCGAGATCATTTCCGCCGATTCCCGGCAGGTGTTCCGGGGGCTGGATTTGGGCAGCGGCAAGGTGACGAAGGAAGAACAAGAGATGGTGCCCCATCACCTCATTGACGTGTGCAATCCCGGGGATTTCTATTCCATGGCGGATTTCCAGAAGCAGGCCTATCGCTGCATTGACGAAATTGCCGCCCGCGGGAAGGTGCCGTTTATGGTGGGCGGAACCGGTCTGTATGTGGATTCGGTCACTGAAGGCTATCAGCTGTCCGATAAGATGCCGGACCTTGCCTATCGCGCCGAACTGGAAAAGCTGACCACCCCGGAACTGTATGACATGCTCATGGAAAAGCTGCCCGGTCATGAAGTGGACGCCAGCAACCGCAACCGCGTGATGCGCGTATTGGAAAAGCTCCACGACGGCGATGATGCGCTGCCGAAAAAGCAGCAGAGGTACGACTGCCTGCTGCTGGGCGTGAACTGGGAACGTGAAGTGCTGAAACAGCGCATTGACGAGCGGCTGGAAAGACGGTTCCAAATGGGCATGGTGGACGAGATCAAGGGTCTCATCGACAATGGCGTATCCACCGAATTCCTTCTGGGATTGGGTCTGGAATACCGGTATATCACCCAGTATGTGCTGGGCGAAATTGCCACCATGGAGGAACTGACGGAGGAACTGGGCAAGGCCATCAAGCGGTTCGCCCGCCGGCAGATGACCTGGTTCCGCCGCCATGGACAGAACATTCACTGGCTGGATATGACAAAAGATCCGGATGCCGAGGCGGAAGCGCTGATCCGGGACTTTTTGGGGGAGGGTGATTGCTGATGGGCAGAAAGCAGCGGTTGACCGCTTATGATATCGCCCGCTATTCCGAAACGGAGGAAGGGCGGAAATATCTGGAATATAACGAAAAAGTAGGCGGAGAGCCTTTGGGACTGATGGTGCCCATCGGATATCCGCACGGCGTGGAAGAAATGGGCGGCGTGATCGCCGTGTATGAGGAATGCATCCGGCAGGGCGTCACCTGGGAAAAACTGCTGCATTTCAAAATTCCAAAGGGCGTCATTATGTAAAAAGACGATCGATGGCAAATACACAGAAAGAAGGCAAACGATATGAAAACGATTGAGTATATCCAGCAGCTGCTGGCTATTCCCTCCCCTACAGGCTATACGAAAAACGTGGCGAATCAGCTGTGCGCATGGCTCAAGGAGATGGGCTATCAGCCCCGCGTGACCCGCAAGGGGCTGGTCTGGTGCGATCTGTGTCAGGGCGAGGGTGAAGGGCTGCTTCTGTCCGCCCATGTGGATACCCTGGGCGCCATGGTGCGTTCCGTCAAGGGCAACGGCCGTATCCGCTACACCAAGGTGGCTTCCGGCGCCGATACCACCGTGGAAACGGAAAACGTGCTCATCCACACCCGGGACGGCCGCACCTACACCGGCACCGTGCAGAGCTGCCATGCCAGTCAGCATGTGTTCCCCCGCATGGCCGGCGAAGAACGCAATGACGAAACGCTGGAAATTGTGCTGGATGAAGTGGTGCATTCTGCAAAAGATGTGGAAAATCTGGGCATCGAAACGGGCTGCTTTATTTCCTGGGAACCCCGCACGGTGGTCACCGAATCCGGTTTCGTCAAGAGCCGCTTTCTGGACGATAAGGCCAGCGCCGGCATCCTGCTGAAGATCGCCGAAGAAATTGCTTCCGGTGAACTGAAGCCTGCCCGCCCCGTCAGCATCATGTTTACCGTGCATGAAGAAATTGGCCACGGCGCCAGCATGAAGCTGCCCGAAAATATCGGCGATCTCATTGCTGTGGACATGGGCTGCGTGGGCAACGACCTCAAGTGCGATGAAACCATGGTGTCCATCTGCGTGAAGGATTCCGGCGGCGCCTACAATTATGATCTGGTCAGCGATCTGATCGCCATCGCCAAGGAAAATGAACTGCGCTATGCCGCAGACGTGTACCCCAGCTACGGCTCTGACGCCGGCGCTTCTCTCCGCAGCGGCAACGACGTGCGCCATGCCTGCATCGGCCCCGGCGTGTTTGCTTCCCACGGTTATGAACGCACCCACCTTCTGGGTATTGAAAACACCGAAATGCTGCTGAAAAAGTACATGGTCCGCTAAGCGCAGGAAATAGCAGCATTAGAACAAAAGAATACATAAACGATTACTAAAAGATTACTAAAAGACCCCCTTCGCGCATAGCATGTGATGAGCGGAGGGGGTTTTTGTATGAATCCGAAGGAAAATGGTTCCAGTATCGGCAGCCGGTGCTATCCTTCCCGGAGCAGCCGATGGCTCCGGGCGCTGGGGTTTGTGCTGATGGCGTTGGGCGCAGTGCTCATTTTGTTCTGTGTGCCTTATTGGGCGTGGTGGGCGCTGCTGGGTGCGGTGCTCATTGCGGTGGGCTTTTTGCTGACCCGCTGGGGTCAATAGGAAGGGAGTGTGTGATCGGGTATGGCCATGCGTGTGATCTGCGTGCGTGCGCCCCGGGGCATCCGGAGTCTGCTCAGGCTGTTTGTCAGCAGGAAAAGAACTGCCTGAAACGGGCGGTTTTTCTGAACAATTTGTCTTCTGAACGTGTAGCTGCCTGCAAAGGAAAACCCCGTTTGCCGACTGTTTTGCCGGAAACGGGGTTTTGAATTTTTTCAGAATAACCATTCAGCGGAGAATGGTTTGGTTGTTTCAAATGTTCTGGAAGGGGGCGTCGTGGAACAGGTGCCCATGGAAAATATCCCAGCACAGGAAAACCTTGTCCCCGGTTTCCCACTTGCGGTGTCCGCCGAAGGTTTCGGCGCGGCGGCTCACGGGCACAATGTCGCCGCTGGGCAGCGTAACCTGCAGCGTTTCTTCGCCGAAAGCATGCTGTATACCCGTTATTTCGCCGCACAGGTTCTGCCCGAAGGGCTGGGGAGACTTGAAGGCATGCAGCCGATCGGCGCGGATCATGAAGATCATATCATCTTCCACATCCGTGTCTTCGGGACACAGGCAATCCAGTGTCATACCCTTTACATCCAGCGCACATTTTTTGTGCACAGGGGCATCAGCTTCCTTTTCGGCGGGGTCTTTTTTGCTCTTTTTATCCTTCTGAACGCCGCTTACCGTGCCGCGGAGCACAGCGCAGTCGCCAAACCGGGCCATGATTTGGGGTGCGGCAGGGTGATCCATCAATTCTTCCGGCGTACCCAGCTGCAGGATGCGTCCGTCGTGCAGAAAGGCAATGCGGTCTGCGGTATACAGCGCATCGCTCACATTCCGGGCGGTGTAGATCACCGTCATGCCGTTTTCCAGCATCAGGGTTTTCAGCGCAAAGTGCATATCGCGCATCATGCAGGGCATATCCAGCAGCAGCACGCCCGGACGGGTGGCTACGGCGCAGGCGGCGCTCAGCAGTTCCTTTTCGCCGTGGGACAGGTTTTCGCAGCGGGTGAAGCGGAAATCTTCCAGACGGAACACCGTCAGCAGTCTGTCCAGCCGGGACTGAGTCAGCGCTTTATCCGTACCCCGGATTTTCAGCGCGCGGAGCAGGTTTTCCTCCGTGGTCAGGCGGGGGGAGAGCGCTTCTTCCGTGGCCATGCGCACATAATGCAAATGGCTCTGGCCGCGGCTGGGCGCAAGGATACCTGCCAGAATACGCAGCAGCGTGGTTTTGCCGCTGCCCGTATCGCCCAGCAGGCAGATGATTTCGCTTTCTTTTCGCGGCAATGAAATATCGCGAAGCAGCATGCGCCCTTCGATGTGATGCCAGATATGTTCGCAAAGCATGCGCTGCATGGCATTCTCCCCTTATGTATCGTTTGTTGGTAAAAAGAAAAATGGACAAAAAGGGAGGGGCGTTGCCTCTCCCTTTTGATGTGCATTGGACGGGTGCGCTTTTAAGCGTCCATTTCGCGAAGCCGGGTGTTGAGCGAATGCAGATGCATGCTTTCTTCCCGGGCGATCTTCATGAGCGCCTGCGCGGCGTCCGTTTCGCCGGCTTCTTCCAGCGCCTTGCCCATGGATTCATAAAAGGTCTGGGCCCCCTGTTCCTGAGAGGCGGCATAGGCAATAAGCCCCCTGGGTGAATCAAAAGCCCCAAGACGCTGGGCTTCCACCAGACCGCCGGTAAACAGAGCATCCGCCGCCTTTGCGCTGAGCAATGCCTGGTCTTCCTGAGAGGGGAAGTATTCGCCGCTGAGCTGGGTAAACCGGCGCAGATGCTCTTTTTCCTCCCGCAGGATGGCGCTGATCTGGGCGTGCATGCCTTGCTGCTGACCAAAGAGCATCAGCGCGCGTTCATACAGCCGGATGGCGCGGCTTTCCATTTCGCGGGCGGTGAAAAAGGCTTCTTCCGCTGCACGCAGGTTCATCTTACTTCTGCTCCGCCAGGAAAGCGTTCAGCTGATGCACCAGTTCATCCACGTTGGCGCCGTGGGCGGCACAGGCGTCTTCCAGGGATTCGGCGGTGGCATGGGGGCAGCCCAGGCAGTGCATGCCGAACTCCATCAGGATGCGGGCGGTGCCGCGATGAATATTGAGTACCTGGCCGATGGCCATGTCCTTGGTGATGGTCAGTTCCATGATCAATTACCTCCGGTATTGCGATGATAGGCAAACGGATATAAAACCCGTACCTTCACATGATAAAACGGTTTTGGGTGGTTGTCAATAGTGTTTGCCGGTGAAAGGCTTACTCTTCCCGGTCAAAATTCAGCGTGCGTCCTACCACGTACAGGGGGCGTCCGCGCACGTCATCGTAAATGCGGCCGATGTATTCGCCGGCAATGCCCACGCAGATCAGCACGTTACCTGCCAGCAGCATCAGCAGCGCAGCAAGCCACCACGAGCCGCCGTGCACGCCAAAGAGCAGGCACACAATCAGCACAAAGGCAAGGAAGCAGGCGGCAAAAACCCAGCCAAGGCCGCACAGCCAGGCCGCTTTCAGCGGGGTGACGGAGAAACTGAACACGCCGTCGGCAGCCAGCTTCAGCATTTTCTTCAACGGATAGTGGGTCTCGCCGGCGAAGCGCTTGTCCCGGTCATAGAGGAAGGCTTCCTGCTTGAAGCCGGCCCAGGCAAACATGCCGCGCAGGAAACGGGCATGCTCGGGCATGGAACGAATCACGTCCGCCACCTGCTTGTCCACCAGGCGGAAATCGCCGGTATCCCGGGGCACCATGCCCTTGGTGAGCTTGTTGAGGCTCTTGTAGTAAACGCTGGCGGTGAATTTCTTAAAGAAGGTTTCGCCGTCCCGCTTTTTGCGCTTGCCGTACACTACCTGCGCGCCATCCTTCCAGCGCTTGGCCATTTCGGGGATCACTTCCGGGGGATCCTGCAAATCGGCGTCGATGATGACGATGGCGTCGCCGGATGCGTAGTCGAGACCTGCACTGACGGCGATCTGGTGACCGCCGTTGCGGGCAAACATGACGGCTTTGGCGTTCCTGTCTTCACGGCAGATGTCTTCCAGAATTTCACCGGTTTTGTCCCGGGAACCGTCGTTCACGTAGATCAGTTCGTAGCTTTCGCCCATGTCCTGCATCACCTTGGTCATGCGGCGATGAGTTTCGCGGAGTACTTCCTGCTCGTTGTAGCAGGGGATGATGATGGAATATACCGGCATTTTGCAACCTCCTTTTGCAGGGGGATGATCCCCCTGCACCCCGCCATGTTGGTCATGGTTGGGTGCAATTGTTGGCATTTTCCCAATGCTGCGAAGTGGATGGGTCATGGCGGCATTGGGAAGCGATCTGTGCAGAATGGAATGAACAAAGTCCAATGTTACAGGGTCAAGGGTACTCGGTTCTTTTGCAGCATTGGGAAACTGCTGTTCAGAATGGAATGAATAAAGTCCAATACTGTGAGGTCCAGGAGGCTCAGCCTCCTGGTGGGTGTTTGAGGGTGAAACCCTCATCAAAGCATGCGGATGAGCATGTTTTTCTGTTCGTCCATTTCCAAAGCCAGGGCCTTATCCTTTTCCAGTTGCTTGAGCACGTCGGAAAAACGCTTGAAGCCAATGGCTTTTTCACTGAATTCGGGATAGGCGGCGGTAATGTCCGCCTTGAGGATGGAGGGGTTCACGCGCTGGAAGCCGTCATCCTTGTAATGGCGCAATTGTTCGGTAAAAATCTGCGCCCAGTTATCCCGGTTGATTTCGACCTGTTTGGCGGTGCTTTCTTCGGCTACCAGCGAAACCAGCACGTTGAAATTATCGTTCTTGATGCGGATGGTGCCGAACTTCTGGCTCATTTTGGTGAGCAGTTTTCCGAAGGTGGCGCAGCCATGGCTCTTTTCGTTGAAATCAGGCCGCAGACGGAGCAGTACGCCCTTGAGCTCGCTGGCGTACATTTCGTCCTCGTCCTGCTCGCCCAGAATGTCTTCCAGCAGCTTGTTCAGCGCGGCATCGTCCAGCGGTTCGTCCTTATTGGCTGCATTGCGCTTGCCCCGCTGCTTGCGGTTGGATGCGTTCACCGTTTCCAGAAACTGGAATTCGTTGCAGGCGTTGATGAAAATGGAGGAGGCTACTTCGCTGCGGGAAATGCCCAGCACGAATTTGCCCATGCTCTTCAAGCGGCCTACCAAAGGCGTGTAATCGCTGTCGCCGGATACGATGCAGAAGGAATCGATCAGCGGGTTGGTATACGCCACTTCCAGCGCATCCAATACCAGCAGAATATCCGCATTGTTTTTCTGCGCCACGCCGTGACGCAGGGAGGGGACCACGGTAAAGGTGTTGCTGAGCAGAATTTCCTTCAAATCGGAAAAATGGTCGGTGTAGCCGTACACCTTGCCAAGCAATATATCGCCGCGGATTTTTACTTTTTCCAGAATGTTCAGCAGCGTGGCGGCCTTGGCGCCGCAGTTTTCCAAATCCACAAACAAAGCAAAACGGGATGTGCTCACAATAAAAGTTCCTTTCGGGCAAATAAAATGAAAAAATGAAAACAACAAGGGGAAAGGCGCCCATCCCCTTCCGCGCGTATGCATCGGACAGGCGAAAAGGCGCCCTTTCGTACTATTTGAATGGATAAAACAAAGGGGTTACTGCTGTTCGCTGCCGATGATGGACATGGTGCTGCGGATATGATCAAACACATTCTTGTAGCTGGAATTGAACCAGCCGGGGGCACGGTATTCCATGGTCAGCAGCAGATTGTTGTCCATCAGCGCCATCTGCACGCGGCCGCGCACGATGGTGCCGTCCAGCAGCACGCCGCGGTAGTCGGAGTAGAAGCCGTCCTTACCCAGCATCTTGCGGGCGGTGGGGTCGGTGGTGGACCAATCGCTAAAGTTGTACTGGCCCAGCAGCGCCAGTTCGTTCTGAATGTCGTTCTTCACGTTGTCCAGCTTATGATCGCTGCTGACGCTGGCCAGCTTCAGCGTGATGGTGGCGTTTACGTTGTCCAGCGTGTTGGGATCGGTAAAGATCACGGTGCCGGATACGCTGTCGTCCCGGACAAAATTGCCCGGAATTTCAAACTGGATGCCCAGCTGTTCCACCTGCGTTTTCACATAGGTGAAGGTCAGTTCGGGGCGGGGGGTAGGCGTAGGCATGTCTACCGGATCCAGAGGCACGGGGGACGCGCCGGCGTACTGGCTGACTTCCTGAGGCACGAAAATGGGAGCATCGGTATGTTCGGGCGCATCCGTGGGCAGCAGCGTGGGCACTGCGTCCAGCGCGCTCTTCTGGGTGGGTTCGGTGGTGGGGAAAGTCTGATCCTTGCCGCCTGCGCAGCCGCAGAGCGCCAGTGCCAGCGCCAGAAGCAGCACCGTCAAAAGCACCTTTTTCATAGAAATCTGTTTCATACAGGGAACCTCCTTAACCGGCATCTGTTCATAGAACGAATAACCGGGCAAATCCTATGCAGGTTAACCATATTGTAACAATTATGAAGCACTTCGTCAAGGACAAACTTACAGCAGTCCGTCGTAGGCCTTCTGCGCATCGATGCCGAAAGCAGCATCCCCGTTTTCTTCGGATGCGGCAGGATAGTTGGGGTGATACACCCGGCGGTCCAGCGACCAGATTTTTTCGGAGAAGGCGCCGGCGGGCGTACGCTTGACCACCGCTTCCATTTCGTTCATCTTGGCGTCCATGTCGTCGATCATGTGCAGCATTTCCGCTTCGGGGAACATGGGCGGCTTGGGAGAGCCGAATTCGGGCACGGCATGATGGCTGATGACCATATGGGAAAGCAGCACCACGCATTCGTCTCCCGCAACGCCTGCATTCTGGGCAGCCGTGCGCACCTGCGCCACGCCGTCCACCAGATGGCCAAGCAGAATGCCGTCCCGGGTGTAGTCCGTCACATTGCCTGCATCGTCCGATACCATTTCGATGGTCTTGCTCAGGTCATGGGCAATGACGCCGGCGCAGAGCAGATCCCCGTTCAGGAAGGGGTAAAGGGGCAAAAGCGCTTTGGCGGCGCGGAGCATGCTGGTGGTGTGGTGCAACAGACCGCTGCGCTCTGCGTGGTGCAGACGCTGTGCTGCGGGGAAATAGAGCAGCTTATCGCCCGTCATGCGAATCAGTTCCCGCATCAGTTTTTTGAGCGGTTCCCACTGCATGTTTTCAATGGTATCCTGAATTTCCTTCAGCATTTTTTCGGGCTTTTCGGGTGCACAGGGCATCAGCAGGGAAAGGTCCGCATCGTCATCATCCTGCTTATCCCGCATGCGCTCCACACGCATCTGCAGCCGGCCGTTGTATTCCTGAATGGTGCAGCGCACTTTTACCACGCTGCCCACCTTGGGCGGATTGACAGAGCCGTCCCACATTTTGGCGTTCAAATCGCCGGATTTGTCGCACAGCGTCATATCCAGATACTTGCTGCCGTTGGAGGAGGTGCGCTGTTCGGCCATGCGCACCAGAAGAAAACCTTCAAAGCGCATGTCCTTCTGCAGGGAGGAAACAGGAAGCTGATTCATGGAATGTAAGTACCTTTCTGACAGTAATATTGAAAAAATAACAAACAGATCGTGTGACGGAGAGCCTCTTTTCACACGAGCAGGTCTACATAAAAATCCGCAGCGGCGGCATGTACGCCGCGAGGAGAAATTTTCAGGAGGCGAGCTTGTCCCGCTGGATGAAAATTTCATTCCTTTCAGATTTTGCGGCCGTGGCGATGCCACAGCAAAATCTGCAAAAAGCGAACGAAAGCCCGCTTTCGTTCGGAGGCGCTTAAGCGCCATGGTTCCACGGAAGCAGCAGGCCGCGGGACGGCGCCGGATGGCGGTCAATGCGGTCGAAATGGGGGCCGGGCACTGCCCGGTTAGTCTTGTACCAAGCCGCCGCCTGCCAGGTTGTCAAACAGCGTGTATTCGCCCAGCCACGCCACCTTGATGGTGCCCAGAGGGCCGTTACGCTGCTTGGCCACGATGACTTCGGCCACGTTCTTTTCTTCGATGGTGTCATCGTAGTAGGCTTCGCGGTGCAGGAACATACAAACGTCGGCGTCCTGCTCAATAGAACCGGAGTCGCGAAGGTCGCTCAGCATGGGTTTTTTTACGGCACGCTGCACGTTGGCACGGGAAAGCTGAGCCAGCGCGATGAGCGGAACCTTCAGCTCCAGCGCAATGGCCTTCAGGTTACGGGAAATTTCGCTGACTTCCAGCTGACGGTTTTCCACCTTGCCGTCGGCCGCCATCAGCTGCATGTAGTCGATGACGATCAGGTCAAGGCCCTTGTCCATCATCAACCGGCGGCAGCGGGAACGGACCTGGGAAGGGGTCAGACCGGCGGTATCGTCAATGTACACATGGCTGGCGGACAGGGGGCCAAGGCTTCGCGCCAGTTTCACCCAGTCTTCATCGCGCAGCGTACCCTGACGCACGGACTGCATGTTGACCCTGGCATCGCCGCAGAGCATACGCAGTGCGATCTGCTCGCGGGGCATTTCCAGCGAAAACACGGCAATGCGCTTCTTTTTCAGCGCCGCGTGGGTGGCCACGTTGATGGCGAAGCTGGTTTTACCCATGGACGGGCGTGCGCCGATCAAGATCAGTTCGCCGCCGTGAAGGCCGGTGAGCAGATTGTCCAGATCGTAAAAGCCGGTGGGCACGCCGCTGACGCCGCCCTTGAGCTTGGCATATTCTTCGATCTGGGCGAAGGTGTTGAGCAGCACCTCGCTGATGGGCTTGAGCGTATCCGCGCCCGTGCGGCGCATGGCAATATCAAAAATCTTTTTTTCGGCCTGGTTGAGAATGACGGGCAGGTCTTCCTCCTGTGCAAAGGACATTTTTTCAATGTCCCTTCCCGCTTCAATCAGGTGACGCAAAGTGCTCTTTTCCTGCACGATGCGGATGTAGTAGCGCACGTTGGCGGTGGAAGGTACAAACTGGATCAGGTCGATCAGGTATTCCACGCCGCCAATGCCCGTCAGGCTGCCTTTTTTGCTCAGCTCCGCATCCATGGTGACCAGGTCCACCGCCATGCTCACACGGTTCAATTCCAGCGCGGCGTTGAAAATGGTCTGATGGGCAGGGGTAAAAAAGTCCTCGGGCTTGAGGTTTTCGGCCGCTGCCATCATGGCGGAAGAATCCTGCATGATGGCGCCCAGGACACTGCGTTCGGCATCCAGATTATGGGGCATCTGCGTGCGCTGCAGCATGTAAGCGCTTTCGCTCATTTACTATCACTTTCTTTCCGTCTTTTGAAAAGGGGAAATGGACCGGCGCAGCGTTATTCGCAGGTCACCACGATTTTCATCTTGGCGGAAATTTCGGGGTACAGCTTTACCACGCACTCGTATTCGCCGGTGGCGCGGATGGTTTCAGAAAGGTCGATCTTTTTCTTGTCCACAGTCACGCCGTGCTGCTTTTCCAGAGCGGCAGCCACTTCAGCGGCGGTGATGGAGCCGTACAGACGGCCCTGAGAGCCGCCCTTGCCCACCACGGAAATTACCTTGCCGCGCAGGGATGCGGCCTTCTTGTCCGCTTCCTGACGGCGTTCCATTTCGCGCTGGCGTTCGGCGGCGCGCTTGCGTTCAATTTCCTTGGCAGCGCCGGCGGTGGCTTCCACAGCCAGCTTCTTGGGGAAGAGGAAGTTGCGGGCGTAGCCGTCGGATACGTTGTGGATTTCGTCCTTTTTGCCCATTCCTTTTACGTCGGCAAGCAGAATCACTTTCATTGTATATATCCTCCTTAAGGGTTAATATCGTCATCGTCGTCGAAGGGGTAATGGTTTTCGTCGTCCGGGGGACGGCGCAGGGGACGCAGCATGCGCATGTTGGTCAACTGGTCCAACAGGCCAAGAATGATCAGCGTGTTGGGGAACGCCAGCGTCAGCACGATGGGAAGACCCACCCGCCACTGGTAGCGGGAGCCTTTCTTCTGCTGCACAAAGTTCAGCGTGGCAAGGCCCTGAATGGAAAATACCACGGTGAACAGGCTGTAGAACATCTGGCCCAGCATGGCAAAGGCGGTGTTGTCCGAGGAGATGAGGAAATATCCAAGTCCCAGGATGCCGATGCGCAGCCCCCAGGGACGGGGCAGATGCCACAGGGAAATGTGGGGAATGCGCTTTTCTTTCAGCGTGGCTTCCAGCGTGGCGGGTTCCTCGGGAAGGTCAAACACCCTGCCGGAGCGGCGGCGGAACTTTTCCTGCTGCTTTTCTTCTGCGGACATGGCATTGCGCTCCGCGCGGTGACGGGGCCACAGCCAGCACAGAAGGCCGGTTTCCACGCTGTGGGAAATGAGCATGCCGGGCAGCAGCGCGGTAAGCAGGTTTTCTGCCAGCATGCGCACGGCGAGCAGCAATTCGGCTTTGGCAGCGGCGCTCAGCATATAGGTGCCGTTTTCGGCCAGGGTGACGGCGTCTTTGGCCAGCTCACTGCTCAAAGGCAGCAGGCCGTAATTGGCCATGGAGATGAGCACCATATCGCCCAGCTCGTTATCGGCAAGCAAAGCGGCAACGCTTTCCCCTGCCTTGAAAAACAATTCTCCGCCTACGCGGGCATTCAGGAGCAGGAAGATGGCCGTCTGGCTCAGCAACTGACACAGAATCAGTGCGGGCGCGGCGTAAAGGGGTTTCGCCTTCCGGGCTTTAAGCAGCAGATACATCAGGAAGGTGGGCAGGAGATACCCCGCCGTTACATAAGCGCCGGGCGCGCCAAACACCACATACATGCCGCCCAGGGAAAAAAGCAGGCAGATGCCTGCGGGCACGATGCCCTGGTTCTTGGCAATGGTGCACAGCGCCACGCAGCCTACCATGTACAGCACCATCAGGCTCCACAGGGAAAAGGGCGTAAAGCAGGCCATAAACAAAAGGAAAAACAAAAGCAGCGTAATATAGGTGCCTTTTTGGGCACGGAACAGAGGCAGATCGGTCATCAAATTCTCCTTCCGATGAGAAATGCTGCAAGGCATTCCCCTCCATCTTTATTGTACCCGTTTCCCTGTACGCTGTCAATGGATGGGGCGGCATTGACAAGGGTTGGGGGATGATTTTATAATAAATAAAGGAACAAAGGATGAAACAAACCCTATGCCGGAGGAGGAAAAAGCGGTGCGCGAAGTAGTGATCCGCAACTGGGACGATTTGCAGCGGGAGATTTTTGAGGGCGTGTGGGACCCGGTCATCATGCGTTACCGCACCAATTGCGTGTACCGCGGCATGGCCGTTGAAACCTGGGGCCTTTCCCATTCGCTGCACCGGGCCTGCGCACATGATCTGACGCTGGAAAATCAGATGCTGCGTTCTTTCCGCAAGTACGGCTATGCCGATTTGAGCACCGTGCATTCCTTCTGGCAGATGCTGGCCATGGCGCAGCAGTTTGGTTTGCCCACGAGACTGCTGGACTGGAGCTATTCTCCGCTGGTGGCCGCCCATTTTGCCACCGAGGATCAGGATTTGTACGATCAGGACGGCATTATCTGGTGTGCGGATATTGACCGGATGAACGCCCACTTACCCGCGGCACTGCAAAGCATGCTGGAAAAAGAGCGGGGCAATATTTTCACCATGGAAATGATGGATAAGCTGAGCGGGGATTTTGATGCTCTGAAGGCGCTGGAGGAAAATGAAAAGCCCTTCACGCTGTTTTTTGAACCTGCCAGCGCCGTGAACCGCATTGCCAACCAGTATGCGCTGTTTTCTGTGTGCAGCCGGGCTGAAACCAAGATCAGCGATGTGGGCTGCGGAGAAGACGCTGAAAACAACTGTTTCAAGCGCATCATCATTCCCAAGGAAGTAAAATTGGAGATCCGGGACAAACTGGACTACATCAACATTTCCGAACGCATGATTTATCCCGGCCTTTCCGGCATCTGCAAATGGATCACCCGCCGCTATGCCAATTTGGGCCCCAGGTACAATGTACCCCCCGTGCAGGAGGATGAAAGCGCACCTGTATAACATACGGGAAACAGGAATTTCAATACAAAAAACGGGATGGATGCTGACGATCCGTCCCGTTCTTTCTTTTTTGCTTTTGTATTGTATGCTGCGCTGCTTATTTGCGCATCTGGTTGCGGCTGCCGATAAAGCGGCCGTATTCGCTCCAGTTTTCCAGCGTCAGACCGCAGCCGCGGGCTACACATTCGTGGGCGTTTTCGGCTACCCGGCAGTCAATTTTCAGCGTCTTGCTGACAGCCTGGGAAATCATGCTCAGGTGGGCGCCGCCGCCGGTCAATACGATGCCGTTGTCAAAAATATCGGCAGCCAGCTCGGCGGGGGTCTGCTCCAGCACGGCGTGAATGCTTTCCATCAGTTCTTCCAGCGGGCCTTCAATGGCTTCGGTCACTTCGTCGGAGGTGATGCGCAGCACTTTGGGCAGACCGGAGATCAGGTTGCGGCCGGTTACTTCCATGTAAAGCTGTTCGGGCAATTGCAAAGCGGAACCGATGTTCACTTTCAGGTCTTCGGCAGTCATTTCGCCGATGAGCATGTTGTGCTTGAGGCGGATATATTTGATGATGGCGTCGTCCAGTTTATCTCCGCCGATTTTCACGCTGTCGCGCAGCACGCAGCGGCCCTTGGAGATGACGGCAATTTCCGTCATGCCGCCGCCGATATCCACCACCATGGAGCCGTAGGTTTCGCCCACGGGCAGTCCTGCGCCGATGGCAGCCGCCATGGGGCGTTCCATCAGATGGGTGCGGCGGGCGCCTGCGGAAAACAGGCTGGCGGTGATGGACTGACGTTCCACTTCGTTCACGCCGGCAGGCAAAGAAAGCACCACGCGGGGGCCGCCGAGGAACAGCCTTTTGCCTACCACCTGCTGCACAAAGTAGTTGAGCATGCCGGTAGCCATGGCAAAATCGTCAATGGTGCCGTTTCTTAAAGGCCGCATGGCCACGATGTTGCTGGGCGTACGTCCCAGCATGCGGTAGGCTTCATGCCCCACAGCCAGCACGGCGCGGCTTTCGCGGTCGAAGGCGATGACGGCCGGTTCGTCCAGCACAATGCCCTTGTTTTTGCCGTAGATCACTACACTGGCGGTGCCAAGATCCACGCCGATATCCATTACCTGAGCCATTGGAAAAGTCTCCTTAACAGGGGAACGCAGTATTGTTTGCCTTCAGTAAGGCGTTCTTTGCGCGCTCCGTCCAACTTCTATTTCGACGTTTGCCGGAAAAATCCTCTTTTTGCCTTTCGGAACGGCATGTAATCTCCACTTTGAAACAAAAAAAGAGGGAAATATGGCGGTTATCTACCACTTTTATCGAAAAACGTCGTCTTTCGTGCGGGAAAAATGAATGCGAAATACCACCAGCAGAAAAACGGATCGCTTGGAAGCGGTATGGGCGGCATTTCCAACCACATTGTAAAAGATTTCCTTCCGGATGTCAACTTGAGACATGGCAAAGAAAAACATGCATAGAATGGGGGTGAAACAGGGCGCAATGCGCTTGACATGTGTTAGTTAGTCTGGTATAACAGGAAGGGTTTTTCTGAGGATTTCCTATTAAGAGGCGAGGTTTGCTTATGAACACTTTGACGGTATTGGCAGCGGCTTTTATTTCCGGCGTGGTGGGTACGGGTCTTGGCGGACTCATCGGCGTGATTTTTCCCCGGGTTTCCGATTTGACGCTCAAACGCATGCTCAGCGCTACGGCAGGATTGATGCTGTCCATTGTATGTGTGGAACTGCTGCCGGAAAGCATGCACCATTCCGTTTTGTGGAGCTGCCTGGGGTTGGTGACCGGCGTGGCATTGATGCTGCTGCTCTCTCCCCTGATCCGGGAAGATAACGATAAATCCCGCACGGGCAAACTGGTGGGCGCAGGCATTGCACTGCATAATTTCCCCGAAGGGCTGGCCATCGGCGCCGGCATGGCAGGCTCGGGGCTTCTGGGAATCAGTCTGCTGCTTACCATTGCGCTGCATGATATTCCCGAGGGCATGGCCATGGCCATTCCGCTGCGCGAAGGCGGATCGGGCCGCAAAAAGGCGGTGCTGGCATCCATCATCAGCGGTGTGCCCATGGTGCTGGGAGCGCTGGTGGGCGTGCTGATCGGCGGTGTGGGCGATTCTGCGCTGGCCTTCTCTCTGGCGCTGGCAGGCGGCGCCATGCTGCAGGTTACCTGCTGCCAGCTGATTCCCGAAAGCGCGGACAAAAATACCGGCACTTTCCTGATGTACGGCATTCTCTTTGGCACGGCAGTATGCTTTTTCCTGCATGTGTGATATAATGAAAAAAGACCTGTACGGGTCTGATGCTTTGATAACAGGAGAAGGATAAAACAATGAAAAATATGAAAAAATGGCTTCTGGATGTGCTGCGCGGCATGGTGATCGGCGTGGCCAACATTATTCCCGGTGTGTCCGGCGGCACCATGATGGTGTCCATGGGCATCTATGACACGCTGATCTACTGCATCACCCACCTTTTCAAGCAGCTGAAAAAGAGCCTGCTCACCCTGCTGCCCTACGGCGTGGGCATTGTGGCGGCGCTGGCCGGCCTTTCCTTTATCATCACCGGCTGCATGGACCGCTTCCCCCTGCCCACGGCCTGCATGTTCATCGGCCTCATTCTGGGCGGCGTGCCTGCCATCTGGAAGGAAATGAAACACGAAAAGAAGGGTGCTGTCGGCATGGTGCTGCTGATTTTGTCCTTCGCGCTGATCGTGGGCATGCAGCTGATGAAAACCGAAAACGTGGCAGTCATTGAGCTGAGCCTGCTGGAAGTTATGAAATTGCTCCTCTTTGGCTGCATTGCTTCCGCCACCATGGTCATCCCCGGCGTGTCCGGCAGCATGATTCTGATGATCCTGGGCTATTACCGCCCCGTGATCGACGCCATCAAGGGCACCATGACGGCGCTGCAGGCGCTGGACTTTGCCGGCGTGTTTGCCAATGTGGGCATTCTGCTGCCCTTCGGTGCGGGCGTTGTGGTGGGTATTTTTGCCATCGCCAAGCTGATCGAATGGCTGCTGCATAAGGCCAAGGGCCCCACCTACTGCGTGATCATGGGTCTGGTCATTTCTTCTCCCGTGGTGGTTTTGATGGAAGCTTTCGCCAACGGCGCCGTGCTGACCTTTGGCACCGTGGTGTGCTCTGTAGTTACCCTTGGCGCCGGCTATGCCGTGGCGTACATCATGAGCCGTCTGGACGAAAAGGTGGAAAAGAGCAAGGCGTAAAAACGCATAGCACAGACAAAATATAAAAGCGGCTGGTAAAGCCGCTTTTTTTGTTAGCTATTTTGTTTACGTTTTTGCCGATCAGTTTTCGGGACGGATGAGGATGAGGGGGGTCAGTTCGTCGCCCTGACCGGAGGGATTGTCGTGCATGGCGTCCTGAATCTGCTCGTCGGTGAGGGGGAAACCCTTGCACTTGCCCAACTGATCCTGCTGGATGTCGTTGGCGTCCATCAGCACCACGGGAATGCCCGTCTTGGCGTAGAGTTCATCGCACAGTTCCACGGGGTTTTCGGGGTTGATCAGCGCCAGCTGCTTGTACACGTCAAAGCTGGAGCGGAAGTAGAAGCCGTCAATGCCGCCCACGCCCTTGCCGCACACCTTGTAGAACACGCCTTTGATGCCAAAGGGTTTCGTCAATGCGGAGCACACCACGGCCAGCAGCACCCGGGGCAGACCGCACAGGTCAATGACCAACTGCAGCTTGTAGGGTTCGTGCATGCCAACGCCGGTGTGGTTGATGGCGGCAAAGCGCCACAGGAAATTGGCCCAGAAGCCGGGCTTTACTTCTTCACGGGTGCGCACGCTTTCCACGCACATGCACATGACCTTGGCGCCGAAGGAGAGCATATCGCCTTCCTGATAGAGGGGGCGCACATACTTTTCCACCAGTGCAGCCTGGTCTTCGCCGCGCTGCACAAAGTGGGTCTGGATGGCCAGGCGGCGGTACTTACGGCCGTCCTTGCCTTCCACCACGCCGCGGTCGAAATAGGTAACGCCGTTTTCTTCGCGGCGCTGTTCTTCTAAATTACGGGACGGAATGATGCCCATTGTACTTTCCTCCATAAGACTGCAAAGCAGCCTTTTTCTTCCTTAGGATTAACCTATTTTACAACGCTTTATGCGTCCTTGTCAATTGATGATGCATCTTTGCTGCCGGGAGATGGCAGCAGTTCTTTTCCTTTTTTCTGGATATTGCTGACCAGCGTCCTCAGCGCGGCTTCCCCCAGGTCCACCATCAGCCTGAGCACTTTGTCCTTGTGCTCCTTATCTACCGTGCGGAGGGATTTTACCATCTGCGGCAGGGCGCTAAAGAATGCGGCGGGCGCATCCCGAAGGGTTCTTGCGTCCATGTGGGAAAGCGTTTCAAACACTTCCCGGAGAAATTCTTCCCGCTGGGTTTCGGAAAGGCTGTTCAGGAAATCGCGGGCCACTACGGTCATGTATTCGCTGTAAGGGGTCATGCCTTCTGCCCGGATCAAGCGGTTTCCCACCACCTGCCAGGTAAAGGCGTCGTGCTGCAAAAGGCCCAGGGCTTTTGCTTCCACCACGGCGGAAATGTTTTCCTCCTGTTCCAGAAGCCTTCCCACCACCGAACTTTCCGGCAGTATGATGCGTACTTTATCCCGGATATCGGCAGTGTCCAGAGATTGGCGAAGCGCCCGGGAAAAGCCGGGGCCGTCCAGATTGGCAATGCGGTCAATGCGGCTGCGGATGCTTTCGTCTGCTTTGCAGGCGGCAAAGACCGAAAGGTTTCCGCCTTTGGAATGTCCTGTCAAAAGCAGTTTTCCCGTCAGCAGCGGAGACAGCATGCTCAGGTATTCCGCTGATCGCACCTGGGCAGGAATGGGGTCGCTGAGCGCCATGAGCAGATCTTCCTTCCAGCCGGTCACGGAATCGTCCGTGCCGCGGAAGGCGATCACGTTCATTTCCCCGGGCAAAAGAAAACAGATGGCGGCGAACTGGGTCTCTTCCGTCAGTTCATCCACATAGGCGCACAGGGGAATATCCCGGTATCGGGGCGCTTGCGCACAGGTTTCCAGCAGCGTGCGCAGATTTTTCCACATAAAGCTGTGCTGATGGATGCGCTTGCCTTCGCTGTCGTATTCCAACAGCCTTTGTGCAGCTGACTGCAGCGTGACATAATGGGGAAACAGTTTCAGCGTGGGCACAAAGGGACCGAAGGAAATGTAGGCAAGCTGGGAAAACAATAGTTCATCCACTTCGCCGACCGGGCACTGGTCAAAGGAAAGGTCGCCGCGCCAGTGCACATAATCAATCAGGTTGGGCACGGAAAGAATCACCTCCGTGACGATGGGGAATCGGGGGAATCAATATGCGCTGTGTTATTCCAGGGTGTTCTGTTCGTCCAGCAGCTTCTGCACATCGGCAAAGTAGGTGTTCACTTCAGCATCTGTCAGCTTCATGCGCCTGGCCAGCATGGAGACGATTTTTTTCGGGCGTACTCTTGCGTAATACTTGACGGCGTCCACGTTCTGGCGCCATTCCTTCATGGTCAGGTAAGGCCAGCGTTCATTCTGCCGGGGCAGGATCTCTTCCAGTATATTCTCCCAGGGCTCAAACTTGCTTTCTACATAGGGCCACAGGAAGCTGCTTTCCAGCATTTCAGCAAACCGGCGCAGGAACTTGTCCTTCATTTCAGGTACCCGCAGCAGTGCGTTCAGCGGCTCGTGGCGGAAAGCCTGAATGGGCCGGTTCAGATCCTTGATGTAGTTTTCAAGGGGCGCGGCATCCATGGACAGGAAGCCTGCTTCCACGTCAAAGAGCAGATATTTCCATTTTTCGCCGGGGATGCGGTACATGCGCACGTTGGTAATATCGTAATTGCCGATGATGATCTCAAAGGCGGCGTGGGTGAACAGGGAATCTACATCCAGCCGGTCCAGCACATACTCAAGGTTTTCCGGTACGTTCAGATCTTTTGTTTTGCAGAATTCGCACAGCGCCAGCCAGTCTTCGTTGGAGCCGTTTTGCACATAGGCGTCGGAGCCGGTGCGGGCCAGAATGTCAATGTTATCCACCGTGTCTTCATCGGTATAGGGCACGTTTTCCCACGCGGCTACGAAATGCTTGTTGATCTTTTCACGCAGGTTGTAGTGGCCCCAGTATTCGCCGTTGATGTATACCTGAATGGGAAGGGCGTCCTGATAGATGATATCCAGCTTTTCCGCAAGGGAGGTAAACACCACGTCTCTCAGGCGGGTGGAAAAGGCGTCCGAATTGGTGGAGCGGAGGAGGATGGATTTGTAGCTGTCGTAATCCCGGTTGGGGAAGGGGTTAAAGTAGAAGCGGTCTTCACCGAAGGCGTCCCGGGCATAGAGGGCAATGGATTTCTGGCTGTTCTGCCTGGCGCTGTGGCCGGATGCGGTGAAGGTGCCCATCTGGTTGATGAGGCACATGCCGTTTTCATCAAAATATTCGATGTGGATGGGATATTCCCATTCTTTTTCGTAATTGGGAACGCTGCCCGTGCCTTTGCTCAAGGCGCCGGTTTTCTGGTCAAAGAGGTATTTGTTGTCCGTGGTCAGGCACACCACCGCAACGGGCGAGGAATCATTGAGCAGGTAGGTGGCGGCAGCCGTCTGGGAGGGTACGCGCCCGTTTTCAAAGGCAATGACGCGCAGGGATGCGGTGTCTTTGAGGGTCAAACCTTCCGCAGGAAAAACGGGGCTTGTTTCGGTGGGCGTTTCGCCGTTTAAGGTATAGTGCAGCGTCTGGGTGGGTCTGCCTGCCGCAAACACCGTGACGCTGTCTTCATAAAAACCGCCGGGGGTCATAATGACGGGTTCGTCCGCCCGGGCCATAAATACCGTATCTGCGTTCTTTTTGCCCGGCGTCTGCTGGGCAAAAAAGCCTGTTTCTCCTTCTGCCGTTACGCCGTAGGAGACGTTGCCGTACTGACGGGGGAAGGAAAAACGCTGCATCAAGGCGCCGCTGTCGGTGGACAAGATCACATCATCGCCATCGACGGACAGCTTGAAGCTGGCGTAGTATTCGCCGTTTTTGCCCTTGTCCATGTCTTCGCCCGTGCAGTAGACCAGCAGGCTTTCGCCTTTTTTCAGCTTCACGTTTTCGGGGAACTGCCACAGGAGCGTGTTGTTGATATCGTCGCTCAGGTACCAGCCTGAAAGATCCCAGGTTTCATTGGAGGGGTTGGTGATTTCCACCCAGTCATAGGCGTGTTCGTTTTTATAGGTGCCGTTTTGCGCCATGATTTCGCTGATGTAGGGGCTTTCCGCCGCCTGTGCAAAAACAGGTGCACAGGAAAGAAGCGTGCACAGGCACAGCAAAAGAGCAGTCAGACGCTTGCAAACCGTGTTCATCATGTTTCATTTCCTTTTATATACTGTTTGCGGAGGTATTACGGCAAAGAGAATTACAGATACCGTTCGTTGATGGATTTCTTCGCGTCGGGATCAATATATTCCACTTCCATGCGGTCAAAGGGTACATCTTCCAGAAAATGCTCCTTCAGGAAGCGGGTCTGGGAGAATTCTTCCCAGTCCCTTTCGTGCCGGGAAAGCACCATGGGCCGGGTAACATCCAGTTTGTGGCATGCCGCATCCAAAGCGTCCTGCCATTCTTCGTGACTACAGGGTACGGTAAAATCCCGATCAATGCGGGTGCGCTTCATGAGCCGCACCCAGATGCCGCCTGCCATAGATCAATACTCCTTTGATGATGCAGTCTGTTATGATCATGCTGTTTTGTGCCGCAGGGAAAGATGGTCTTTGGCACTGTCTGAAATGGGGTCTGGGCCCTGCCCGCTTAGTCCATGCTGCCGCAGACGACAAACATGTCGTGTGACGGAGAATTTAGGATTGCACAACATGGTCGAAAATGGCTGCGGGCCCTGCCCGCTTAGTCCATGTTGCCGCTGAGCGCCATGATGCCGATGATGGCGGCAAGGCCGGCCGTCTCGGTGCGGAAAATGCGGGGACCCAGGGTGACGCACTGCGCGCCGGCGGCTGTCATTTGTGCTACTTCCTCTGCGCTCATGCCGCCTTCCGGACCGATCACAACGGCAATGTCCCGGGGGAAACTTCCGCCTTTTTCATACAGCGCTTTCAGGCCGTTTCCTTCCTGGTCTTCCCAGGGAATGAGGGTCATTTCGTGCTTCGGAATGAGAGAAAGCAGCTGCTTGAGGGTAATGGGCGCGCCGATTTCGGGGCACAGGGCGCGGAAAGACTGCTTGGCTGCTTCGTGGGCAATGCGCTGACAGCGCTGCACCTTTTTGTCCGCATCCTTATTTTCCCACTTGCTTACGCACCGGGGCATGCTGACGGGCACGATGCGGCGGACGCCGGCTTCGGTGCATTTTTGCACGATGTAGTCCATTTTATCGCCCTTGGGGATGCCCTGATACAGCGTGATGCGCACGCTGGCTTCGGTGGTGGGCAGTTTTTCCATGAGCTCAAATTCGCCGCTCAGGGTAAATTCCGAGGCGTACAGTTCGCCGTCCAGAATGAGGGTGATGCTTTCCCCTTCTTTCAGGCGCATCACGCTTTTCGCATGGTGCATTTCATCCTGATCCAGCCGTGCGTGGCGTTCGTCCATACCCGGCTGAGCAAAAAAACGGGGCATAAAAACCTCCCGGAAAGTCAGAATATTTTTCGTTCACGCCTTATTTTATCAGAAAAAGCGATGCTTGAAAAGGGGGCGCACCGCTATGGGTGGTGGAGGAAAGCGGATGCTGTGCGCAACATATGCCAATATGAAAAAAAGTTCAAAAATATTTGAAAAATGCTTGCATTTTGATACGGTGCGTGCTATAATAACCAATGCTTGTCTGAGCAAAGCATTTACCAGGAGGTGAAGGAAGTTGCCTAATATTAAGTCCGCTATGAAGCGCGTGAAGGTTTCCGAAAAGAAGAATCTGCGGAATCGTATGGTGAAATCTGGTGTGAAGACCGCTGTGAAGAAGTACTACGCGGCCCTGAACGAGGGCGTTGCCCCCGCCAGCGCGCAGCTGAGCGCCACCACCTCCGCTGTCGATAAAGCGGTTGCCAAGGGTGTTATGCACAAGAACGCTGCCAATCGCAAGAAGGCGCGTATGGCCCTGGCTCTGCAGAAGGCTTCTGCCAACGTGTAATCTTAACGGCTTCTGAGCCGAACAAAAACCCCGTGGAGTTTTCCACGGGGTTTTTTGATGGTTTCACCGGATTCTTCAGGCAGCATTGCTGACTGCCATTGCCCGTCTCCCCTGACATGGAAGCTGTCGGGAGACGGGATTTTTCGTTTGAAAAGCAGTTGCAGGCCATGTGTAGTCAGGGGAGATACTGCTGTATCTGCCGACAGGCCGAAACTGGCTGGCGCACTGCCGCCTGGCTGGTTTGGTTGGCGAATGCACCTCGTCGGGAGACGGAGCTGCTGTACCCGCCAACAGGGTCGAAAGAACGTGACGAAGTCACTGTTTATCATGCGAATGCACCTCGTCGGGAGACGGAGCTGCTGTACCCGCCAACAGGGTCGAAATAGTTCGGCGGTTCAACCGCCTCACTGTTCCATTTGGCGGCCAACGATGCCTGCGGCGGTCTCAGCTACCTTGATCTCGGTGTCGCCCATGCGCGCGCCCTGTTCCCGGGAAAGCAAAAGCACTGCGCCGATGGCCTCGCCGTCGGCAATGATGGGCGACATCACCTGTGCCGTGTAGCCGCTCACGTCTTCTTCCGTGGTCACAGCCAGGGCTTTTCCTCCCATGGACTTGGAAAAGGTCATGGTCTGCCGGTTCTGGATGGCGCTTTCCAGATCATGGCTGATAGGCTTGTCCCAAAGCTCCTTCTTGCTCACGCCGCTGGCGGCTACCACCTGATCCCGGTCCACGATGCAGGCAATGTGCCCCAGTGACCGAAACAGGCTTTCGGTGTAATCCTTGGCAAAGGACTGCATTTCGCCGATGGGAGAATATTTCTTCAAAATGACCTCGCCGTCCCGATCGGTGTAGATCTCCAGCGGGTCGCCCTCGCGGATACGCAGGGTGCGGCGGATTTCTTTGGGTATGACGACGCGTCCCAGTTCGTCAATTCTTCGTACAATACCGGTTGCTCTCATGGGTGATCGCTCCTTCAACATGGTATGGATATTACAGGTCTATTGTGAGAAAAACGGAGAATTTTATACCCGGTGGCAGCGCTTCCACATTGAGGAAAATCATGATGTCTTTTATTTTGATCTGGAACAAGCGGCTCGTTTTGTTTGGCTTGAGGGATGATTGACCTCATCTGGCAGGAGCGGGCGAGGGGGCATGGTTCAAATACGAAATGCTTGCAAATGTAAAAATGTTATTGTATAATATGAAGGAATGATTGTAACAGTTGCATTTACGCCGGTTATTATATGCAACTGAAAATCTGTCTGCGGCCAATGAAGGTATATTGCTCGGAAATGGCCCATCATATACATATGCCAAGTTGGTACTCTTGACGGATACGGAACTTGAAAGCATTAGGCCGGACATAATCATTCCGGATAAGAGCTACCGTTGCGGCGCCTGAGTTTTAAGAGGGCGTGCAGCGGTTATTGGCATTTATCCTGCTGTGTTCAGGCGTTTTCTGCTCCGATATTCACCGGGTGAAGAAACGGTGGGACAGGGTGGAAAAAACGGATAGATTTACTGTGCGCACCAGCGTGGGAAGCGCCGCTGTCCGTTGGTCGTTGATATGATGGAGCAGCTGAAATTTTCTGCGGCATGGATGCTGTGGAAAATGAAATTGAAGACGCTGCCGACTATCGATATTTTCTGAACGCAGGTTTACAACCGGCTCAAAGTTTGTCATGCGGAAGATCATCCTATCCGAATGACGGCGGAAATTGCAACAGAACGGCGCGATGCCGAAATATAATTAAGATGAACCATCTGCGGTGAAAAACGCGGGAGGGGGTACTTAACTGAATATGAAAGAAGTACTGAAAAAAGTATGCGAAGCGTTCCGGATCAAAGGGATGTTTGTTTCCTATGAAGAACTGAAGGTGGGCAACATCAACAAGACCTACCGTGTCACCTACCGTCAGAAGGATGATACGCTGAAAGACTTCATCGTGCAGCGCATCAACACCAATGTGTTCAAGGATCCTGTGGCGGTGATGAACAACATCGACCTGGTGACGGAATACATGCGGGATGAAGCACCCGAAAAGAACGTGCTGCACTTCCATCATACCCGGGACCGCAAAACCTACATCTTTGATGAGGATGGGGGTTTTTGGCGTCTTTTCAGTTATTTCAACAGCACCACCTATAACCTGCCGGAGAACCCTGAGATCGTAAAGAACGCCGGTAAGGCTTTCGGCGAATTCCAGATGATCCTGGGCGACTTTGACGCCTCTCAGCTGACCGAGACCATTCCGGATTTCCACAATACCCGCAAGCGCTTTGAAAAGATGGAGGCGGATATCGCTGCTGATCCCTATGGTCTGGTGAAAGACGTGCAGGAAGAGATCGACTACATCCTGTCGGTGAAGGACAAGGCCTGCACGCTGGTGGACATGCTGGCAAAGGGCGAACTGCCCCTGCGCGTGACTCATAACGATACCAAGATCAACAACGTGCTCTTTGAAAAGGGCGGCACCAAGGCGCTGGTGGTCATTGACCTGGATACCGTAATGCCCGGCCTTGTGGCCTATGACTTTGGCGACGCCATCCGTTTTGCCGCCAACCGTGTGGACGAAGACAGCAAAGATTACGAACATGCCGGCGTGAACATGGAAATGTATCGCGCTTTCGCAAGAGGCTTCCTCAAGCGCACCGCCAAGGTGCTGACCGAAAACGAAGCGGCAACGCTGGCACTGGGCTGCTTTGCCATCACGGTGGAACAGACGGTGCGTTTCCTGGATGACTACATCATGGGCAGCACCTACTTTAAAATCAACTACCCCGAACACAATCTGGTGCGCACCCGCTGTCAGGCTGCTCTTGCCAAAGATATGGAAAAGAAGCTGCCTGAGATGGAAGAAATCGTGCGGCACTATATGGATAAGTACAAGAACAGAGTATGAGTGAAAAGAGAAAGTTACTGATTCTTGGCGCCGGTCAGTACGGTCAGGTGGTCCGGGAAACAGCCGAAACCATGGGCTGCTTTGAAGAGATCGCCTTTCTGGATGACAACAGTCTGCTGGCTGTGGGCAAAATGGCGGATGCAGAAAAACTGCGCGGCACCTACACGGATGCATTTGTTGCTATGGGCAGCCCGGTGCTTAGGGAACTCTGGATGGATAAATTGGAAGCTATGGGCTATCGCCTGCCTGCCATTCGTCACCCCCAGAGTGTGGTGATGCCTTCTGCGAAGATCGCGGAAGGATGCATCATAGAAGGGATGGCCGTGGTCAACAGCTATGCCCAGGTGGGCAGAGGCTGCCTCATCTGCGCCGGCGCGGTGATCAATCACAATGCGGTGATTTCGGCTTACTGCCAAATCGACTGCAACGCCACGGTGACTGCAAGAAGCCTGGTACCCAAAGGGTACAAAGTTCCCTGCGGGCAGATATACGAAAAGGAAAACGGAGTGTAAAAGCAATGTACAAGAAGTTCGGTAAACGCCTCATCGACCTGGTTCTGTCTGCCTGCGGCATTCTGGTTTTGTCCCCCATTTTGTTGATTCTGGTGATCGCTATCAAGCTGGATTCTCCCGGCCCTGTGCTGTTCAAGCAGAAGCGCGTGGGTCTTCATAAGAAGCATTTCAATATTCTCAAGTTCCGCACCATGCGCATCGATACGCCCCGGGATATGCCCACCCATATGCTGACGAATCCCGAACAGTGGATCACCAAGGTGGGCGGTTTCCTGCGCAAGACCAGTCTGGACGAACTGCCCCAGATCTTCAACATCCTGATGGGTCAGATGTCCGTGATCGGTCCCCGCCCTGCGCTGTGGAACCAGTATGACCTGATCGCAGAGCGCGATAAGTACGGCGCCAATGACGTGATGCCCGGTCTCACCGGCTGGGCGCAGATCAACGGCCGCGACGAACTGGAGATCCCCGTGAAGGCCAGGCTGGACGGCGAATACGTGGAAAAGATGAGCCTGATGTTTGATATCAAGTGCTTCATCGGCACCGTCGTTTCCGTGCTCAAGCACGACGGCGTGGTGGAAGGCGGCACGGGCGAACTGAATAAGAAGAAAGAAAACGAGGCGGCCGGCAAATGAAAAAGATTCTGATCACGGGCGCAAACAGCTATATCGGCATGTCCTTTGAAAAGTACATGTCCCAGTGGCCCGAACAGTATCAGGTGGACACGGTGGACATGGTGGACGGCTCCTGGCGGGAAAAGTCTTTCGCCGGGTACGATGCAGTGTTCCATGTGGCGGGCATCGCCCATATCAAAGAAACTGAGGAAAATGCACACCTGTACTACGACATTAACCGCGATCTGGCCGTGGAAACGGCAAAGAAAGCCAAGGCTGATGGCGTAAGACAGTTTGTGTTTCTCAGCTCCATGAGCGTGTACGGCATTGAAGAAGGCGCAATTAACCTGCAGACTGTGCCGCAGCCCAGGAGCAACTACGGAAAATCCAAACTGCAGGCCGAAGAAGGTATGAGAGAACTGGCTGATGGGCAGTTTGCCATTGCCACGCTGCGTCCGCCCATGGTCTATGGGGATGGATGCAAGGGCAACTATCAGGCACTGGTCAAATTCGCCAATAAACTTCCTTTCTTCCCTGCCTATCAGAATAAGCGCAGTATGATTCACATTGACAAGTTGAGTCAAACAGTGAAAGCGCTTGCGGATGAGAAGGCAGAAGGTCTGTTCCTGCCCCAGGACGATCAGTATGTGTGTACCTGCGACATGGTGGCGTCCATTGCAGCGGGGATGGGTAAGAAAATGAAACTGCTGAAGGTCCTCAATCCGGCGGCAGCGCTTGCCAGACGCTTTACCGGTATGGGCAAAAAAGCCTTCGGGGATTTGTACTACGAGAGAGACTGACGGGAGGGAAACATGAAGAAAAAAGATGTACTGTTCCTGTGCCAGTTTTTCTACCCGGAGTATGTATCCTCTGCTACGCTTCCCTATGATACGGCTGTGGCGCTGAAAAATGCCGGTTTTTCCGTGGATGCCCTGTGCGGTTATCCCCATGAGTATGCCGACGGTAAAGAAGTGCCTGTAAAGGAAGATGTAAACGGTATCGGCATTCACCGGGTCAAGTATATTCAGATGGATCGAAAGAAGTTTATCGGACGTCTGGTGAATTACTTTTCCCTTACGTTTATGATGGCGATGCATCTGTTCAAACTGGCGAAGTATAAGTCGGTCATTGTGTATTCCAATCCGCCGCTGCTGCCATGGGTAGCAGCCTGGGCGAAAAAGCTGTTTGGAACCCGGTTGATCTTCGTGGCCTATGACCTTTATCCGGAGATCGCTGTGCGGATGGGCGCTTTGAGGGACGGAAACATAATCTGCCGGCTGATGAGCCACATCAATCAAGCGGTATATAAACATGCAGATCAGGTCATTGCACTTTCTTCGGAGATGAAAGCGTATATTGCCGAGAACCGTCCGATTAAGGAAGACTGCATTACGGTGATTCCTAACTGGTACGAACAGCAGCCTGAAGAAACCGGAGACCGGAAGAAAGACAATACATTCAGTGAACTGATTCAAAACCGATTCACGGTATCGTACTTTGGCAATATGGGCACGGCACAGGATATGGAAACCATTCTGGGCGCCATGCGTCTGCTGAAGGATGATGAGGGAATTTGCTTCCTGCTGGCAGGCCACGGCAACAAGCTGGATCAGCTGCGTGAAACCGTAGAAAAAGAAGGAATTGGCAATGTGTATGTGCAGTCCTTCCTTCGCGGCAAGGCATTTCAGGATGCGCTTCGCATCAGTGACGCAGCGCTGGTTTCACTGGAAAAAGGTTTGGTGGGACTGTGTGTGCCCAGTAAAACCTATAGCTACATGGGACAAGGCATTCCGCTGCTGGCAATTATGGAACCCTGCGATATTGTCAGCGACATTGAAAGCGGCGCCGGTATGTGGGTTCGTAACGGAGAAGCGGACGCTCTGGCGGATGCCATCCGGAAAATGCATGATGATGCTGAAAGTGGAAACGCCATGAGAAACAAGTGCAGAACGTTGTTTGAAGAAAAATACACTACGGATATCTGCACAAAGCAATATGTGAATACCATTCAAAAACTACTGTAAGTTGAGGTGCAAGAATATGGGTATCTTTGCGAATAAAACTCTGCTCATCACCGGTGGTACCGGTTCCTTCGGCAATGCTGTGCTTAATCGTTTCCTGCGTACCGATATCGGTGAAATCCGCGTGCTGAGCCGCGACGAAAAGAAGCAGGACGATATGCGCCATGAATTCCAGGCCAAAATGCCTGAAGTGGCGGACAAGATCAAGTTCTACATCGGCGATGTGCGCGATCTGGCGTCCGTGAAGAACGCCATGCATGGCGTGGACTACATTTTCCATGCTGCCGCCCTCAAGCAGGTGCCTTCCTGCGAATTCTTCCCTATGGAAGCTGTGAAGACAAACGTCATTGGTACCGATAACGTGCTGACTGCCGCCATCGAAGCCGGCGTCAAAAACGTGGTGTGCCTGTCCACTGATAAGGCTGCCTACCCCGTCAACGCCATGGGTACTTCCAAGGCTATGATGGAAAAGGTGATCGTGGCCAAGTCCCGCACCGTATCCCCCGATAAGACCAAGATCTGCTGCACCCGCTACGGCAACGTCATGTGCTCCCGCGGCAGCGTTATCCCGCTGTGGATCGAACAGATCAAGGCCGGCAACCCCATCACCATCACCGAACCCAGCATGACCCGTTTCATCATGTCTCTGGACGAAGCGGTGGACCTGGTGCTGTTTGCCTTTGAAAACGGCGTTTCCGGCGACATTCTGGTCCAGAAGGCGCCTGCCTGCACCATTGGAACGCTGGCTGAGGCAGTCACCGGCCTGTTTAAGCCCGACCATGAGATCAAGGTGATCGGTATCCGCCACGGCGAAAAGATGTACGAAACCCTGCTGACCAACGAAGAATGCGCCAATGCCATCGACCTGGGCGACTTCTACCGCGTGCCCAGCGACAAGCGCGGCCTGAACTACGATAAGTATTTCAAGGAAGGCGATGTTGACCGCAATCCCCTGACCGAGTTCGATTCTCACAACACCGAACTGCTGAATGTGGAACAGGTGAAGGAAAAGCTGCTGAGCCTGCAGTATATCCGCGACGAACTGGCTGCCTGGGAGGCCAAGTAAACTATGAACATCCTCATCACCGGCGCCAAGGGCTTTGTGGGCAAAAACCTGACCGAAGCGCTCAAGTGCATCCGGGACGGCAAGGACAAGACCCATCCCGGTCTTGAAATTGGCGAACTGTATCTGTACGATATCGATTCTACTGCGGAAGAACTGGAATACGCCTGCAAAAATGCGGATTTTGTCATCAACATGGCGGGCGTGAACCGTCCTCAGACCCCTGAAGAATTCATGCAGGGCAACTTTGGGTTTGCGTCCAAACTGCTGGATACTTTGAAGAAGTACGGAAACAAAGCCCCTGTGGTGCTGTCCTCCTCCATTCAGGCCACCCTCATCGGCCGCTATGACAGCGAATACGGCCGCAGCAAGAAGGCGGGCGAAGAACTGTTCTTCCAGTATGCGCAGGACGAAAACGTAAAGGTGCTGGTGTACCGCTTCCCCAACCTGTTCGGCAAGTGGTGCCGTCCCAATTACAACAGCGCTGTGGCTACCTTCTGCAATAACATCGCCAATGATCTGCCCATCACGGTGAACGATCCTTCCGTGCAGCTGGAACTTTTGTACATCGACGATCTGGTGGACGAAATGATCGCCGCGCTGGAAGGCAAGGAACATCACTGCGAATTTGACGGCATTGAAACGGTTTTGACGGAAGACGGCCGCTACTGCGCCGCGCCCATCAGCCATCATGTGACCTTGGGCGAGATCGTGGATCTGCTGGAAAGCTTCAAGAATCAGCCCTCCACGCTGGTGATGCCCGAAATTCCCCATAACAGCTTTGCCAAGAAGCTGTATTCCACTTACCTTTCCTACCTGCCCAAGGAAAAGGTGAGTTTCCCTCTGAAAATGAACGTGGATGCCCGCGGCAGCTTTACCGAACTGCTCCGCTCTGAAAAGTGCGGTCAGATCTCCGTGAACATTTCCAAGCCCGGCATCACCAAGGGCCAGCACTGGCATCATACCAAATGGGAATTCTTCATTGTGGTTGCCGGTCACGGCCTCATTCAGATGCGCAAAATCGGCTCCGAAGAAGTGCTGAACTTTGAAGTCAGCGGCGAAAAGATCGAAGCCATCCATATGCTGCCCGGCTATACCCACAACATCATCAACCTTTCCGATACCGAGGATCTGGTGACCGTGATGTGGGCCAATGAACTGTTTGATCCCAAGAAGCCCGATACTTTCTTTGAGGTGGTTGAATAATGGATATCAAGCTGGATTATTCCGATGTGAAGTTTCAGGAAAACGGCAAACTGAAGCTGCTGATCATTGTGGGCACCCGTCCCGAAATCATCCGTCTGGCTGCTGTCATCAACAAGTGCCGTCAGTACTTTGATACGGTGCTGGCTCATACCGGTCAGAACTATGACTACAACCTGAACGGCGTGTTCTTCAAGGATTTGAAACTGAAGGATCCCGAAGTATACATGGATGCCGTCGGCGATGACCTGGGCGCCACGGTTGGCAACATCATCAACTGCTCCTATAAGCTGATGGCAGAGATCAAGCCCGATGCACTGCTGATCCTGGGCGATACCAACAGCTGCCTGTCCGCCATCGCCGCCAAGCGCCTGCACATTCCGATCTTCCACATGGAAGCCGGCAACCGCTGCAAGGACGAGTGCCTGCCCGAAGAAACCAACCGCCGCATCGTGGACATCATTTCCGATGTGAACTTGGCTTACTCCGAGCATGCCCGTAAGTACCTGCACGAATGCGGTCTGCCCAAGGAACGTGTGTATGTCACCGGTTCCCCCATGGCCGAAGTGCTGCATAACAATCTGGCTGAAATTGAACAGAGCGATGTGCATGAGCGTCTGGGTCTGGAAAAGGGCAAGTATATCCTGCTGTCTGCCCACCGCGAAGAAAACATCGACACGGAAAAGAACTTCCTGTCTCTGTTCAATGCCATCAATAAGATGGCCGAAAAGTACGATATGCCCATCCTCTACTCCTGCCATCCCCGTTCCCGTAAGCGTCTGGAAGCCACAGGTTTCCAGCTGGATCCCCGCGTGCGCATGAACCAGCCTCTGGGCTTCCATGATTACAACTGCCTGCAGATGAACGCTTTCTGCTGCGTGAGCGACAGCGGCACGCTGCCCGAAGAAAGCAGCTTCTTTACCAGCGTGGGTCATCCCTTCCCTGCGGTGTGTATCCGCACCTCCACCGAACGTCCCGAAGCGCTGGACAAGGCTTGCTTCATCCTGGCCGGCATTGACGAAAAGAGCCTGCTGCAGGCCGTTGATACCGCTGTTTCCATGAATCTGGACGAAAACCACGGCATCCCCGTGCCCGATTATGTGGAAGAAAACGTGTCCACCAAGGTGGTCAAGCTGATCCAGAGTTACACCGGCGTGGTCAACAAGATGGTGTGGCGTAAGTACTGATTTTTTCCTATATTACTGGAGAGATAACCCAATGAAGTATCTGTTTATCAACTCGGTTGCCGGATTTGGCAGCACGGGAAAGATTGCTGCCGAAAAGTGCCGTGAATTGATGGCACAGGGGCATGAGTGCTGCATTGCCTACGGTCGGGATAAGGCAAACTGTGACGATATCCCTACACAATGCATCGGCACCGCGATGGATTATCGCCTTCACGGACTCCGTACCCGCCTTCTGGATGATCACGGATTTGGCAGTAAAGCGGCTACAGCAAGATTTCTTGCCTGGGCAGAAGCGTACGCGCCGGATGTGGTATGGCTTCATAACATTCATGGTTACTATATCCACATTGGCCTCCTGTTTAACTGGATTAAGAAACATCCGGATATGCAGGTGATTTGGACGCTGCATGACTGTTGGGCGCTGACGGGCCATTGTTCACATTTTGAACTGGTTGGATGTGAAAAATGGAAAACAGGCTGTTTTGCCTGTCCGCAGAAGAAAGAGTATCCCGGCAGTGTGTTTCTGGATAACAGCCGTGCCAACTATAAAAGAAAACAGGCGCTTTTTACCGGTGTTAAGAACATGCAGCTGATTACGCCTTCTCAATGGCTGGCTGACCTGGTAAAACAGAGCTTCCTGGGGGAATATCCCGTTCAGGTTTGCTACAATACCATCAACACACAGATATTCAAACCAACCCCCAGCGATTTCCGCGAGCGATATGGGCTGCAGGATAAAAAGATGCTGCTGGGCGTTGCCAGCGTATGGACGGAACGCAAGGGATTGAACGATTTTGTAAAACTGGCTGGAATTCTGCCGGATGATTACCGAATTGTTCTGGTAGGATTAAGAGAAGAACAGTCTCGTAATCTGCCGGAAAAGATTATTCCCATTGCCCGAACTAACAATGCCCGTGAACTGGCGGAAATTTATACGGCAGCAGACTGCTTCATCAATCCCACTTATGAGGACAACTACCCTACTGTGAATTTGGAAGCACAGGCGTGCGGAACGCCTGTGATTACGTATGATGTAGGCGGCTGTCGGGAAACGCTGAATGAAATCAGCCGGTTTGTTGCTAAAGGAGATATTCAGGCCGTACGTAAACTGGTAGAAGTTGATTTACAGGAGGCAAAGTAATGCATATTGCATTTGGCATCGCATGTATGCTGCTGGGCGCAGCAAGCTATGTGGTTCTGTACCAAAAAAGCAAAGACTTTCTGAATCCCTTTGGGATTACTGTGCTGGTCTGGCTGGGTGTAGCCGGGTTGGCCAGTTGCCAGCTGAGTCATCTTCAAACCCCCTGGCCGGCGCTTATGTATATAACGGTGCTTCTGTTCCCGGTCACAGTGTTTACATTGGGAATGCTGACTGTGCGGCCTGCTCCGAAGCAAAGGAAGAAGATCGCGTATTCTCAACCGTATTTAATTTTTTCCAGACTGATGTTTCTGGCCTGCTTCCTGTGTTCTGTGCTTGAATGGGCCAAGCAGGGTTTTGTGCTGACGCTGCTGTCTGATGCAGTTGATACCAAAGCCTTGGTTGCCACGATTCCTGTGATTCATTACGGCACAGTGTTTCTGCCTTTCTGCGCCATGGCATCCGTGCTGGAATGGTGCAATCGGGCATCGTTCGAGAAATTGAGCAAGCCTTATCTGGTGTTCAGTATCCTTTGGACGGTTTTTCATTCGTTGTTTATTGTTTCTTCCCGCGGCACGCTGCTGCTCCTTGCCATGGGAACCATTTATGTGGTTTTCAGCGGTAAAAAAGTTCCCTTCAAAACTCTGGTTCCGTTGGTTCTGATGGTTGTTGTTGGATTTGTGCTCATCAGTAAATTGCGGATTCATTCCATGTCTCTGGTGTTTCATGTAGTTGAAGGATATCCATTGTTCAGTGCTTTGTACTCCTACTCGGCCTTGAGCTTTGAAAACCTCAACCGCCTGGTGCAGAAAGGTCCGGCTTTTACCTTGTTTACCCATTCTCTGGGCGGCTTCTTCGAGTTGTTTGGATTGGGTGGGCTGATTACCCGTGTGCCTTCCGAAGTGACGGAGTTCTTCAATGCTCCTACGCTGTGCTATCCTTTCTATGAGGATTTGGGCGTTGCCGGTGTTGTGGTGTTCCCAGCACTGATATATGGTGCCGTGGCGCTGTTCTACCGTAAGTCCCAGCAGAAATTGGGATACACGCTGTTGCTGGCAGCCATGCAGAAAGCAATCTGGGTTAGTTTCTTTGGCAATTACTTCACTGCGTCCCGCTCGGATTTGCTGCCTTACCTGGTGGTATTCCTGTGTGTGATGGTAATGGAACACGGTGAAAAAATGCTTGCCTGGAAGCCCCTGGGCGTACTGTATACCAAGGTATTTATGAATGCTAGGATAAAAAAATATTGTGATGTGCTGTAATTCAGAATCGGCAACCGGACAGAAAGAAGCAATGATTATTCATGGATAGGACAAACAAGTATAAATCCCTGTTTTCTACGGCAGCCATTTTCGCTATCAGCAATGTATTGTCCAAGCTGGTGCTGAGCTTGCTGCTGCCGCTGTATACGCGCATGCTGACGACCGCGCAGTATGGCACTGCGGAACTGCTGACGACCATTTCACAGCTGGTGGTACCGCTGTGTTCACTGGCTATTCAGGATTCGGTGTTCCGTTTCAGCATGGATTCCAAACAAAATCCGGGCAATGTACTCCGGAATGCGCTGAAGGTAGCATCGTTTTCCAGCTGCGCACTGATGCTGCTGGCTGTTGCTTTCAACTGGTATGAAGCGCTCAGTGAATGGAAAGTATACTTTGCCATTATTTCCATTCTCAGCATGTTCCGTGCCATTTTCAGCCTGTATGCCAATGCCACACACCGGACGATGGTATATTCCATTGACAGTGTTCTGTATAATTCCGCACTGGCAGTATCCAATGTGATTTATCTGGTGGTCTTTAAGCTGGGGCTTGGCGGCTACTTCCTGGCGATGATCACCGCAGAAGTAATCTCCATTGCGTTCCTGTTCATCAAGTGTGGTTTGTGGAAGGAACTGAAGGCTTCCGGAAAAGATCCTGAACTGCTGAAAGACATGCTGCGCTATTCTGCGCCGCTGATTCTCAACTCCATCTCCTGGGGTCTGACCCATGTGGTGGATAAAGTGATGCTTGAACAGTATGCAGACAGTGCTTCTGTAGGTTTGTATTCTGCTGCGTCCAAGATACCGTCGCTGCTGTCGGTGGTATTGTCAGTTTTCTCCAGCGCCTGGACGTTGTCTGTGGTACGGGATTATGAAGCGGAAAAGGATATTGCGTTCTATAAGAGCATTTTTGATCTGCAGCATGTCGGCTGTGTGTTTTGTGCAGCGGGCATTTTGCTGGTGAATAACCGTGTCTTTCCATGGATTCTGGGTGACTCTTTTGCAGAATCTACAGTATATGTACCTACTTTGCTCATAGGCACGGTGTTCCTGTCTTATACCAACTATTTCTCTTCCATTTTCTCCGCAATGAAGCAGAGCAAACTGATCATGTATTCAGCATTGATCGGTTGTGCGGTAAATGTGGTATTCAACTATATGCTGATTCCCAAAATCGGCATTCATGGCGCCTGCATCGCTACCGCATTTTCTTATGTAGTCATCGCTGTAATGAGAACGTTTTTTTGTGAAAAACATTTCTCCATCGGCATTGGCTATGGAAAGTGGATTTTTTCTCTGGTAATTCTTGTTGCATTGGCGGCAGCAGTAGCGGTGTCGTTCTATGCAGAGATTTGTGCAGTAGTTGTTCTGGCAGTATATACAGTAATGTATTGGAAAGAATTGAAGTCTATGGTCGGCATGCTGCTGTCCATTGTGAAAAGGAAAGGGAAAAACGCATGAATGTGATTATTTTCTATGAACACCTGGTTCGTGAGTGGAATGCTGTACAGCAGCTGAAGAAAGCATTGGAGGAAAAGGGAGCCCGCGTAAAGGTCTATTCGCTGATTTTCCAGCGGACAGAAGCCATTTTGGATTCTCTGGCACACCACCCAGATGTTATCTATATGCCCTGGTATAATCTGGAGCTTCATGAGCAGATTCTTTCCCCCATCGTCCGTAAGAATCCTGTGGTGATCATCAATCAGCATCAGGAACAGGTTGGCAGCCCTGCCAGCGAAGTGCAGCTGATTCCCAACACGGAAGCGACCAAGAATGGCTGCTACCATTTTGCCTGGGGCAAGCATTTTGAAAACCTGATGCTGAACAATGGCGTGGATGCTTCTATGATCCGCGTTACCGGCAATGTTCGCAACGACGCCGGCAAGAGCAAAAAGCCCACCATTTCCAAACAGGAACTGGCAGAAGCTTACAATTTGGATGCAGGCAAAAAGTGGATTCTGTTTGCAGAAAACCGCGGCTGGCTGAGCCAGCGCAATTCTGAAAAGACCATGCAGGAACTCATTGCCATGGGTTCCACCGCCGAACAGCTGAAAGCCAGCCTGACTTATGAAACCACCGGGCTGCAGATGCTGGTGGATGAAATGTGGAAGCTGGATGAAAACTTTGCTGCTCAGTATGAACTGATCTACCGTCCGCATCCCGGCACGCAGTTTGAAAAGGCAATTCCCGATTGCGTGCATGTGCTGACAGACCGTTCCATTTACGACTGGATCAATGTGGTGGATTTGTTCCTTACCTGCGAAAGCACCTCTATCTTCGAAGCAGAAATGTGCGGCGTACCCTGCGCCACCATTGACCATGTGGAGAAGATCACCGAAAACAAAATGGCCGGCCTTCCGGACTATCCCCGTCTGAACAGCCTGCTGGATATCAACGATGAATGGATCGCTGCGCTGAAGGAAGAACAGCAAAACCGCGAACCGATCTATCAGCGTTATATCGGTCTGGTGGATGGCAAGGCTTGTGAACGTACGGTGAATGAGACTATGGAAATCCTCAAGACTCCTGCCAAGCCTCAGAACTTGAAGAAGAGTACTCTGTACATGAACCTTCATCAGCTGATTTTTGAGGTTGTTACGTTTATTATGGTCAAAGCGGGTCTGCTGTATAAGCTGCGCTTCCCCAAGTCTGCCTATGTGGAAGCACGCGACATTCCCTATTCTTCCGAGAATAAGTGGATTCACAAGAAGTAATTACCGAAAGCGGATTGCTGATGGAGGCATTGCATTGAAAGAAAGAAATGCTGGTATCGATCTTCTGCGCATGCTTGCCATGCTTTTTGTGACAGTGCTGCACATTCAGGGACATGGCGGAATGTTATCATCCTCAGGGTATTCATTGCTGCACAGTTCAACTGTATGGGGAATAGAGTATGCTGCATACAGTGCGGTCAACTGCTTTGTGCTGATTGCCGGCTATGTGGGCGGCAACAGCCGAGTGAAGATATCCAGAATTGTGATGCTGTGGATGCAGGTTGCTTTTTACTCCATCGTACTGACCGTGCTAATTGCTGTTCTGTTTCCGGGAACGGTGAGCAGAAATGAAGTTCTGAAGGCGATTTTTCCTGTAATGAAAGGACAGTATTGGTTCTTTACTGCATACTTTGGCATGTATCTGTTAGTTCCGTTTTTGAATCATGGTATTCAAGAATTGTCTCAGTTGCAGTACCGTATTGCCTTGATATGCGGTGCGCTGTTTTTCTCCGTGTTGCCGGCGTTTCTGAAAACGGATACATTTTTGATGGATGGTGGATATCATACACTGTGGTTTGTCTATCTGTATATTGCAGGCGCATATGTAAAGAGATTCGGCATTTGGAAAAAATGCGGTAAGTGGAGTACGGTTGGAATCTATCTTCTGGCGGTTATGATTGGCTGGGCAGAAAAAATGATGGTTACCTATGGCGCCTCAAGATTTTCGTGGGGGGGGGGTACTGTTCAGTGAAGTTCGATTGTTCCAGTACAGTGCGCCTACCACGTTGCTGGCCGCACTTGCACTGCTTAGATTATTCTCAGAACTGTCTTTCCCGGATAAGCTTAAACATGTAATTTGGCGGATGGCACCTTTGGCATTTGGCGTTTATCTGCTTCATGACCACCCGCTGGTACGGCTGAAAGTCATATACGGACGTTTTGCACAACTGACAAGCAGAAGCGTTCCTGTGATGGTGGCCGGTGTGATGCTGTGCGCAATAGCAATATTTCTGACTGGCTGTATAGTTGAGCGGTGTCGGGTATTTTTGTTCAAAACACTCCGGGTGCAGCAAATGGTTACAAGTTTAGAAGGAAAAGCTCTTGCTTTTTTAGGAAAGAAGAGACCCTGAAACAGAAATTGACTGAACTTATCAGATAGGGACGGTGAGGCGATTGGGCAAGGTTGGTGCAGAGTGGTTTTTTCGCCAGGTAGCGGAAGGTGATGCCGCTCTGGATTCCGAAAGCATCGAACGTCTTGCCGGACAGTTGGAAATTCCTATCGGAAAGAACACGTATTTCTGTGTTGCTGTCAGGTTTGCAGATGCGCAGATTCCGCTGAAAGATGCTGCTTTTCCAAAGAAACTCCTGAATACCTGCAAGTTGGCTGTGAAAGAGCAGGGAGAAGACGCTTATTGCTACAGTTCGTCTTATCTGAATGTTATCGCAGTCATTGCTGATATCGGCACAGGCAGAGATAAAGTGGCGCAGCGCCTGCATCAGGCGGTATCGCGGAGACTGAAACTTCCTGTGCAGATAGGCGTAGGCCGCAGTTTTGCAGCTGAGAAGCTTAGTTATTCCCGAGTAGAAGCGCTGGAATCGCTGAACTTCATTGCTGAAGACGAAGGCGTGGCGTATATCGATGACGTGTATACCGTCAGTTCTGTTACCGCCCGCAAGACGGAAAGGGATAAACGCCGTATCGTGGAACAGTTCCGATCCGGGCAGTTTACTGCCATGCAGGAAAGTCTGATCCAGATGGCGGAATGTATCCGTGAAGAATCTCCCGTTCGTGAGGACAGGCCGTATCCTACTTCCATCCGCCGTACGGTGGTGGAAGTACTGGCCGAAATGATGCATATCAGCGCCGATAACGGTGTGAATGCAGAAACTGTTCTGGGGAATCAGGATCCGTACAGGCATGTGTTTGAGCTGGATGACACCCCGCTTATCATTCAGTGGTGCTGTGATGTGGCGCAGAAGCTCTACCAGAGCATGATGGAACAGCGTCAGAAAACAGACAGCCATCTACTGGTAGCAGCCAGGAAATATGTCCGGGAGCATGTGTACGATGCGGATTTGAGTCTGTCTGTGGTCAGCCGGGAGATCGGTATGTCGCCCTCCTACTTCAGTGCATTCTTTATTCGCGAAATGGGTGTGGGCTTCAGCGAATACATCACATCCATGCGGGTGGAGAAAGCCAAGGAATTATTGCACAATTCGGTGAAAAAGATCAATGTGATCGCTCAGGACTGCGGATTTATGTCGGCCAGTTATTTTATCAATGTATTCCGCAGGCAGGTGGGCTGCTCACCTGGTGAGTACAGAAAACAGAAATAGTGCAATAAATCCAAAAAACTTGTGATTGAACACAATCGCCTTGATTTGTATAATTGAAATGCACTTTTTCGGGGAATCCCGGGTGCAAGGGAACTCATTTACTCAATGCATTTTATAGCATCCTGCTATGAAATACAGGTACACCTATCCGGTTTATAATGAAAGGAGATTTCAAATCATGAAGAAACTGCTTGCTGCTCTGCTGGCTCTGATCATGGTTCTGTCCATGGGCTCCTCCGCTTTCGCTGCGGATGTGGAACTCACTCTCTGGACTCCTCCGGTATTCGCCATCGGTTATATGGATGCTCTGTATGACCTGATCGCTCGCTTCGAAGAAGCTAACCCTGGCGTGACCATCGAAGTAGAAGAACTCAACTGGGACGGCATCGGCGAAAAGCTGGAATCCGCTATGATGACCGAAACCACCCCTGACATCTATATCGACGGTACTGCCCGTACCGCCAAGCTGCCCTCCACCGCACTGTGTGTGGATGTGAGCGATGTGCTGGAAACTACCGGCAACTGGAACGAAGGCGCTATCAATATCGGTAAGGTAGACGATGCTTATTATCTCGTGCCCGTTACCCTGATGCCCTCTACCATCTTGGCTGTGAACGTGGATCTGGCCAAGCAGTACGGTGTGTACGAAATGCTGCCCGAAGACCGTATGTCCTGGGATTGGGAAGACTTCATGGCTTTCCTGAAGGCTTGCGGCGAAAAGTCTTTGACTGACGGCGTGTATCCCATTGGTTTGTTTGCCGGCAGCCAGTCTTCCGACATTGCCTACTACACCATGCTGCTGTCTGCAGGCGCCAACGTGCTGAATGCAGACCACACTGAAGCTGCCATCAACACTCCCGAAGCTGTGCAGGTGCTGGCCAATGTGAAGGAAATCGTTGACAACGGCCTGACTTATCCCGGTATTGCTGAAATGACCGACGAACAGGTCATGGGCGTGTTCCTCAACCAGAAGGTGGTTGTGGACCTGACTCTGAACGGCGGTGTGAATGGCATTACGATGTTCAACGAGATGGTGACCGACGGCCTGATCGAAAAGGCTCCCGTTGTGCAGGGTTATGCCTGGCCCACCATGAACGGTTCCGCTACCAACATTGGTAACTGGGGCGCCAACTGCGCGGCTATCTTCGAAAATGAAGGCGACGAAGACAAGATCGCTGCCGCCAAGGACTTCCTGGCTTTCATGGCTACCGATAAAGCGTTTAATGAAACGTTGTGGGCTTCTGCTCCCAGCTACGGTCCTGCCCGTACCATGGACATCGAACTGAAGCTGGAAGATGAAGCTATGATTGCCGAAGTCGGTGCAGTGACTCATCTGGCTGCTTACAACAACTCTTCCTTTGGTATTCTGGAAAGCTACTGGGGCGAAATCCGCCAGTACTTCTATCCCAACCTGCAGTCTCTGGTGCTGGGCAACAAGACCCCCGAAGAAGCTATTTCCAGCTTCGAAGCCAGCGTGAACGAAGTGCTGCAGTACAACTAATCGTTCATACAATAGGAATACTGTAAGATAATATCAAGCTTTTAAGGGCAGAGAAGTTCTGCCCTTAAAAGCCTTTGTCGTGTAAAAGGAAAGAAAGTATGAAACAGGCTGCTCAACTGAAGAGAGATCGGAAGAAACTGCCGGAAATGCTGTTCATCATTGCCTTCCTGGCCCCTTGGATGGCAGATATTCTGGTATTCAAAATTTATCCGTTCTTTTACGGTATTTACATCTCGTTTTGCAAGGTGACGTATAAATCGATGAAGTTCATTGGTCTCAAGAACTACATCGATACTTTTGAGCGCTCGCTGTTTTGGGATTCGCTTCTGGCCACGTTCAAGATTTGTCTGGTAACGATTCCGCTGATCGTGCTGGGTTCACTGCTGATTTCCTTTACGATTCATCATTGCAGCAAGCGCTTTAAGAATATGACGAAAGTGGCGCTGTATCTGCCTGCTGTAACCAGCGAGATCGTTCTGGCAATCGTATGGAAGAATATGTTTTCTTCCAGTTTTGGCCTGTCTGCGTCAATGTGCAATATTCTTGGCATCAAGCCCATCGAATGGCTGACCAATGCCAGTCTGACCGTGCCGCTGGTAGGTGTGCTGGTCACTACGCTGTGCATTGCACAGCCTGTGATCCTGGTGTCTACCGCCATTGACAACATGAACGAATCGCTGCTGGAAGCTTCTGCGCTGGATGGCGCCAATAAGCTGCAGCAATTGTGGCATGTGACGCTGCCTGCCATTCGTCCTACCATTGCGTTTGTGATGATCACTACCACCATCGGTAATCTGCAGGTGTTCTACATCCCCTTCCTGCTGACCGGCGGCGGCCCTGAAAATGCAACTGTAACCATGCTGTATCTGGTGTACAAGAATGCCTTCGAATATGGCAATTACGGTCTGGCCGGCGCACAGGGCATGATCCTCTTTGTGGTCATCGGCATTATGGTGTGTCTGCAGTACAGATTTACCAGAGCGGGGAGTGTGGACTGATGAATAAGATAAAAGCTTCTTTCGGTAAGGTCCTGATCTCCCTGATCATGGTGCTTTCTCTGCTGCCCTTCATTATCATGCTGCTGGGCAGTTTCAAGCCCAATATGGCCTTGAGTCTGGTTCCCGTGGACTTCAGCCCCTTCCACAATACGACGCTCAACAACTTCAAAGAAGTGTTTGCTATTGCCGATGTGGGCAGTGCGTACCTGAACTCCATTTTCCTGCTGGTGTTTGTGGTTGCATGCGAAGTGTTCATTGCGGTTACAGCCGGATATATCTTTGCTACCAAGTTCTTTTTCATGCGCCGCTGGCTGTTTGCGCTGGTGATTGTGACCATGATGATGCCCCGTCAGCTGCTGTTGGTGCCCAACTTCATGGTGGCTAAAAAATTGAACCTGATCGACAGCCTGTATGGTGTTGCGCTGACCACCATCAATGCCTCTTACGGTATTTTCCTGGTGCGTCAGTATGTGCTGGGTATTCCGTACTCCCTGTATGAATCTGCCCGCATTGACGGCTGCAAGGACCCTGGTATATTTGTGTATATCGCGCTGCCTATGCTGCCGCCCATCATGGCTGCCGTGGCCATTTCCTCCATGTTTGGTGTATGGAATGATTTCCTGTGGCAGAACGTAATGTTGTCATCCAAGGCCAATCGTACTGTGCCGCTGATGCTGTCGTTCCTGTCCAATAAGGCACAGAACGGCATTCCGCAGGTGGGTATCCAGCTGGCCGGCTCTGTGGTCGCGGTGCTGCCGCTGCTGGTCTTTTTCCTCTTCTTCCAGAAATGGTTTATTGAAGGAATTTCTGCCGGCGGTGTGAAGGAATAATCGTTTCCTGTCTGGTTCACACTAAAGTTTCTACATGAAAGAGGTAATTCATATGCATAAGGCATTTATTGCTCAGGCTCGTATGACTTCCAGCCGTCTGCCTGGCAAGGTGGGCATGGACATTTGCGGCGCTCCTGCGCTGTACCGCATGATCGAACGTCTGCGTTTGTCCCGCCATGATATGGATATCATCATCGCCACTACCACTAACCATCAGGACGATATCGTGGAGAAGATCGCCCTGGAATGCGGTGTGAAGGTATTCCGCGGCAGCGAAAACCATGTGCTGTCCCGCTATTACTATGCTGCCAAGGAAAACAATGTGGATGTGATCTGCCGCGTGACCTGCGACGATCTGCTCTACGATCCCCGCTGGCTGTTTGATGATCTGATGGATGAATTCCTGGCCGACGGCAACTATGACTACATGTGCGCCATGGATTACAATAAGGAAACCAACAGCTGGGCCAACAATGAACCCTGCTGCGGCTGCGGCGTGGAAATTTTCACCTTCAACGCCATCGAACGCTGCATGAATGAAGCGACCGATCCTTATTGCACCGAGCATGTTACTCCCTACCTGTACATGAACCCCGATCTGTTCCGCTGCGGCGGTCATGGCAGCGGTTATGACGGCCCCAACATCAAGCCTGATAACTACGGTACTTCCCTGGATACCAAGGAAGATCTGCAGCTGCTGCGCAATATCTATGAGGAACTCTATCCCACCAAGCCGGATTTCACCATCCTGGATATCATCGAAGCGTATCAGCATCATCCCGAATGGCAGCAGATCATTGCAGAAGTGGGCCGTACCCCTGTAACCTATCACGGCGAAGGCGATAAGAACACGCAGTGGGAACACTGATAATTTCTTTAATGTGATGGAAAAGAAGGCGCATCGGAGCGTGCAGCAATATTGTTCTCTGGTCGTGATGGCAGCCGGTATCGGCGCCCGTTTCAAGGGCGGCGTGAAGCAACTGAAGAACGTGGGCCCCTGCAGGGAAACGCTGATGGAGTACTCGGTGTACGACGCGATCGAAGCAGGATTTAACCGTGTGGTGTTCATCATTCGCCGTGATATTGAAGATTTGTTCAATGAAATGGCCGGCGACCGTATCCGAAAGATGTGTGCGCAGAAGGGTGTGGAAATGGTCTGCGCCTATCAGGATAAGAATCATCTGCCTGATGGATTTGTGTGTCCAGAAGGCCGTGAAAAGCCCTGGGGAACCGGACATGCGCTGCTGAGCTGTAAAGGGTTGCTGGATGGCGGCTTTGTGGTCATCAATGCGGATGATTACTACGGAAAAGACGCTTACAGGATCATGGCGGACTTTCTGGATGAGGATCACAGCGAAGAGACTGTGTACGGGCTTGCCGGATTCCGGCTTGGCAACACTGTAAGCGAGTACGGCGGTGTCACCCGAGGCTTGTGCCGTGTGGATGAAGCGGGCTGGCTGACAGAAATTCAGGAGACCAGAAATATCCGAAAATTGCCGGAAGGCGTTGGCGTGGAAACGGAAAATGACGTACGGATGATCGATGTGGAAACGCCTGTCAGCATGAACATGTGGGCGTTCTCTGCCGATGTGCTGGATAAACTGGAAAAGCGGTTTGTCAAGTTCCTTGCAAACGGCGGTGTTGAAAGCCTGACCTCCGAATTCCTCATTCCCATCGAAGTGGACGGCATGCTCCGTGATGACGGCGTAAGGGTAAAAGTGATCCCCACGCCCGGGCAGTGGTACGGCATGACCTTTCAGGAAGATGTGCCGGTTGTGCAGGAAGCGCTCAAGCGGATGGCGGAAGAAGGACTGTATCCCCTGCCGCTGCTGCAGGCGTGAAGCGTTATACATGTGCCAGTATAAAAAGGAAGTCATTGTAAAATGACTTCCTTTTTTGTCTTTTGCGGACAAGGACAGAATAGAGTAAAACTCAGTCCTCAGCGGTTATAGTCATTGCGGTTGTTGTCGTTGTTGCGGTCGTTCTTGTTATTCTGATTATTCTGCTGCTGGTTGTTGCAGTCGTTCTGATTGTTGCAGTTCTGCTGGTTGCGGTTATACTGCTGGTTGTTCTGCTGATGATTTTGCTTATCCATCATTTCGTCCTCCTTTCTTGCTGATACGTGGATAGTTTTGCCCGCTTAAGACAGACTATGCATGGAAAAAAGGAGGCGGAATCTGATGCTGATACAGAATGGTCTTGTGTTCACGATGGAATCTGAACGGCCGGAAGAAATGGATATTCAGATCAAAAACGGAAAAATTGCAAAAATGGCACCTTCCATTGCGCCCGGCAGGGATGAAGAAGCGTTTGACGCCCGGGGGCTGCGCGTGTATCCGGGGTTCATTGATGCCCACAGCCATATCGGCATCGCACAGGAAAAAGAAACGCTGCAGGGCGATATTACCAACGAGGGTACCAACCCCATCACGCCCTGTCTGCGGGCCATTGACGCCATCAACCCCATGGACAGTGCGTTCCATAATGCCCTTGCCAGCGGCATTACCGGCGTAATGGCGGGTCCGGGCAGCGCCAACCCCATTGGCGGGCAGTTCGCCTTCATCAAAACGGACGGGCGCTGTATGGACGATATGATCGTCAAGGCGCCTGCCGCCATCAAGATTGCCTTTGGCGAAAACCCCATGACCAACTACGGCATGAACGGCAATATGCCCTCTACCCGCATGTCCATTGCTTCTCTGATTCGGGAGGAGCTTTTCAAGGCACAGCAGTACTTCGCGGGTGACAACAGCGGCAGTCAGAAGGATTACACCATGGAATGCTATCGGGCGCTTTTTGAGGGAAAAATCCCGCTGAAGGCCCATGTGCACCGGGCGGATGATATTTTCACGGCCATTCGCATTGCAAAGGAATTTGGCCTTGGTTTGACGCTGGATCATTGCACGGAAGGGCATCTGATCGCGGATGAGATTGCAAAGAGCGGCTATCCGGCCATTGTAGGGCCTGCGCTGGCGTCCCGCAGCAAGGATGAGGTGGCGCAGTCGGATTTTAAGACGCCGGGCATACTGCAAAGAGCAGGTGTTACCGTGGCATTGACCACAGACCATCCGGTATCGCGTATTCAGCATTTGTCGCTGTGCGCCGGTCTGGCTGCTCATGAAGGGTGGGACGAAGGGCACGCGCTCAGGGCTATCACCATCGATGCTGCCCGGATCTGCCGGGTGGATGACCGTCTGGGCAGCCTTGCACCCGGTAAAGATGCGGATCTTGTGGTGTGGGAGGGAAATCCGCTGGAAATCAAGTCCTCCGTGAAAGCGGCGTTCATAAATGGGCGTCAGGTTTGGCCGAAATAAAGGAAAGCCTGATCCGGAAGGGTTCTGGGTCAGGCTTCTTTCATTCAAGGTCCTGTAAATCGGTATAGGGCAAATCGTTTTCCATGTTGTCCCGGGCAAGATCATGATCCAATTCCTTATAGGTTTTGGAAATGGGCCGTTCGGTATGAAATACCTCTGGCTGGGGATGGATGTGCCGCCGATGATGAGCACATCGGTTTTGACAGTTCCTCTGAGCCGTTCAAAGGAGGGCAATGCCGCCGTTTTTGTCCATATGGAGTCCATTTTCTCACCTCTTACTTGGGTAGGATGCCGGTGCTGAAATGCAAATATACGCGAAAAAAGCATATAGAAACAAGGCGGCAAATGTTAAATCGTGGAAAGGGGGTTGCTATTCCGGAGATATTCCCGTATAATGAATTTGTATATTCAGGTGTCCGGATTATACATGCCGCCGGACAAAAAGGAGACGATGACGAATGAAACGATGGATCGCTTTGGTGATCGTGATGATATTGGCGCTGTCCGGCGTATGGATGGCGGGCAAAATGTATGTGCGCTGGCAGGAAGGGCCTGTGCAGGAGCAGCCTTTGGAAGGTGTGGAAACGCCTGCTCCCGGCAGCACGGTAAAGCCGGGTGCAACACAGGCCCCCAAGGAAGATCCCATGGATCTGGACAGCCTGCTGGATGGAGAAAAGGCGGTCAATGTGCAGGATGAGTTCCGCTATTATGTGGCGGACGGCGATTATTCCGTGGTCGAAGGGTTGGATAAGGATGTGATGAACATCCTGCTGCTGGGTACGGACAGCGAAGGCGCCCTGAACAACGGCCGCACGGATACCATGATCATCTGCTCCATCCATGTGAAAACGGGCAGCGTGAAGCTGTCTTCCATTGTGCGCGATCTGTATGTGCAGATGCCCGGCATGCAGAGCAAGAACAAGATCAATGCCGCCAATTCCTTCGGCGGGCCTAACATGGCCATCAAGTGCGTCAATGAGACTTTCGGGCTGAATGTTTCCCGTTATGTATCCATCAATTTCAATGCCTTTGTGGATCTGGTGGATTTGCTGGGCGGTGTGGATCTGGAGATCACTTCCGGGGAAGCCGGGCAGATCAATAAGCATGCGCCGCATTCTCCCCGTGTGAAGGCGGGTATGATGCATCTTGACGGTGATCAATCTTTGCAGTACTGCCGCATCCGCAAGCTGGACAACAACTTCGGCCGCAACGAGCGTCAGCGCAAATTCCTGGATGCCATGGTGAAAAAGGTGATTTCCGGCAGCAATATGGATACGCTGATGGAACTGGTGGAAACGGGTATGCACTATGTGGATACCAATTTGAGCACCAGCGATTTGTTCACCATCCTGTTTACCGTGCTGCCCAATATGGGAGATATGCAGATGTATTCCTGCCCGGGTCAGGGGGAATACCATTATGATAATTCCGGCACCAGCGCGGTAATCGGACATATGGACAAGGTGAACGCATCTTTGCACGCTTTCATTTACGGCGAAACGGAAGAATAAACTGTGATCACGCCCATACAAAAAACGCTCTCCGGTATGGAGAGCGTTTTGCATTTTGAAAGGTTGCTGTTACAGCGTCTGTTCGGCCTTTTTATCCCGGCGCATCAGGGAAAGCACGGTTTCTTTGGGGTCGGCATGGCCGTTTACCACGGCGTTCACGGCTTCTGCGATGGGCATTTCAATGCCGTATTTTTGACCAAGCCGCATGGCGGCCGGCAGGGCGTGTACGCCTTCCACTACCATGCCTACTTTCTCAATGGCTTCTTCCGGTTTCATGCCTTGTCCGATCCAGGTACCGCAGCGGTTGTTGCGGCTGTGCTGACTGGTGGCGGTGACGATCAGATCGCCAATGCCGGTCAGGCCCCAGAAGGTCTGTTCATGGCAGCCCATGGCACGGCCCAGACGGGTGATTTCCACAATGCCGCGGGTGATGATGGCGGCTTTGGCATTATCGCCATAGCCAAGGCCTGTGGAAATGCCTGCCGCCAGGGCAATGATATTTTTCATGGCGCCGCACAGCTCCACGCCCCGTTTGTCCTCATTGGTATACACGCGCAGGGTATCGGAAGAAAACACGTCCTGCACCCGCTCCGCGCAGGCCATATCTTCGCAGGCGCTGACGATGGCGGTGGGCAGGTTCAGCGCCACTTCTTCTGCGTGGGTGGGGCCGGAAAGCGCTACCGTTTTGATGCGGGGGTTTTTGATTTCGTCTTCAATGATCTCGGTCATGGTGAACAGCGTATCCGCTTCAATACCCTTGGCAACGTCCACGATGATCTGCCCGTCGCTGAGGTAAGGAGCAGCCTCCCGGGCGGTTGCACGCAAAAAGGGAGAGGGCACGGCAAATACGACGATGTCCATATCCCTGATGGCGTTTTCGATCACCGGGGTCAGGACGATGCTGTCATCCAGCGTCATTCCCGGCAGGTTGGGATGGCGGCGGACTTTGGAAAGCTGTTCAATTTCATGGGGAAGCTTGGACCACAATGTGACCTGGTGGCCGGACTGCTGCAGCAGCACGCCCAGCGCCGTTCCCCATGTACCTGTGCCTAAAACACCTATATTGTTCATTGGATTTCCTTTCATTGGCGCAGAAAATATGCTTCTGCACATAGACAGTGTTTCGACGCGGAAGGTAAAAACCCTGCATGGGTGGGATCAATGCCCTGTTTTTGCCGTACAGATGACTGATTTTGTCCGATTTTGCGGATGAACCGTTTTTCTTTGTGCGTCGCGGCAGGAATTACAGGGGATATATGCGAAATGATACAATCAGGTATTTTGTGCGTTTATGTACAAAGACCGGGAAAGGGTGACTTGACAATGAAGGGAAACAGCGCCGGACGCACCATGGATATGACGGTGGGCAGTCCGCTGAAACTGATTTTGATTTTCATGCTGCCCATTATGGGCGGTACCTTGCTGCAGCAGTTTTATTCGCTGGTGGATACCGTGGTCATCGGCCGTGTGGAAGGCGTTACGGCATTGGCCGCTGTTTCCACCTCCGGCTGGCTGGATTGGACGGTGCTGGGCGTTGCGCTGGGCATCACCCAGGGCTGCTCTATTCTGATCTCTCAGCACTTTGGCGCCAAGGATGAACGGGCACTGAAGCATACCGTGGGGCAGAGCATTGTGCTGGCCGTTTTTACCGCGCTGTTTTTGACAGCACTTGCCCAGAGTATCATTCCGCTGGTGCTGAGATTGATGAATTCGCCGGATGAAACGCTGCCTTTGTCCACCGTTTATCTGCGGGTGCTGTTTGCCGGTTTTCCCATGGTGATGGGATATAACCTGACGGCGTCCTTCCTGCGTGCGCTGGGCGACAGCCGTACGCCCCTGATTGCCATGGGCATTGCGTCCGGACTGAATATTGCGCTGGACCTTTTGTTCGTAGCCGTGTTCCATATGGGCGTAAAAGGCGCGGCGCTGGCTACGGTGATCGCGCAGAGCATCTCTTTTGTGTATAATCTGCTGGCGCTGAAAAAATTGAAGCTGGTGCATCCCGAAAAGAGCGATCTGAAGCCGGACGGCAAGGTGCTGAAAAATCTGTTCCGCCTTGGTTTTCCCATGGCTATGGCCAGTGCGGTCATTTCCATTGGCGCCATGATGCTGCAGACGGTGATCAACGGCTTTGGCATTGTGTTCATGGCGGGCGCCAGTGCAGCCGGCAGACTGACGGGGATTACCGAAGTGGCAGGTTCGGCCCTTGGCACGGGTATGGCTACCTATATGGGGCAGAACATCGGCGCCGGGCGGCTGGACCGCGTAAAGAGCGGTATTCGAAGGGGCGCGCAGCTGGGCTTCGGGCTGGGTCTGGTGATGATGGTGCTTTTGCTGATTTTCGGCAGAGACTTGATGCGTCTGTTTGTGGAGGATGATCCCGCTCTGGTGGAACAGGTGCTGGATGTGGCCTGCCAGTATCTGTATGTGATGAGCGTGTTCATGCCCTCTTTGTACCTGCTGTTTGTATACCGCTCTTCCCTGCAGGGATTGGGCGAAACGGTGATTCCCATGTACAGCGGTTTTATGGAACTGTTTATGCGCATTGTCATGCTGCTGATTCTGCCCGGCCTGATGGGCCACTGGGGCGTTTACTTTGCCGAAGTATCCGCATGGTTCGGCGCCATGGTGCTTTTGATGTGGGGTTACTACCGGCATGTGCGCCGTCTTTCTGAAAAGGAAAATGCTAAAGAGGAGCAAGCGGCATGAAGACCAATTACCATACTCATACCTTCCGCTGCAAGCATGCATCCGGCACCGACCGGGACTATGTGGTAGCAGCGGTTGCCAACGGTTTTTCCGAACTGGGTTTTTCCGATCATGTCCCCTACCCCTATCAGGATTACACGCCGCCCTATCGCATGCTGCTTGGCGAGCGGGAAAGCTATATGGCTGCCGTGAATGGACTCAAAAAGGAATATGCAGGCAAAATTCGTATTCTGACAGGCTTTGAATGCGAAGCGCTGCCTCAGTACAGAAACTATCTTGCAGAACTTCGTGAACAGGCGGATTACCTGATTCTGGGCAACCACGGCGATGAGAGCAAACCGGATTACCGCTATGCCGGCTTCAACACCCGTCCCGAGCACATCCGGGAATATGTGGAAAGCACCTTGAAGGGCATGGAATGGGGCATTTTTTCCTATCTCTGCCATCCGGATCTGACGCTGCACAGCTATCCCGTGTTTGATGCTGCGGCAAAGGACATGAGCCGGCAGATTTCTCGGGCCGCCAAAGCGCTGAACATTCCGCTGGAATACAACCTGAACGGTATTTATAATCATCTGGGTATGAAGGATACTTTGGGGTATCCCTGCCGCATGTTCTGGGAGATTGCCGCTGAAGAAGGCGCCGCAGCCATCATGGGCGTGGATGCTCACAGCCCCCAGTCCTTTGCATGGCCTGAGTGGGATACGGGCGTACATTTCCTGCACAGCCTGGGTATCACCGTGCTGGAAAAACTGGAACTGTAAAAGGAAAAAAGAAGAAAAACCTCCGCAGGCTTTGGCAGGAAGAGTGATGGAAAGGAATGAGTTATCCTACACTTTGCATCTTGTAAATAACGAAACCGCAAGCCTTTGTTGGCTTGCGGTTTTGTGTACTGCTGTGATAGAATGAAAGCGACAAACTTGAGTTTGTTTCTGAAATCAACAGTATTTCAAAATCGTGTTGTTCAATAAACCTCCTTGCATTGCTAAAATAGCATTGCAAAAAATAAAAGGAGGTTCATTAAATGAACACAGACAAAATTATTGCAGAATCCATCGCAAAGGATTATGCACCCAAAGAAAATTCCAAAATCAAGGCACTGAAAAAGTTAGATAACCGAGCAAAACTCCCTTCGATTATC
>JAFYLS010000012.1 GCA_017550035.1 Clostridia bacterium
CAATAAAAGGACGCGAGAGAGTTTACTCTCTCGGCTCCTTTTTTGAAGAAGGTTTACGTTGTTCTCCGGTTGCCGGAGAACAACTGCGGATCGTGCTAACTTGACTGTTCCTACAGCAATAAACTGTTAGAAAGGAACCAATCCCTCCGTCTTCTCGCTTCGCTCGAATCCACCTCCCTTTCAACAAGGGAGGCTTTTGATATTTCCGTTCCGTCATAGCAGCATTGGGAAGTTGTTTGACCAAAGGCAATCAACTTCGACCAATACGGCGGGTCCAGGGTCCTCAGGACCCTGGTGAGGGGTGTGGGGGTGAATAACCCCCACAAAGGCCCCCACGAACCCCCCGCAAAACCCCATCAAACCTATAATATTTCTCGCTTCCACCTTCACATTTTGTTACAAATGTGTTATAATTGCATACATCATGGGCAAGTATGGTTTTTGCCCGTGCCGCACGCTCCCGGATCCCGCGCCGGGCCGATGCGGAACCAAGAAGCGGAACAAAAATTGGAGGGTACTTCCTTGTCTTCAACACCGGTTGGCCTACTACTGCTCATTCAGTTCGTCCTCATTGCCATCAACGCGTTTTTCGCTGCGGCGGAAATTGCCATTGTATCCCTGAGCGAAGGGAAACTGCGCCATCAGGCGGAGGACGGCGATAAAAAGGCCAATACGCTGCTCAAACTGGTAACCGAGCCTTCGGGCTTCCTGTCCACCATCCAGATCGCCATCACACTGGCCGGCTTTCTGGGTTCGGCTTTCGCATCGGATAACTTCTCCGACATGCTGGTGGACTGGATGGTGAACGATCTGCACTTCACCGCACTTTCCCCTGCCACGCTGAACACCATCAGCGTTATCGCCATCACCCTGATTTTGTCCTACTTCACGCTGGTGCTGGGCGAACTGGTGCCCAAGCGCATTGCCATGAAGAAGGGCGAATCCGTAGCCCGCTTCGTGTGCGGCCCCGTGTGGCTGATGAGCCGCATTTTCAAGCCCCTCGTCAAAATGCTGACCTTCAGCGTGAACGTGGTGCTGATTTTCTTCGGCGTCGATCCCAAGGCGGACGATGAAGAAGTGTCCGAAGACGATATCCGCACCATGGTGGAAATCGGCGGCGAAAAGGGCACCATTGAACAGAGCGAGCACGAAATGATCGAAAACATCTTCGAGTTCAACAATATGACGGCTGCCGACTGCATGGTGCACCGCACGGACATGACCGCCTTCCAGGTGGATGATGACGACGACGAAGTGCTCCGCGTGATTCTGGAAAGCGGCCTTTCCCGTTACCCGGTGTACGATGAGGACCTGGACGATATCAAGGGCATATTGAACTCCCGCGATTACCTCATCGACCGTGCCAAGGGACAGAAAACGGCATTGACCGACCTCATTCGCCCCGCATACTTTGTGCCCGAAACGGTAGCCACCGACGAACTCTTCCGCGATATGCAAAAGCGCAAGAACCATCTGGCCATCGTGGTGGACGAATATGGCGGCACCAGCGGTTTGATCACCATGGAAGACCTGGTGGAAGAGGTCATGGGCGATATCAACGACGAATACGATCCGCAGGTGGAAGTGAACATTCAGCAGCTGGACGAAACCACCTACCGCGTGGCCGGCAGCGTGGAAATTGAAACGCTGGCCGAAACGCTGGATGTAAAACTGCCTACCGACGAAGAATATGTTACACTGGGCGGATTGATCTACGCCCAGCTCTCCACCATTCCCAAGGATGGCCAGCAGTTTGACGTGAGCTGCCACGGCCTTTCTATCCACGTGGACGAAGTGAAGGAACACCGCGTGGAATGGGCCACCATCCGGGTGGAAAAATCCGAGGAAGAACAGGAGTCTAAAACTTGATGCAGACCCATTTTGACGTGATCATCGCAGGCGGCGGGCCGGCCGGCGTAAGCGCCGCGCTGACATTGCGTGCGCGGAACAAAAGCGTGCTGCTGTGCTACAGCGATCTGGGCGCGCTGAAAACGGCGCACCGGGTGGATAACTATCCCGGCATGCCCCGGATCAGCGGTGAAGAAATGATCCGCACGTTCCACAAACAGTGCGAGGACGCAGGCGTTACGCTGTACCCCCATGCCGTCCGGCAGCTGCTGCCCATGGGCGATACGGTGTCCGTCATGGCAGGCGATCAGCTCTTTACCTGCGGAAACATGCTTTTGTGCGTGGGCGTGGTGCGCAAAATGCGTATCCCCGGCGAACAGGAGTATGCGGGACATGGCATCAGCTACTGCGCCACCTGCGACGGCATGTTCTACCGCGGCAAAAAGATCGCCGTGATCAGCGCCTATGAAGAGGGCGTGGAGGAAGCTAATTTCCTGGGCTCCATCGCCGGGGAAACGCTGTACTTTGCCGAAAAACCCCATCACGCCGCCGACCTTTCCGATAACATCACCGTGATGGACGGAAAAGTTTCCGCCATCCTGAGCGAAAACGGCAAAGTGACCCACGTGCAGTGCGGCGAGGAAAAAATTCCCGTGGACGGCGTGTTCATCCTGCGCCCCGCCACCCCGCCGGATCAGATGGCGCCGGGCCTGTGCGTGCAGGACGGCAAGATCGTGGTGGACGCAGACTATCGCACCAATCTTGACCGCGTCTATGCCGCCGGTGACTGCGTGGGCGCACCCTACCAGATCGCCAAGGCTGTGGGCGAAGGCAACATGGCTGCACTGAAGATGGTGCAGGGTAACTAACAGGCTTTTCTTGGGACTG
>JAFYLS010000093.1 GCA_017550035.1 Clostridia bacterium
CCGGCAATCACGCGTCCCATGCGGCCGCATGCACCGGACAAAAGTATATTCAGCATGATCAGATAATCTCCAGTCTCTTCAGTTCATTTTGCAGCTTCTGGGCATTTGATTCTTCCATGGGGGTGAGGGGCAGTCGCAGAACGTTTTCGCAGATGCCCATCATGGCGCATGCTGCCTTTACGGGAATGGGGTTTACTTCGCTGAACAAGAGGCGGATGAGCTTCATGGCTTTCAACTGTACCTTGCCCGCTTCTTCCAGGGGCAGGTGGCACATATCGTGCATCATTTTGGGTGCAATGTTGGAAAGCACGGAGATCACACCGCTGCCGCCGATGGAACGAAGCGGAACAGTGATTTCATCAGAACCGGAGTAAAGTGGCATATCATCGCCGCAAAGTGCAAGAATGTCGCCTGCCTGGGCAGCGTCGCCGGTTGCTTCCTTTACGCCTGCGATACGGGGCAGTTTGGACAGGGCATGTACCGTTTCGGGCTTCATGTTCAGGCCTGTTCTGCCGGGCACGTTATACAGGATAACGGGGAGGTTGGTTTCGTCATGAATGCAGGTGTAATGAGCAATGAGGCCTTTCTGGGTAGCTTTGTTATAGTAGGGAGTCACGCATAGTTGACCGTCTGCACCCAGTTCTCTGGCGCGTTTTGCTTTTTCAATGACGGCTTTGGTGTTGTTGCCGCCGGTTCCAGCGATAACGGGCACGCGGTGGTTGACGGCATCTAAGACGAAAGAGAGCACTTCATCCCATTCGGCAGAAGTAAGTGTGGCGCTTTCGCCCGTGGTGCCCAAAGCAACCAGTGCGTCTACTTTGTTTTCGAGCTGGAATTCAATCAAGCGCCCCATAGCCGTTTTGTCAAAGTTTCCCTGCCAGTCAAAAGGCGTGATAAGAGCTGTGGCGCAGCCGTAAAACAGCGTATTTTTCATCTGTTACATTTCCTCCCGGTGGGTAATGTATCCCTGGGCACAGAGCAGCTCAGCGGAAAGCACGCCGCCGCCTGCTGCGCCGCGGAGTGTGTTATGGGAAAGGCACACGAATTTATAATCAAACAGGGGATCTTCCCGCAGTCTGCCGATGCTGACGCCCATGCCGTGTTCAAAATCCCGGTCCAAAAGGCTCTGTGGGCGGTTATCTTCTTCCATATAGCGCAGGAAAGGCGTGGGTGCGGAAGGAAGGCCCAATTCCTGCGCAATGGTGCCATTTTTCTGCCATGCATTGAGAATATCTTCCTTGCTGGGCTTGTTGGCAAATCTCACGGAAACTGCTGCCATGTGGCCGTCCTGTACGGGAACGCGCAGGCACTGTGCGCTGATGACAGGGGAGGCGGCGGGAATAATTTCACTTCCGTCTTCGCTGACATGGCCCCATACTTTCAGCGGTTCCTTCTCGCTCTTTTCTTCTTCGCCGCCGATGAAGGGGATCACATTGCCCACCATTTCGGGCCAGGTTTCAAAGGTTTTGCCGGCCCCGGAAATGGCCTGATAGGTGCATACATGGATCTTTTCAATGCCGTAGTGCATCAGGGGCGTCAGGGCAGGCACATAGCTCTGGATGGAGCAATTGGGTTTTACGGCAATGAAACCGTGCTTGCTGCCCAGGCGTTTTCTCTGCGCTGCAATCACGCGGGTGTGGTCGGCGTTGATCTCCGGAATAATCATGGGTACATCGCTGACGCCGCGGCAGGCGCTGTTGTTGCTGACGACGGGAATTTCTTTCTGCGCGTAGGTTTCCTCCAGTTTGCGGGTGTTTTCCTTGTCCATGGAAACGGCGCAAAATACAAAATCTACCAGAGGGCTGATTCGATCTACATCTGCAGCATCCAGTGCGGTCATATCCTTTGCGTAGGCAGGCATTGGCTGTTCCATCGCCCAGCGGGAGGAAACGGCATCTTCATAACGCTGATTAGCGCTGCGGCTGCTTGCACACAGACAGGTGACCTGAAACCAGGGGTGATTTTCTAAAAGGCAAACAAAACGCTGACCTACCATGCCGGTGGCACCGATGATGCCAACGCGGAATTTACGTTTCATATTCTCACAGGTCATGCAATCACATCCTTCAAATTATGCTATGCAAACGGAAGCCGGGAAATAAGTACTGTTCCGGATTTTGAGTATAGCATGGATTGGTTGAGATGGCAAGAAACAGAAAACATCGTGCTTGCGGAATGTAAATTTATCCGGTATGCTCCTGCCTTTTCGGTTCATAATAGGGGAAAGAAAAGCAAACTGAGCGAAAAGCAGGTGGGAAGATGTTCACGGTCAGTCTCAGGGCGGTAGCGTTATATGCGGTATCCGTTATTGCTGTACGGATTATGGGGAAAAGGCAGATTGGTCAATTGCAGCCTTATGAATTGGTGCTGGCTATTCTGATTGCTGATTTGGCTGCGGCGCCGATGGAAAATGTAGGCACGCCTCTCCTGTACGGATTGATGCCTATATTGGCGCTGTTGTTTGTGCATGCGCTGCTGACACTCATGGATGTAAAGTCCATCCGCATGCGAAAAATCCTGTGTGCTACGCCCAGTGTAATCATCCGTAAGGGCTCCATCCAGTATGATGAAATGAAGCGCGTAAATTATACGCTTTCGGATTTGTGTGAAGAACTGCGCAGTCAGGGGTATCTGAATATAGCTAAAGTGGATACCGCTATTTTGGAAACCAGCGGCAAACTCAGCGTATTTCCCAAGTCGGAATATGCGCCTCTGACGCCTGGCGACATGGGTTACAGTCTGCGGCAGGAAGGAGTACCGCTGATTCTGGTGATGGACGGAAAAATCCGCCCCGAGCATCTGCAGGCATCGGGAAAGGATGAAGCGTGGCTGATGGAGCAATTGGGAAAAGCGGGTATCAGAGATTTGGAAAGTATGCTGATTGCGTCGCTTGATACGGACGGGAAACTTCTGCTGCAGGAGAAAAGTAAAAATGCACAGCGGATCATACTGAATGCACTTCGTCCGGAGGAAGTGGTGTGGTAATATGAAAAAAACGGTATGGGTGCTGGTTGTTACCTTGCTGCTTGTGTTGATTTTGGGGCTTCTCTGCGCATGGGTCAGCCGGAATACGGTAAGCAGCATGAAAGAAAAAACGGCGTTGATTGCAGGATTGATTCAGACTCAAGAATATGAGGAGGCGCTGGAGGAAACAAAAAATCTAAGCAGTCAATGGGAAAGGCGAGGGGAGCTGCTGCAGATATGGACCGTCCATGAAGATGCGGATGAAGTAACGGTGCTGCTGGAAATTCTGAGCGTTTCACTGGAAGAAAAGGAAGGATTGCATGCCCTGCTTGCCTGCGCCGAGCTGGAGCAGTCCATTGAACATCTGTATCACCGGGATGCACTGAAACTGCAAAACTTTTTTTGATATAATTTGTTGGTTTGGAATTGTATTAAATTCAATATGTGTTATAATACTTGGGTGTCTGGGAGGATATGTACATGAACGGAAAGCAAAAACAGGCCCTTTGGAATGTACCGAATGTGCTCACCATGGTGCGTATGGCGCTTATTCCTGTATACTGGGTGCTGATTCTGAATGGTATGCCTATGAAAGCACTGGCGGTTTATGTGGTTGCCAGTATGACAGATGTGGTGGATGGCTATATTGCCAGAAAATACAACCTGATCACGGACTTTGGAAAACTGATGGATCCTATGGCGGATAAGCTGATGGTTATTTCTGTGATGCTGTCCATGGTGATAACCGATGTGATTCCGCTGGCGCCCTTTGTTGTTCTGGCAGCCAAGGAATTTCTGATGATGGTGGGCGCTGCCTGCATGCTGGGCAAGGGACAGGTTGTGTTTGCCAAGTGGTCCGGCAAACTGGCGCAGACCGTGGTGGTTATGTCTTTGGTGCTCTGCTTTTTCAGTGATTATTTTGCGAGAATTGGTTTTCCGCTGCATCTGTATCTGATCTGGCTGGGTGTAGGGCTTGCGCTGTATGCATTGGTGTACTACGTGCACATGAGCGTGAAAATACTGCGTGATTCCGCTAAAAAGACCGCTTGAAGGAAAAGACGGGAAACAGAACCGGTAGAAACCATAATTGACGGAAAATAAAATCTGTGTTATAATTCACAGGTTAATAAGATACTTTCAGGTTACTTGGAGGGATTATCAATGTCCGGACATTCCAAATGGCATAATATTCAGGCGAAGAAGGGCAAGACTGACGCTGCCCGCGGCAAGATTTTTACCAA
>JAFYLS010000094.1 GCA_017550035.1 Clostridia bacterium
TGCATGCTGATGATGTTCGCCTGGAACTTCATTGCCAATTTGAACAACGGCCTGTGGAACTACCATCTTTTGAACCACCTGCACTTCTCCTATACGCTGCTGAACTTTGTATCCGTGCTATACACCCTCGTGCTGCTGTGCACCAACACGGTCTGGCAGCGCATCCTGCGGCGTTTTTCCTGGATTAAGACCTTCGGTCTGGCGCTGCTCTTTTTCATCCCCACGGAATTCTACATGTTCGTCATGAACCCCCAGAACGCCTGGCTGTTCCTGCCCATGTGCTTCATTCAGCATTTGATGAACGTGGGCCTCAACTTCTCCTATTCCAACATTCTGTACATGAATTTGCCGGAAGAAAACTCCACCGCCCACATCGCCTTCAACACCATCGGCTGCAACCTGTTTGCATTCCTTGGCATGATGGTGGGTACCTTCGTTTCCTCCCTGACGGGTGACAACACCTTCCCCTTCCTGGGCATGCAGATGTACTCGGTGCAGTTCACCACGCTGCTGCGCGCATTCTTCATGACCATTCTGGGCTTCGTCATGGTATTTGGCTGGCGAGCCTTTACCCGGGATGAAGACGTAAAGGAAATTGACGAGCAGGAAGAAATCCGCAAAAAAATGAAAGCGCAGATGAAGCAGACCCCCACCCGCTGGCGCTATCACCTGCCCCGCCTTATCAAAAAGCAAGAGCAAACCAAGTAAGTCAAAAGGACGCATGCCATTGCGGGATGCGTCCTTTTTCCGTGACAAAAAAGGCTTTCCGTGCTATGATGTAAACGATTACAACAAATAAGGCGGTATCCCATGCAGGAATTTTTGATCACACTGGATATCATGCTGCCCATTCTGCTTTTGCTCCTGTTTGGCTGGGGTCTGAGAAAACTGGGGCTCATGAAAGAGCAGGTCACTTCAGGTATGAATCAGCTGGTTTTCAAGGTATTTTTGCCGCTGCTGATTTTCAACAACATACGCACCCTGGACCTGAGCACACCTCCGGAGATGAAGCTTTCCCTGTTCATGGCGCTGAGCATTTTTTCCATTTTCCTGCTTGCGCGCCTGGTGACCCCCCATTTCGTCCCGGACGTACGCAAATCCGGCGTCATCGTGCAGGCCATTTTCCGCACCAACTTTGCCATTCTGGGCATTCCGCTCATGCTTTCCATGTTCGGCCAGGAAGGCATGGTATCCTTTTCTCTGGCCATGCCCATTGTGGTTCCGCTGTTCAATGTGCTGGCCGTTATTGCCCTGTCCGGTACGGGCGGAAAAGTCAGTGTAAAGCAGCTTCTTGTGAAAATCGTCACCAATCCGCTCATTATTGCGGTTTTCACGGGGCTTGTGTTCCTGTTTGTTAAAATTCCCCTGCCCAAGGCGATTGACAATGTGGCGTCCCAATTGGCCAACCTGACCTCCCCCGTTTCGCTCCTGGTCTTGGGCGCCAGCCTGCGCTGGGAAGGCGTTAAGAGCAACAGGAAGGAACTGTTTTTCACCATCCTGATACGCCAGCTGTTCCTCCCCTGCACCATGATTTTCATCGCCACGATGCTGGGCTTCCGCGGCATCAGTCTGGGCGTACTCATCATCCTCTTCGGCGCACCCATTGCCGTCAGCAGTTATCCCATGGCCGTAGGCATGGGCGGCGATAAGGACCTGGCAGCCGGCATTCTGGTGCTGTCCACCGTCACATCCATGGGCACCTTGTTCCTTCTGATTTACGTCAGCAAGCTGCTTGCATTCATCTGATTGCATTCCACGGTTTTATCCAATCTTTGAGTTTTCATTTTCGGAGGTCTGTTTATGGCAAAATGTGCATTTGGCAAAGTATCCATTCTGGGCACCTTTGAACCTCTTATGCAGCCGGGCACCGAATTGTACTGCCGACTTGTGTATCTGGAAAACGATGACACCCGCGTGCTGCTGGCAGCGCTGGACACCTCCTGCGCCTCCCGCAGCGCCGCCCGGCGTTTCCGCAATTATGTAGCTGAACACACCGGCATTCCCGCCAACAACATCTGGTTCCATGAACTGCAGATTCACGCCGCGCCCGAAAGTCCCCAGATGGAAGAAGCCGTAATGCCCATCGCCGAGCGGGTGGTTCAGGAAACCTTGGCCATGATGGAATGCGCCGTACCCTATACCTGCCGGGTAGCAGAGTGCGACATGGGCACCCGCTTCAGCATGAACCGCGAACAGTACGTAGAAGGTCTTGGCGGCGTGACGGTATGGGCCGGCATCCTCTTTGACGAAAAGGGTACCCCTTACTGCAACGATCCTGACCGCATGCTGCTGGATGGGTATCAGCCGGATCTGCCTGTGTTTGACAAACCCATTTACTTTGACAACACCACCGACTCCAAAGCCTATCTATTCGTGTTCCGAGATATGCATGGGAAGGTGATCGGTACCATGTCCCGCTTTGCCGCCCATCCAGACGTAGCCGTGCTGTTCGAAAGCCACGACGTGCACGACTGCTACCATTACCATTACGACTGGACGGGCATTCTGAGCGACAAACTGGAGCAGGTATTCCAGGCCCCCAGCCTGTATCTGAACGGTCCCTGCGGCGATCTGGCCACCAAAAAGGCCTGGTTCGGCACCGATAACTATGAAGCATCCGATGCAGAATGCAGACGGATCGGCGAAGAAATCGCCAACGAACTGCTTGCACGATTTGCAAAGAAAACCGTGTCCCTCGGAGATCCCGATCATCTGCGCGCAGCGCGTTTTGACATTGACGTGCCCATGCGCGACAGTTTCCCCCGCACCTATCAGGATGAAAAACTGAATGCGCAGATCGAAGCAGCAGAACAGGCCAGGCAGGACGCCATACAAAATCATGCGCCCGCCTATCTGGTCAAGCGTCTGACAGATGACTGCATCCGGACAGCGCATAACCCCTACATTGCAAAAAGCCAGTGCGTTTTCACCGAGGAAGAACTGAACAGCCGCGTGATCACCAACACGGTGTCTGCCCTGCAGCTGGGCGATTATCTCTTCGTTGGTGTACCCGGCGAAAGCCTGGTAGACATGACCATGTGGCTGCGTTCCACTTTCACGGGCGTCAAAACCATCCCGGTAGATCAGGTGAACGGCTACTGCGGCTATATGGCCACTCCCCGCACATTGACCCTGGGCGGCTACACCTACTGGAGCAGCTGGCTGGGAAGAGATTCCATTCCCACCCTGAAGGAAGGCATTGTGAAGGCCATGGATGAATGGCTGGATGAATAAAGAAAAACGCCAATTCGCCGCATCAAAAAAAGCGCCTCAAACGGGGCGCTTTTGTTTTTGCCATTGATTGTTTTTTCTGTTTTCCTTATTCCTTGGGGCCCAGCTGCAGTTCATCAGCATATTCTCGCATGGCGTCGATCACGATCTGCGCGGCGTCCTTTACTTCCATGTTCAGCATTTCGCAGCCTTTTTTGATCAGTTCACGGTCGCACTTGGCGGCAAACTTTTTGTCCTTGAACTTCTTCATGAAACTGCTCACTTCCAGGTCCGTAATGCCCAGCGGACGCATGCGGGCGGCTGCCTGAATGATACCGGTCAGTTCATCCACCATATAGAGGGATTTTTCCAGCACGGTCACAGGTTCCACATCCGAACAATGGCCGTAGCCATGAGCCAGAATGGCGCGGATCTCTTCCCCAGTCACGCCCGCTGCCTTCAAAGGTTCTGCCGTAAACTGCAGATGGGCATCCGGGTGCTGCTCATAATCGTAATCATGGAGATAGCCGATGGCCATCCAATGTTCTTCATTTTCGCCAAAGTGCCTGGCCATGCCCTTCATGGCGGCAGAAACGTTCATGGCATGGAGAAAAAGATGTTCTTCCGTGGTAGTGGTCAAAAGCAGCGCTTTGGCCTTTTCAAACGTCAGCATACGAAATAGCTCCTTTTGTCAATCAGCGTGCATAGTGTACCACAGAACCCCTCTGCGCCGCAACCGGTTTGGATGTTTTGTACGAACAAAAGACACCGCACAAAAGAAAACAAACAACATAACAAAAGGACGGCAGAGGTTGACAAAACCTTGCCGTCCCAGATTCATTGTTTACTATATTATTTCTGATAATCGCCAAGCAGTGCTTTCAATTGCTCCATGGTTTCCTTGCCCGGTTCGGGAAGATCTGCAAAGGGAAAGGGAATCTCCATCATATCGTACTTGGTTTGGCAAATCTTTCGGAAAGGAAGCAGTTCCACCTGATCCACGCACGAATGCGCATCGGCAAGCGTTTTCAATGCCAGAACACTCTCGGCATCGTCGTTCAAAGTAGGAATAATAACCTGCCGGAGTGTGGTGGGAATCTGCATTTCCTCCAGCTTTTTCAGAAATGTCAGCGGCTTTTCCAGGGAGCATCCTACGTACTGACGGTACTTTTCATCCGTTACATACTTGATGTCCAGCAGCACCCGGTCGGTATGGGCAAGCACCTTTTCCACGTCCTCATTCAGGATGCAGCCGGATGTATCCATACAGGTATGAATACCCTGTTCATGGCAAAGGGCAAAAACCATTTGGGCAAAGCCGCACTGCAAAAGCGGTTCGCCGCCGGAAAGGGTAATGCCGCCCTGTTTTCCGAAATACTCCCGGTAGCGCAGCGCACGTGCGACCGCATCCTCTGCTGTACATTCTGCGCCTTGAGCAGCATCCCAGGTATCGGGATTATGGCAGCAGCCGCAGCGGAGCGGGCAGCCCTGCATGAATATCACATACCTTACCCCCGGCCCGTCCACCGTACCCAGACTCTGAATAGAATGGATACGGCCCAGCGTTTCCTTCTGCATCAGATGGCCTCATGGAAAGTACGGCTGATCACTTCACGCTGCTGTTCGCTGGAAAGCTTATTGAAGTTCACCGCATAACCAGACACACGGATGGTCAGGTTGGGGTACTTTTCGGGGTTCTCGTAAGCATCCATCAGTGTTTCGCGGTTCAGCACGTTCACGTTGATGTGGTGAGCCTTCTTGGCAAAATAGCCATCCAGAATGTTTACCAGGTTGTCCGTACGTTCCTCGCGGCTGTGACCCAGCGCATCGGGCGTAATGGAGAAGGTATTGGAAATACCGTCGCGGCAATCATCATAGCTGATTTTGGCTACGGAGTTCAGCGAAGCCAGCGCGCCGTTTTCTTCGCGGTTGTGCATGGGATTGGCGCCGGGCGCAAAGGGCTCGGCATTCTTGCGGCCGTCGGGCGTGGCGCCGGTGTTCTTGCCATACATGACGTTGGAGGTGATGGTCAGCACGGACAGGGTGTGGATGGCGTTGCGGTAAGCCTTGGTCTTGCGCAGTTCGGTGATCATCAGGTGGCACAGTTCCTTGGCAATCAGGTCCACGCGGTCATCGTCGTTGCCGTACTTGGGGAAGGAACCGATGGTTTCAAAGTCGGTGATGAAGCCGTTTTCATCGCGGATGGGCTTCACGCCGGCATACTTGATGGCGCTGAGAGAATCCGCCACCACGGAAAGGCCAGCAATGCCAAAGGCCATGAAGCGGTCCACTTCGGTATCATGCAGCGCCATCTGTATCTTTTCGTAGGCATATTTATCGTGCATGTAGTGAATGATGTTCATGGTATTCACATACAGGTGGCTCAGCCAGCCAATGTAAATATCAAAGCGCTCCTTCACCGTTTCATAATTCAGCTGATCGCCGGAGAGCACATCCATCTGAGGACCGATGTGGATATTGCTGGTGGTATCATAACCGCCATTGATGGCAATCAGCAACAGCTTTGCCAAATTGCAACGGGCGCCGAAGAACTGCATCTGCTTACCCAGCTTCATGGCACTGACGCAGCAGGCGATGGCATAATCATCCCCGTAGACAGGACGCATCACATCGTCATTTTCGTACTGGATGGAGTCGGTATCGATGGATACCTTGGCGCAGAACTTCTTAAAGTTTTCGGGCAGCGCATTGGACCAGAGCACGGTCAGATTGGGTTCAGGAGAGGAACCCAGAGTATACAGTGTGTTCAGCATGCGGAAGCTGCTCTTGCTGACCAGCGTACGGCCATCCTCGCCCATGCCGCCCACCGCTTCGGTGATCCACATGGGATCGCCGCCGAAAAGCTCGTTGTATTCGGGGGTACGCAAATGGCGGGCCAGACGAAGCTTGATGACAAAGTCGTCCATCAGTTCCTGAGCTTCCTGTTCAGTCAGCGTGCCGTTTTCCAGATCGCGTTCGATATAAATATCAAAGAACGTGCTCACACGGCCCAGAGACATGGCAGCGCCGTTCTGCTCCTTGATGGCGCCAAGGTAAGCGAAGTAAGTCCACTGAATGGCCTCGCGGGCATCCTTGGCAGGCTGGCTGATATCGTAGCCGTAGGAAGCGGCCATTTCCTTCAGATAGCCCAGGAACAGAATCTGACGGCTCAGTTCTTCGTTCAGGCGAATCATCGCCGTGTCAAAATCCCGGCGTTCCATTTCTGCCTTGTCTTTTTTCTTGTCTGCAATCAACCGGTCCACGCCATACAGCGCCACACGGCGGTAATCGCCAATGATGCGGCCGCGGCCGTAAGCATCCGGAAGACCGGTAATCACGTGGCAGCGGCGAGCCTGACGCATTTCGTCCGTATAGGCGCGGAACACGCCGTCATTGTGGGTGGTGCGGAAACGGAATTCTTCTTCCACCTTGGAAGAAAGCTTGTAACCGTACGCTTCACAGGCTTGGCGCACCATGCGGATTCCGCCAAAGGGATTCACGCTGCGCTTCAGGGGACGGTTGGTCTGCAGACCCACGATAATTTCATGCTCTTTATCCACATAGCCGGGCGCAAAGCTGGTCAGAGAAGACACGGTGGCGGTATCAATATCCAGTACGCCGTCAAACTGCCTTTCCAGCGCAAACAGGCTCTGCACCTTCTTCATCAGCTGTTCCGTGCGTTCGGTGGCGCAAGCCAGGAAGGAGGCATCCCCTTCATAAGGACGGTAGTTCTGCTGAACAAAATCACGCACGTTGATCTCATTCTGCCAGATTCCGCCGCGAAAACCATTCCAGTTAAGATGTTCCATCCGTTCGTTTCCTCCTATGAAAGCTGAACTGCGAAATAAAAAAGGGCAATTCAACTTTGTTCAAATTGAATCGCCCAGACGGTCGGCTTCAGCATCGCCGTACTCCCCTGCGGTAACCCGCAAAATCCGTCAGTCATACGGCTGTACGCACATTGTACCAAATTCCGCACATTTTGGCAAGCCGTAACGGGGACATTTTTTGTCCGCGATTCATGAAGAATATACCCATACAAAAGCAAAAAAGGCCGCCCGAAGACAGCCTTGTCAAAATTACAGATATTTTTTCAGCGTGGCACGCACAGCACCGGGACCTGCCAGCATTTCCTTGAGGTAGTTTTCCACCTTACCCGCCAGTTTAGCTTCATACAGGCACACGCCAAACACGGAAGCGTTGGACAGAATGTCTTCCAGCTTGCCGTCCACAGAAGCAGCATCACCCAGCTTCACGCCGCTGAGTTTTTCCTGCATCTCCTTCAGCATGGGGTCAGAGGACACGGGCATTTCCTTGCCTTCATCATCCACGGCAATCAGATAGCGCAGCCAACCGGCCAGCGCCAGCGGAATGGCCTTCAAATCTTCCACATGCAGCGTTTCGCTGGCCATGTAGCTCTTGATGGTTTCGCCAAAGCGGATGCCTACCTTCTGCGACGTATCGGTGGCAATACGCTGGGGCGTATCGGGCATGAAGGGGTTGGGCAGACGCATTTCCACCACTTCGTCAATGAAAGCACGGGGATTGACGATGCCGGGGTCGGTCACCACAGGAAGACCTTCCACGTAGCCAATGGTCTTCACCAGCTTCACCAGTTCTTCGTCCTTCATTTCATCGGCAATCAGCTCATAGCCCAGAAGACATCCGTACACAGCAAGGGCAGTGTGCAGGGGATTGAGGCAGGTGGTCACTTTCATCCGCTCGGTCATGTTCACAGTATCCCGGTCGCACAGGTACACGCCTGCTTTTTCCAGGGCAGGACGGCCATTGGGGAAACGGTCTTCCACCACCAGATACTGGGGAATTTCGGCGTTCACGAAGGGAGCGATGTAGGTATTCTTGCCGGTTACCACAGGCTGCATATCTTCAAAGCCCTGGCTGAGCAGCTGATCGCGGATCACATCGGCGGGACGGGGAGTGATCTTGTCAATCATGCTCCAGGGGAAGGAAACCTTGGTTTCATCCGCCACGTAAGCAGCAAACTCTGCAGGCACAAAGCCGTTCTTCACCCAGCCATCCACCACCGTCAGCACGGAAGCACGAAGCTTTTCGCCGTTGTGGGAGCAATTGTCCATGGACACCATGGCAATGGGATAAGCGCCCGCCTGATAGCGTTCATACAGCATGGCAGCCACCACAGACATGGCATGGCGCGCCTTGCAGGGACCGTTTTCCATATCGCCCACCACCACGGGCATCAGTTCGCCAGCCATATTGTGCAGCGCATAGCCCTTTTCGGTGATGGTGAAGGAAGCAAACTGCAAAGAAGGATTGGCAAAAGCGTTCTTGAGCAGCGTCCAGTCCGCTTCGTCCTGGCAGTTAGCCTTCACGCCCCTGGCAATGGAAGCAATCACTTCCTTGTCTGTAGAGCCGTCAGGCTTCAGGGACACCATCAGCGTCATGGAATCGTGGGGCACATAAATCTGGTCGATAATATCGTAGTCAAAGGTTTCGGCAGCAATGATGCCGCATTCCGCTTCGCCTGCATCCAGCAGACGCTGCTGCAAGGCGGCAATGAAACCGCGGAAAATGTTGCCGGCGCCAAAGTGCACCCAGACAGGATTCTTCAGCGTTTTTTCCGCCATCTGCTGCCAGTCGTACTTGGGCAGTTTCACCTTCTGAGCTTCATAGGCCTGCACATCTTGAATGCCCTGATAAGACAGTTTCATATCCGTTTTCTCCTTAAATTACTTGTCGCCCTTCATGCGGCACAGGGCTTCCCAGATACCGTTGAGGTAAGTGGCGCCCAGAGCGCGGTCATACAGACCGTAGCCGGGACGGCCCTTTTCATCCCAGATCATGCGGCCATGGTCGGGACGGATGTAGGTATCGGGGCAGGTATCGTAAATGGCTTCCATGATGGCGAACATATCCAGATCGCCGGTAGAAGACAGGTGGGCTGCTTCACGGAAATGACGATAGCCCAGATACTTCACATTGCGCACATGCAGCGCACCGATGCGGTCCATTTCACCAAAGTGACGGATGATGGCAGGAATATCGTTTTCGGGGTTGGAGCCCAGAGAACCGGTGCACAGGCACAGAGTGTTGGCAGGACTGTCATGAAGCTTGACAATCTTGTCATAGTCTTCCTGACTGTGGGCGATGCGGGGCAGGCCGAAAATGGGCCAAGCAGGATCGTCGGGATGGCAGGCCATCTTGACGCCCACTTCTTCACATACAGGAATCACCGCATCCAGGAAATACTTGTAGTTTTCGCGGAGCATGTCAGGGGTAATGCCTTCGTACTGCTTCAGCGTGGTTTCCAGCAGCGCCAGACGTTCGGGTTCCCAGCCGGGCAGCGTAAAGCCCTTGCTGTCTTCCGCAGTGCGGCGGACGATTTCCATGGGGCCCATATCACCCAGATCCACTTCGTTGAAGTAAAGAGAATTGGAGCCGTCTTCGGGAATCAAACGGGCCAGGTCAGTACGCAGCCAATCAAACACGGGCATGAAGTTGTACACGATCACCTTCACGCCATACTTGGCCAGGGTGCGGATGGTGCTGATATAGTTCTTGATATATTCGTCACGGGTGGGCAGACCCATCTTGATGTCTTCATGGACGTTAACGGATTCGATTACTTCCAGTTCCAGACCGGCGGCATGCACTTCTTCCACCAGCGCCTTCACTTCTTCTTCAGGCCAGTCCACACCGGCAGGCTTGTCCAACAGGCCCATCAGGCCGGACATGCCGGGGATCTGCTTCACATAGCGCAGGGGAATAGGATCGGATTTGGCGCCGTACCAGCGGAATGTCATTTTCATAAGAATACCCTCCCGTATATGTCAATGGAGTAATTTGCATACATATTTATCATACTTCTTTTGGCGTTCAAAGTCAATTAAAACCCGGCATTCCATCCCAAATTCAGATATTTTTTCTCAAAAATTTTCCGTTTCGGTTGGCTGTCTGGCTGCCGTAAAGCAGCGCCGGCGCTCCGTCAACAAACACATGGGAAACCCCCTGCGCCAGCTGCACGGGATTAAGATAGGTGCTGCGGGGCTTGATGCTGTCAGCATCAAACACGGCAATATCCGCTTTCATGCCTTCCGCCAATCTGCCCCGGTCACAAATACCCAGCATATCCGCCACCATACCGGTCATTCTGTGCACAGCTTTTTCAAGAGGACAGAGTTTTTCCTCCCTGCAGATCCGCAGGAATTCTGCTGCCGAACCAAAGGAACGGGGATGGGGTTTGCTCTTTACTTTTTCGGGATCACCGGAAAAAGCCCAGCCGTCCGAACCGATCATCACATCCTGCATGAGGAAATACTTCATATCCTGCTCGCTCATGACGAAAAAGATGCAGTTGATCCGCGCTTTAGTACGCAAAAGCACTTCCGCGGCAGCCCATGCATAGTCCTGGGTATGCAGAAATTCCTCAGCCACGAAGCGCAGCGTTTTTCCCGCAATCTCAGGCCACATGCCGCCGTCATCGCAGAATAGACAGGTCTCCGCCTGTTCAGCATCAAAGTAATGGGTGCGGATACCTTCGATCACTTCCTGCCGTCTATCTCCGCGCAGGTGGGCAAGCAGTGCTTCATCTCCCCCATCCAGACTCCATTTGGGGCAGCGGATGGATAGCCCCGTACAGGAAGCGGTAAAGGGATACATATCCGCTGTGATGCGCACTCCGCTATCCCGAGCCTGCAGGATTTTTTTCCATACGCTTTGTGCCCGCCCATGGGCCTGATGATGGTCCAGTTTCAGATGCGACACATGCACATGCACCCCGGAAAAACGGTTGACTGCCATCAGTTCCTCCAGCGCTTCGTTGATTCCAAGCCCTTCATCACGCATATGGCAGGTAACAACGCCCTGATGCTTTTCCACCACACTGCCCAGTTCATTCAGTTCCCTTTGATCGGCAAAAAAGCCGGGCGCATATTCCAGTCCCATGGACAGGCCAAACACGCCGCTTTGCATTTCTCTGTCCAGCAGCTGCTTCATTTTTTCCAATTCCGCTCCTGTGGCGGCGCGATCTTCATACCCTACCACATGGGCGCGCAATGATCCGTGCCCCAGCATGATCGCCTGATGCACCGCCATTTTATGCCCGTCTTCTTCAAAACGACGCACCAGTTCTTCAAAGGATGCGCAGTTCCAGGCGCCCGGCATTTCTTCTCCTGCACAGGCAGGGAAAGGGCTGTCCCCGCATTGCCCGGTCACTTCGGTGGTGATGCCCTGATACAGTTTGGATGCATGGCTGTCATCCTGCAGAAAAGAAAGATCGGAATGAGAATGAGCATCAATAAAGCCAGGTGCCACCACAAGCCCCCGCACGTCCAGTTCATGCTCAGCACGGATGCCTGAAAGATCGCCAACCATGGCGATCGTGTCCCCTTTAATGGCCACGTCCGCCGCATAACCCTTTTCGCCGCTTCCGTCCACAACGGTACCGCCGCGCAGGATATAATCCATCATCATGCCTGTTCCTCCGCATCATACATCTTTGATTTCCTGCCGGCAAAAAAACGGAAGGACATGGGCCAGAACACGCCGCCTGCTGCGGCAATGCAAAAATAGCGCAAACCATCCGCCAGAGCATTATCACCCAGCAGCTGAACAAACAAGGGCTTCATGCCGGATTTAACACCCAGCACCAGCGCTGCGCCCACAACCACCTTGACAATCTGTCCCCACAGGGGAGCTTTGGTTTCAAAGTGCGTATAGCGCATATCCACCCACCAACTGAGCAGCACGCCAATGGAAGCTCCCAGCATTTTGCCCATGCTTTCGATGCCGTGGGCGTCAAATTCCGCCATATTGCGTTCCGTTTTGGGCGCAAAAAGCAAATATAGCAGCGCCAGCGCCGTGAATACCACTGCACCGGCAGCCACCAGCAGCGTGTTACGGTCATTCTTCGCCCGTTCAAACAGCAATCCCATGCCGCATACCGTAACAAGCCCCAGCAACAGCGATACGCCCACATCCAGAGGCGTATGCACGCCCAGATACATGCGGGAAAAGCCCACCACTAAAACCAGCAAAATACACAGCGCCGTCACCCATTTTTTTCGGATCATCATCGCCAGCGTACCAAACACATTGGCAGCGCTGTGGGTATGTCCGCTGGGAAAAGAATAACCCGTGGCACCGCCCCGCGCGCTTTCCACAATCTGAAAATTCGGGTCCAGTATCCATGGACGGGGAATGCAGAAAATGCCCTTCAGCAGCTGATTGAGCGAGGTGCCCAGCATGCCGATGAACAGCAGACGGAACCCCCATTTTTTATTGATGCACCACAAAAGCAGCAATCCTGCCAGCATGAAAAACACTTCATCGCCCAGATACGTCAATGCATCCACCACGGCATCCAGCCAGGGCATGCGCCACTGCTGCAGGTATTTTAACAATTCCATTTTGTCCGTGCCTCCGTTTTTGTTGTCGCTTGATGTATTATAACACAGCCCACTACCGTGCCGCAATGCAGCCCCGGAAGAAAACCGGTGATCCTTTTCCCTTACGCCTGTATATGTCCAGGACATTTTTCCTTGTCACATACCTTGTGCTATGTTACAATAGAAGCAGAAATAACCCAAAAGGAAAACGCCATGTATCTTCGCGTACTGATAGAAAACACCGCGTACACGCCCGCTCTTTGCACAGAGCACGGGCTCAGTCTGTATCTGGAAACAAACGGCAAGCGCATCCTGTTTGACTGCGGTCAAAGCGATGCGTTTTCACGCAATGCAGCTCTGTTGGGCATTCATGTATCATCCATTGATCTGTGCATTCTATCCCACGGCCATTACGACCACGGCGGCGGCATCCATACATTTCTTTCACAAAACAGTCATGCGCCGGTCTACATCCGCCGTGATGCCTTCGGCAGGCATTTTTCGGGAACGGAAAAGGAAATCGGCATCGATCCTTCTCTTAAAAACCATCCCCAAATCATTCTGACGGAGGATGAAACGATATTGTCCCCACACCTGCGTCTCTTGACCCTGAACGGGGAAAAGGCGCTGTATCCCCTCTCCAACGAAAACATGCTGCGCATGGAAAACGGCCAATTGACCGAGGACCGCTTTCTCCACGAGCAATATCTATTGATCGAAGAAGCAGGAAAACGTATTCTCATCAGCGGCTGTTCCCACAAAGGTGTCCTGAACCTGATGCACTGGCTGCGCCCGGACGTGCTGATCGGCGGTTTTCACTGGAAGAGCAGAGCAACGAAAGGCGAAAGCGGTTTTTCCCTTTTGCGCGAGGCAGACATGCTTGCCCGCTTCCCCGCCCGCTTCTACACCTGCCACTGCACAGGCGAAAACATCTACGCATTCATCGAACCCCGCTTCAAAGGCCGCATCGGCTATCTGTCCTGCGGTTGTGAACTGACGCTGTAACCACCCAAATTAAGGAGGCTGACTTTTCATGATTCTGTTCCCTCGTCCCCGGCAAATGGAAGTACAGGAAGGCGAATATCGCGTAAAGCACACCTATCCCACACAGGATCTGCGTGTTTTCTTTGATGCCGTGAAGGCAGGCAATGACGAGATCACCGTATCCATTCAGCCGCTGCTCAGCAGGGAAGAATATATCCTGACCGTTTCGCAGGAAGGCATTGCCCTTTCCGCCTCCTGCGAAGAAGGCTTGTTCCGCGGTGCCACATCGCTCAGGCAGATGCTTCTGCGCGGAAAGGGCGTTCTTCCCCTGATCCACACCCAGGACAAGCCGGACATTGCAAGACGCGGTTATATGGTGGATATCAGTCGCGGCAGAATGCCCAAGGTGGATACCATCAAGCGGATGATCGACTTTCTGGCAGGCCTGAAGTACAACGAACTGCAGCTGTACATGGAAGGCGACTGCTTCAAGTATGCCGCCTATCCTGAAGAAACAGCACATTTTGACTGCCTGACCCCGGAAGACATCCGCGAACTGGACGAGTACTGCAAAGACCGTTTCATCGATCTGGTACCCAACCAGAACTCCTTCGGTCACATGTACACCTGGCTGAAGAAGCCGGCTTTCCATCATCTTGGCCTGTTTGAAGCCGACGAAACGCCTTCCACCCTCAATCCTCTGCTGGATGAAAGCTTCGAGTTCATGTGCAATCTGTACCGTTCGCTGCTGCCCCACTTCTCTTCCGAATACGTAAACATCGGCCTGGACGAAGCCTACGGCCTTGGCAAATTCCAGATCGAAGAATACTGCAAAGAAAAGGGCAAAGACGTGGTCTTCATGGAATGGCTGAACAAGCTGAACGACCACATCACCTCCACCTACGGCAAAAAGGTAATGTTCTGGGCGGACATGATCTACAACTATCCCCAGAGCTACCACATGGTTCCCAAGGATGCCGTGGCGCTGGAATGGGGCTATGAATACATTCAGTCCCAGCGCATGACGGACCACTGCATCGCCTACCGGGACGCCGGTGTGCGCTATTACGTGTGCCCCTCGGTCAACACCCACGCCGCATACACCAGCCGCATGGACGTGACCACTTTCAACATCCGCACCTGCGCGGAGCTGGCTGTGGAATACGGCGCTGAAGGCCTGCTGCTGACCGAATGGGGCGGCGGCGGTCAGTTTGGCGTGTGGTGCCTCACTCCCATGGCGCTGTGCGGTCAGTACGGCTGGAACATCGGCAAAATGCAGGACGGCGAAACCTTCAAGGCAGACTTTATCCGCGAAAGCGAAGATTATGTGGACGAAGTGTACTTCGGCGGCAAAAAGGTATCCCGCCTCATGTACCGCATGGCCAATTACTATTTGCTGGAACCCGAGCGCGTACACGTATGCACCATGAGCGCTCAGCTGCTTGAGAAACCCCTGCTGCAAACCAACCACGCCTATCTGTTTGACCTCAGGGACAGCGGCGACGACTTCTACTTTGACAACGTGATCGACTATGTGCGCCGCGTCATGGCGGACATCGAAAAGGTGGACTTTGACGAGCGCCTGAAGGAAGAAATCCGCATCACGGCATGGCTCATTGAGCTTGGCAGCGAAATCTGCAAGGTGAAGCTGCATCCTCAGGAATCGGTGAAGGATGTGCCGCGTCTGGTGGCGCTTATCGACAGAATTCTGGAGCACTATTACGAACCCTACCTCTACCGCAATTACGAACAGGGCATCAACCGATACCTGCAGCACCTCTACGCCCGCAAGGAAGAACTTCTATCCCTCAAATAACCGTATATACGCAGCGCCTGCCATCTGTGCAGGCGCTTTTTTCATGCATTTTTCATGCATTTGTGCAACAAAAAAGGATCTCCAATTGCTTGGAGATCCCTGAAAAAGCGATAAAGCAGATTCTGAAAGAATTACTTGGAAGCTTCTTCGATGGCAACGGCCACAGCCACGGTCATACCAACCATGGGGTTGTTGCCGGCGCCGATGAGGCCCATCATTTCCACGTGAGCAGGCACGGAAGAAGAACCGGCGAACTGCGCATCGGAATGCATACGGCCCAGGGTGTCGGTCATGCCGTAGGAGGCAGGGCCGGCAGCCATGTTATCGGGATGCAGGGTACGGCCGGTGCCGCCGCCGGAGGCCACAGAGAAGTACTTCTTACCGGCTTCGGTCATTTCCTTCTTGTAGGTGCCGGCCACGGGGTGCTGGAAGCGGGTGGGGTTGGTGGAGTTACCGGTGATGGAAACACCAACGCCTTCGTGCCACATGATGGCCACGCCTTCGCGCACGTCGTCAGCGCCGTAGCAGTTGACCTTGGCGCGTTCGCCATCGGAATAAGCGGTCTTCTTCACGATGGTCAGAGCGTGGTCTTCCTTCACGTCGGCAGACAGGTAATCATACTTGGTTTCCACATAGGTGAAACCGTTGATACGGGAGATGATCATGGCGGCGTCCTTGCCCAGACCGTTCAGAATCACGCGGAGGGGATTCTTACGGACCTTGTTGGCGTTGCGGGCGATACCGATGGCGCCTTCAGCGGCAGCGAAGGATTCGTGGCCGGCCAGGAAAGCGAAGCATTCGGTCTTTTCGTCCAGCAGCATGGCGCCCAGGTTGCCGTGGCCCAGACCAACCTGACGCTGGTCGGCAACGGAGCCGGGGATGCAGAAAGCCTGCAGGCCTTCACCGATGCAGGTGGCGGCTTCAGCGGCAGTCTTCACACCCTTCTTCAGAGCGATAGCGGCGCCCAATTCATAGGCCCACTTGGCGTTTTCGAAAGCGATGGGCTGAATGCTTTCCACGATCTTGTAAGCGTCCACGCCCTTGGAATTGTTGTAAGCCTTCAGCTCCTCAAAATCCTTGAAGCCGTACTTTTCGAGCACAGGCTGGAGCTGGGGCATGCGGCGTTCATAACCTTCAAACAGAGCCATTATTCAGCGCACCTCCTTCTTATTCCTTACGGGGGTCAATCCACTTGACCGCGCCGTCTTCGGCCTTGAAGCGGCCGTAGGTGCCAATGTTCTTTTCGTAGGCTTCATTGGGGGTCATGCCCTTCTTGATGGCGTCCATCATCTTGCCCAGGGACAGGAACTGATAGCCGCAGATCTGGTCATCCTTATCCAGGGCGATCTTCAGCACATAACCTTCAGCCATTTCCAGGTAACGGGGGCCCTTGGACAGGGTGCCGTACATGGTGCCAACCTGAGAACGCAGGCCCTTGCCCAGGTCTTCCAGACCTGCGCCGATGACCAGACCGTCATCAGAGAAAGCGCTCTGGGTGCGGCCGTACACGATCTGCAGGAACAGTTCGCGCATGGCGGTGTTGATCGCGTCGCACACGAGGTCGGTGTTCAGCGCTTCCAGAATGGTCTTGCCGGGCAGAATTTCACTGGCCATGGCAGCGGAATGGGTCATACCGGAGCAGCCGATGGTTTCCACCAGAGCTTCCTGGATGATGCCTTCCTTAACGTTCAGAGTCAGTTTGCAGGTGCCCTGCTGGGGAGCGCACCAGCCGATACCGTGGGTCAGACCGGAAATATCCTTGATCTCCTTCGCCTGGATCCACTTGCCTTCTTCAGGGATGGGAGCGGGGCCATGGTTGGGGCCCTTCTTCACGCATACCATTTCTTCCACTTCGCGGGAATATTGCATGGAACTGCTTCCTCCTTACATGAATATAAGAGGTTTACTTTAACCAATCCTTATTATAACACATTCTTCCCATATAAAAAAGAGGGAAAACGGAATTATTTTGATTTTTTGGAATATTCGGACGCATGTCATCATCTGATAAGCAAACTTCCGCCCTGCAGCTCTTTTGATAGGCTGCTTTACTTTTCTTTTCCCGGAAAACATGTTAGAATACAGGTACACCATATTACTGCATATTGAACGGCAGGAGGAACGCATGAATACCTGTTTCCATATCGAAGAGGGCGCGCTCACATTTAAGCGCCGCTATGAAACCGTGCGCATTGAAGGCTGGGGCAAACACGGCCTGCGTGTGCGCAGCACCGAAAACCACACCTTTACCCAAGAAAACTGGGCTCTGAGCGAAAATGTACCCCACACGGCATCCGTCTGGACCGAAGACCGCATGACCCGGTGGAACTACACCCAGCACATTGCCGTCATTGAAAACGGTGATATCCGCGCCGAAATGACCGAGGACGGCCGCATCCGTTTTCTGAACAAAAACGGCAAGGTGCTGCTGAAGGAACACTATCGCTCCATGGGCCACGGCAACGACTTTGGCGGCTATTCCGATTCCGTGTTCAACGGTCATTACTATGCCCGCAAATACCGCACCGTGGGCGGTGACAACTACCGCATCACGCTGCAGTTTGACGGCTGTGAAGAGGAAAAGATCTACGGCATGGGTCAGTACCAGCAGACCAATCTGAACCTGAAGGGCAGCATGCTGGAACTGAGGCAGATCAACACCCAGGCCACCGTGCCCTTCTACGTATCTAATCAGGGCTACGGCTTCCTGATGAACAACCCCGCCATCGGCAAGGTATGCTTTGGCGAAAACTACACCGAATGGCAGTTTGAAAGCACCAAGCAGCTGGATTACTGGATCACCGCCGGCGATACGCCTGCACAGATCGAATACCGCTATTCCGCCGTCACCGGCCGAGCGCCCATGATGCCCGAATACGCCATGGGCTTCTGGCAGTGCAAACTGCGCTACCAGACCCAGGAAGAACTGCTCTCCGTCGCCCGCGGATATTACGAACGCGGCATCCCGCTGGACATTATCGTGGTGGACTTCTTCCACTGGACCAAAATGGGCGAATGGAAATTTGATCCCCAGTTCTGGCCGGACCCCGAAGGAATGGTGCGGGAACTGAAAGAGATGGGCATCCGTCTGGTAGTTTCTGTGTGGCCCACCGTGGATATGAAGAGCGAAAACATGCCCTACATGACAGACCACGACATGCTGGTTCGCGTAAACCGCGGTATGAACCGGCAGACCGAATGCATGAACATTGCCCAGTTTGCCGATATGACCAATCCCGACACCCGTGAATTCGTGTGGGATATTATCAAAAAGAACTATCTGGACAAGGGCGTCAGCCAGTTCTGGCTGGACGTGGCAGAGCCCGAATTCAACACCCCCGACCACGATATTTACCGCTATTACAAGGGCGAAGCGCTGGAAGTGGGCAACGCCTATCCCTCGGATTATGCCAAAATGTTCTACGACGGCATGAAGGCCGCCGGCCGGGAGGACGTGGTCAGCCTGGTCCGCTGCGCCTGGGCAGGCAGCCAGAAATACGGCGCGCTGGCCTGGTCCGGTGACGTACAGAGTACCTTCCTCACCTTCCGCCGTCAGGTCGTCGCCGGCCTCAACATGGGCATGGCAGGCATTCCCTGGTGGAACGCAGACATCGGCGGTTTCTTCAACGGCGACGTCCGAGATCCTTACTTCCACGAACTGTTGATGCGCTGGTTTGCCTTTGGCGCCTTCTCCCCCGTCATGCGTCTGCACGGCGACCGCAACCCCCACGATAAACCCATCCTCATTTCCTCCGGCGGCAAGGAATGCGCCCCCACCGGTGCGGATAACGAAGTGTGGTCCTTCGGACCCGAAGTAGAAAAGGTGCTGCGCAAGTTTATTGATCTGCGTTACCGCATGCGTCCCTACATTGCCGATTGTATGCGTCAGGCACACGAAAGCGGCGCACCCGTCATGCGTCCCCTGTTTTACAATTTCCCCGATGACAAAAAATGCTGGGACGTGGCAGACGCCTACCTGTTCGGCAGCGACGTACTGGTGGCCCCCGTCTTTGAAGAAGGCGCCAGAGCGCGCACCCTGTACCTGCCAAAAGGCACTGCATGGGTAGATGCAAACAGCGGCAGCCGTTACGAAGGCGGTCAGACGGTGACTGTACCCGCCCCGGTGGACGTACTGCCCCTCTTCGTCCGTGAAAACGCCCCTGTGCTGGACATGATCCGCTCATAACAGATCACAAACAAAAACCGCGGAGTATCTGCTCCGCGGTTCTTCTTTTCTGTACCTTTTTCTATATCTTTCTGTATTTTGTGCTTTACAGCACCATCGCCAGTCCACACAGCGTTGCTGCCAGCGCCGCTGCCGATACAGGCGCACAGTACCCAACAAATTTGCCGAACGACAGCTTCACATCGTGGTTTTTAAGAAGCCCCATCCACATAATGCCCGCCAGTGCGCCAATGGGTGTCAGGAAAGCGCCGATATTGGAACCCACCACAGCCGCATACAGCGCCTGCGTCCGCGCCACCCCCGTCAAAGGCTCAATGATGGCGGCAAACAGCACGCTCATAGGAATATTGTTGATCACATTGCACACCAGGAAAGACGAAACGCCGTATTTCCATACCGTACTGCCGCCCTGCAGCAATTGAGATGCACGGTCCGTCATCCCCGCCTGCTGCAATGCCAGCACAATGACAAACATGCTCAGAATAAAGGGGATGATTTCAAAAGGCGCACGCTTCAATGCCTTATACACCGGCGTAATGGGCCGTCTGTTGAACAAAAGATAGCATAGCGCCAGCAGATACAGGGAAATAAAGAACAGCACCGCAATGATCCACATGGGTAGCGCCACATAGGAAGACACCGTCATCATCACAATACACAGGGCAAGATGCACCAGCGCCATCACCATCAGCGGTTTATCCGTGCGCACTTCCGGGCATTCCCGGGGCTGGATCTTTTCGCCCAGCTGCTTGCGGAAAATCAGCAGCAGCGCCAGAATGGACGCCGCGCCGCCCAGCACCGTAGGCAGCAGCATAACCTGCACATATTCCATAAAGCCGATTTCTGCCGCGCCTGCCAGATAAATGTTGGTGGGATTACCAATCACCAGCGCCATGGACCAAGTATTGGCCGCTATAAATTCGCTGATCAGATACGGCAGCGGATTAATGCGGGCGTTTTTTGCAAAATAGCAGATGAAGGGGGTAAACGTCAGCACGATGATATCGTTGGACGTAAACACCGTCAGTACGGATACCAGTGCATACAGGGAGATCAGCAGCTTGTACTGGCTTCCGCCCGTTCTTTTCAATGCAGACATGGCCAGCTTGCCAAAGAAGCCGGTATTGTCCAGAAACACCGAAATCAGCGTCATGGACAAAAACAGCAGCAGAATCTTGATCGGATTCACATCACTGTCCGCAGTCAAACCCTGCCACACCTGCGCAGGCGTTACAAAGCCGCACAGAATCAGCAGCAAGGCGCCTGCCAGCGGCGCCATCCAGTAAGCACTGATATAGTGTTTGCCGATTTTGATGGACGGCACAGCAAAAACCAGCGTGATCATGGCCGCACAGGCCAGTAAAGCAATGATGAATGCACCCATTTTCATTCCCTCCAGACAACTTGCATAGTATACCGCAATTTATGCCGGAATGGAAGAGAAAAAGCAAAAACAGAGCGCAAAAACAGAACAAAAAATGCGTAAAAGCACGAAAAGCATAAAAAAAGAACGCGTGCAAACTGCACGCATTCTTTTACTCCATCAGGATTATTCAGCCTGGGGAGCGCCCACGGGGCACACGTCGGCGCAAGCGCCGCATTCGATGCACTTTTCAGCGTCGATCACGAACTGGCCGTCGCCTTCCTTGATCGCTTCCACGGGACATTCAGCCTGGCAAGCGCCGCAGCTGATGCATTCAGCAGTAATCTTCAGAGCCATAATGAGTACCTCCACATGTTTTTGCGCTTTCACGCTTTTATTTATCATACCACTGTCAGGTATAAAAATCAAGACAAATGCATAAAAAAACCAATCTTATTCGTATACAGCGCGGCTGCCGCCCACATAGGGCAGACGTGTATAAGCCATCACCAGGTTAGCATGGCCCACTTTGTCTACCAGATCACTGCGCACGGGTACGGCAACAGGCTTCAGATGCATGCCGATCAGCGTATCGCCGATATCAATACCGCCGTCCGCCTGCACAAACTGCACAAGCGTGGGATTTTTCAGCATTTTCCAGGCAGCGGCAGGCACACTGCCGCCGGCCTTGGGCTGAGGCACGGCGCAAACGCGGGTATAATGGAAGCGCTGCGCTGCTTCTTTTTCCATCACCAGAGAACGGTTCAAATGCTCGCAGCACTGGAAAATCGCTACGATTTCTTTTTCCCGGCACCAGTTCAATACAGCCTCTGCCACCCACTGGCCCAGTTCCGGCACGCTGGCCTTACCAATGCGTCCGCCGGCAATTTCGCTGGTGGAGCAGCCCACCACCATCTGGCCGCCCGCCTCCATATGGGCGGCTTCGTATACCGTATTCAGCGCCTGATGCACCTGCTTTGTTACTTCTGCCTGATTCATATTTTTAAGTTCCTTCCTTATCCGTTCGCATTCATAAACGCATACATGCCAATCGCCGCGGCGATGGACAGATTGAGGGAATCAATATCATTGCCGTGAGGAATGCGCACAGGTTTGCCCATTTGGGCAAACTCCGCCGGCAGACCCGCACCTTCGTTACCGAAAATCAGGCTGCTGTTGTGGGGCGGCATTGCATTCACCGCTTCCTCCAGCATCACAGAGCCATCCAGCATAAAGGGATAAAGCTGCTGCTCGGGGAATTCTCGGCGGTAGCTTTCAAAATCATCGTATTCCTTGAGCCGCAGGGAGAAAATGGCGCCCATGCTGGCACGAATCACCCGGGGGTCGTAGCTGTCCGCTGCAGGACGGATGACGGCCAGATCCCGATAGCCAAAGCCCAGCGCTGTACGCAGTATGGTGCCCAGGTTCCCGGCATCTGAAATATGGTGCAGCACCACATGACGGCCGAGCTGCAAGGCATCAAACCGCTTTTCCACCACAGCGGCCGCAAAGCAGTTTTCCTTGCCGGAAATGCGGGAAAGCGCCTTATCCGCCACTTCCACACGCACACGCAGCTGCGCGCACTTTTCCAGCAGTTTTTCTTTTCCTTCTCCCTCCAGCTTTTCGCTGATCAGCAAACGGCGAACGCTGTCCGGACGCTTGGTAAGCGCTTCCATGGAAGGAAACACGCCGGGGGTATAGGAATAATCCAGTTCCCGGGAATATTTTTCAAGGCTGGGCATATCTGAAAATGCCTCCTTTATTGATATCGTCAATCCTGCAAAGCCAGCATCTGCTCAAGAAGCCGCTTCGCCATTTTTTTGCCTTCCTTCCCTACTTCGCCCACAGGGCCCACGCAGGAGGGGCACCCCTGAGGACAACTGCAGTCTTGAACCAGCAGCAAACAGTGCTGCAGAAGCGTTCTACGCATACGGAAGGCCTTTTCTGCAAGGCCCACGCCGCCGGGACAGTTATCGTAGATGATCAATGTAGGCTTATCCGTAAAGGGACACTTCACCTGATAATTGACCGCAATATCCCGGGGCGAGCACATGAGATACAAGGGTGCTACAATGCGCAGAAGATTGGAGATGCCCAGCATACCGCCCTGCAAAGCATCCTTTTCGTACAGGGATACAATTTCGTCCGGCAGCGTCATCCACATAGCCGTGGTGTGCATATCCGTTTCGGGCAGACGCACAGGGCCAAAGCCCAGATTTTCGCCCGTATCAAAGCGCATTTTCTTGAAAATCTTGACCAGCGCCGTAACCTTCACTTCACCGTAGAACGCATGCGGTTCTTCCTTTTCGATATCCAGCAGACTCAGGCTGACGTTCAAATCGGCGTCCGTGTAGTAATCCACATTCACCTTGCGGATATAGGCCTTGCAGGCGTCAAAGTCCAGCTTTTCCACCTGATAGGTCTGCCCCTCATGCATATAGATGGCATTTTCATGCAGCAGCATGGGCACGGTAAAGCGGTCCATTTCGCCCACCATCCGGGGATGGGCAGGGTCGCTGATATCAATGATCAGATAATTTTCCGTCATGGCGGTACGCAGGCTCAGTTCGCTGGCAGGGAAATCCTCCGCCGACCAGTAGAAGGTGTCTCCCACGTGCCGGAGAATGCTGGCTTCTTCCAGATAGGAAAGCATTTCTTCCGCTCCTGCTGCATTGCCCAGACCTTCGCCGTCCTTAAAGGGCAGTTCGTAAGCCGCGCACTTGAAGTGGTTCAGCAGCACATACAAATTATCTGGGTTCAGCAGTGCATTTTCCGGTGACTGGCTGAAGAAATAATCCGGATGGGTCACGATGAACTGATCAATTGCCGAAGAAGAGGCCACAAAGAAGGTAGCCGATACGCCGTGACGGCGGCCTGCGCGGCCCGACTGCTGCCAGGTGCTGGCAATGGTGCCGGGGTAGCCGCATAGCACACAGGCTTCTAAAGCACCGATATCGATGCCCAGTTCCAAAGCATTGGTGGAAACTACTGCCTGAATCTTGCCGCTGCGCAGGCCCTGTTCAATTTCCCGGCGTTCAGAAGGCAAGTAACCGCCGCGGTAGCCGCGCACCTTGCCCGAATACCCCAGAGGATCGCTGACCAGTTCCTTGAGCTGCCTTGTCAGCACTTCCACCTGTAAACGGCTTTTGCCAAACACAATGGTCTGCACGCCGTTTTTCACCAGCATGGAAGAAATGGCCCTTGTTTCGGGCATAACGCCCTTGCGGATGCCCAATTGGGCATTGACCACCGGCGGATTATAGAAGATCACATGTTTTTCGCCGCTGGGCGCGCCATTATCGTCCACCAGCGTGACGGGCCTGCCGATCAATGTTTCCGCCAGTTCTTTGGGGTTCTGGATGGTGGCAGAGCACAGAATGAACTGGGGATGGCTGCCATAAAACGCGCACAAACGCAGCAGGCGGCGCAGCACATTGCTGAGGTTGGAGCCAAAGATGCCGCGGTAGCTGTGAATTTCATCAATAACGATGTACTTCAGGTTTTCAAACAGCTTCACCCACTTGGTGTGGTGGGGCAGAATGCCGCTGTGCAGCATATCCGGATTGGTCACCACCACGTGGCCTGCCTGACGCACGGCGCGGCGGGCCGCACCGGGGGTATCGCCATCATAGGTAAAAGTTTTGATGTCCGCATCCATCAAGGTGATCAGTTCATACAGTTCGCTGACCTGATCGGCAGACAGCGCCTTGGTAGGAAACAGATACAGGGCGCGGGCATCGGGATTATGGAGGATCTCATTGAGCACAGGCAGGTTGTAGCA